>CP071184.1:1012500-1350000 GCA_017298655.1 Alicyclobacillus curvatus
AGTTTCCTCTGTGCTTACCTCTCCTCCAGAGAACTAGAGAGTGCCATTTATCTGAGCGCGCTAAACCCGCGAGCTGAGACATAGCCACCCGTCATGCGCTATCCGCTGTGGTCACCCTGCAAGTCTCCCCGACAAGGGCTCGCGATGCAAGACTCCCGGAGGTCCACAAGGCATGCCTTGTGGCCTGGCGCCGCTGTTGGCATGCCATGAGGGCGGACCTTGTGGTAGACTCCGATTATAAGTGCCCCGAAAGGATGACGCTGGATGGAGCTGCGTGTCACAAAAATGCACGCGCTTGGCAATAATTATATTTACGTGGAAGAGCAAGAGATTGAGTCAGTTCGGCACCGACTGACAGAGCTTGCGAGGACCGTGAGTGACGTGCGCAAAGGTATCGGGTCTGACGGGCTCATCATCATCGGTCCGTCGACAGCCGCCGATGTACGGATGCAGGTCTTTAATGCGGACGGATCGGAAGCGGAGAACTGTGGAAATGGGCTGCGTTGTGTGGCGAAATATGCATATGAACACGGTCTCGTGTCGACGCAAGAGTTTCGTGTCGAAACAAAAGGTGGCATTTTCCACGCCAAGGTGAGTGTGGATGAAACGGGGAAGGTCCCGCAAGTGACGGTGAACATGGGACCCATCCGCCTCGGCCCGGCACAGGTACCATACAGTGGCCCCATGAGTGGAAAGGCGACCACAACCGATGAAGTTGCAGTGCCTGTTGGGGACGAGTTGCTGCGTGGGACTCTCGTCTCCGTTGGTAATCCCCATTTCGTGACCTTTGTTGAGGATGCCGTGACATCTGATGTAGCAGCCATCGGACCCGTCATTGAGCACCATCCGTGGTTCCCGGAGCGGATTAACGTTGAGTTTGTAACGCCGCGCAGTCGTAAGGAATTGGATTTTCGGGTTTGGGAGCGTGGAAGCGGCATTACGTTTGCCTGCGGAACAGGAGCCTGCGCAAGTGTCGCGGTAGGCGTAAAAAAAGGGTTGCTCGACAATCGGGTACGTGTGAATTTGCTCGGAGGTCCGCTCGATATCGAGATTGCGGATGGTCAGATTTTGATGACAGGCGAAGCTGTTCATGTCTTTTCAGGGACGTACACTTGGGACCATCTAGGTGCTTGCAACGATTGCACCGACAGCGACCATCCGGACGATTTGTCACGGCGGTGACCATCCGGATGGCGGCGACGCTTGCTCCGCTTGCACCGGCGGATTGCCGCGCCGAAAGGATATTTGCAGGGCTCAGGCTTAGTGATGAAAGCCCCGCAAAATGAGTAACAGCAGAAATCCAATCACGCCGGCAGCGACCGCAACGGCCAGTGCGCCAATGGCAAGGACGAACCACGTCACGAGCGTACCGGCCAAGAAGACCCACAAACCAGATATGCCCGTGGTGTGGAAGATGGTGTTGTAAACCCTTCCTGCGAGGATGACGGCGTAAAGGACCGTTGCCGTCATGATGGCCCATCCGAGGACGGGGAACATCGTACGGACCATCAAACCGCCGACAAACGGTGCGACGAGGCTGAGCAGCGTTGTCTCTGCTGATAGCAAGCGTAAGCGTTGGCCACGGACTTTGAACAAGTTGGTTGTCAGGTTGTGTCCGACAAGGGTGTAGAGGCGGAGCAGGCCGTAGACGGCGAATCCTGCGCCGACAATGACGACCACAATCCCAACAACAAAAGTCAAAAGCTCGACGGCCAGCGGCAGAGAAGTTGTCCACTGAGGCTTGTTGTGGCCTGTTAAAAGGTACATCGCGATGGCATACACTATGAGCGCGCTGCTCCAGAAGGATGCGTAGCGTGACCTGACGACTGCCTCGTCGAGTGGAATATCCAGGTTTTCGTGAATGACGCCCTCACCTGTAAACAGGCGCAGTAAGTCGCGCCAGTACGTTAATGGGCCGTATGTTGCTGGTTTATCTTGCATCGGCTAGCCATTCCTCCATCATCATGTCCGATTCATTATACGACCCTGGCATCAATCCTGAAATACCGAAGAGGGGGCAGAGGAGTGACATCCGAAAATCCAGGTATTGGGTATGAGAAAAATGTGCGCATCCGTCCGGCTGCAACACTATTACTGGTGCGGGATGGTCACATGGGCATAGAGGTGCTTACATTAAAGCGGTCAGAGAACATGCGATTCCTGCCTGGGCATATTGCATTCCCCGGGGGGGCTGTCGACGAAGAGGACAGGCATCACCTGCAGATGGTAGGAGATGTCCATGTAACGGCGGGGATGAACGCAGACGACGCGGTGTATGCAGTGGCAGCACTGCGTGAGTGTGCGGAGGAGATAGGTTGGGCATGCGCTCTTTCGCAGCATGGCAGAGCGGTGGCTGAGCAGTACGTCTCTCATGCGACGCAGGCGAAACTGCTGCAGTCTGAAGTGACATATCAGTCATGGCTGCATGAGAACGGTTATGAAGTCGATTTTGGCAGGCTGCGCTTTGTCGGACGGTGGGTCACCCCGCCGACGATGCCAGCCCGTTTTGATACGCGATTCTTTCTCTACCGGATGGTGGAGACCGAGCTGACACCTTCGGTGCATCTTGAAGAGAACGATTGGGCCCGCTGGCTAGACGTCGCCGAGACGCTTAGTAAGACGGAGTCCGGGAAATATGCCGCTGCTCCGCCAACGGTTGCCATGTTGAAGGGTCTGAAGCGGCAGCGGACTGTCGAGGAATGTTTTGAAACGCTGCACATCCCGGGTCCACCGCCGCAACCGTAATCCGCCCTTGCACGACAGCAGACTTCGGGTCAGACACATCGCCACTTGCCGGAGGTCACGTCCGACGCGACGCGGTGGAGTCCCATGAGTCGCTCAAGGTGTGCCAAAACCGTCCGCCGCGCAACCCACTCTGCCGATTCGGGGACGTTGCCGACATATATCGCGTTGACGATGTCGTCGACCGTGAGGGGTTGTTTCTCTAACAGTTGGCATATCTGTTGCTCCCTGTTCAGACGACGCTCCTTGAGTGCCACCGCCGCCGCTCGTGCGTCAGTGAGCGTAGGTCCATGCCCTGGCCCGGCAATCTCACAATCGCCGGATGCGATGGTGTCGAGAGCGCGGTAGTAGAGTTCCATGTTGCCATCCGGTGGCCCAATCCAAACCGAGCCATCGCCCGCGAGGTGGTCGCCAACGAGAATCACACTGTCGGCGGGAATGTGGACGTGGATGTGGCCCCGTGTGTGTCCCGGAGCGTGATGGACATGGACAGCAAGCTTGCCGACGGTGAAGGTCGACGGGATGGCTGCAATTTCGAGCGGCAGGGTGGAAATAGGGGCCAATTCGGCCCGCATCGCTTTCTCATCATCCCTATGGATGAAAATGGGAGCCCGCGTGCGTTCTTGCATGTACGGCATCCCATGCGTATGATCGCGGTGGTAATGCGTTGCGATGAGGGCAAGCAATCGCGGTTGACCGAGACCATTCAGGACATCGAGTCCTTGGTTCAACAACACCGTGTCAGTGGTTCCAGCGTCAACCCAAACCGCTTGTGCGCCGTCGTGAATGATATAACTGTTGGTTTCAAAGCTCGGCGGCAATGTTGGCGTCGGGATGCGTAGTTGCACAACATGAGGGCTTACGTGGTAGACGTGAATGGACTCCAGTTTCACAACAATTCCCCCTTTGTATGTGAGTGCGAGACCGTCAGGTAACCAATTGCAGTACCGGCTGAAATCTGTTGAAACCTATGGTACCATGCACCGCACGTTGCATGAACAGATAGGCATGGCACTAAGGACGAAAAGGAGTGTTGTTCCGTGAAAATTTATACTCGTGGCGGAGATGCTGGACAAACGAGTCTCATATACGGGCGTCGAATTCGCAAGGATGACCTGCAAGTCGAGGCCTACGGCAACGTAGATGAAGCCAATTCATGTCTTGGCTTTGCGTTGTCACTTTTGCCAGCCGACGACAAACATAATGACTTGCGGAGGATGTGCCAGCGCATTCAGAGGGACCTGTTTGACGTCGGCAGAGATTTGGCGACCCCGTCTGACAAGCGGGAGGACACATACATCTCTGCGGAGGACGTCAAACTGCTAGAGCAGATGATAGACACGCTCGATGCAGAGAATGCGCCGCTCACACAGTTTATTCTCCCGGGCGGACATCCGGCTGGAGCAGCACTACATTTGGCACGTACAGTGACAAGGCGCGCCGAACGGAGCTTGGTACGGTTGCAGGGCGCTAGTGTGGCGCAGCCTGAGGTGGTGAAGTACCTCAATCGTCTCTCCGACTTCTTGTTCGTTGCAGCCAGGGTGGTCAACGGCCGCATGGGCGTTCCCGAAGATGCCGTAAATTTCAGCGGCAAGAAGTTCCATCCGATGCGCAGTGGTGATGAACATGACGCATAGGGATGTGGATTGGAAGCTCGCACTCATCGATCTCGATGGAACCCTCTACCGCGGCTCACAACCCATCGCGGGTGCCGCAGAGTTCATCGCGCGACTGCGGGACAGAGGCATACAGCCCGTATTCTTCACGAATAATGCGACACGCACGCCAATGGCCGTGGTTCAACACCTTGAGCGCATGGGCATTGAAGGCCTTCCCCATGAAGTTGTGACCTCCGCGCAGGCATCCGCTAGCCGCATTGGTCCGCCAACTGCTGGGGATTATGTCCTTTACATCGGGCAGGACGGCCTCCACGAAGCACTCCGTGAAGAGGGGCATCAGCCATTGTCAGTTCGCCACCCGAAAGTCGGCGAGCGCCTGCACCACGTGAAAGCAGCAGTACTCGGGCTAGACTGGCAGGTGAATTACGCACAGCTCGCACTGTTTTGTCGCAAGACCGCAGAACTTGGTTCCTTCATTCTGACCAACGGAGACGTTCAGTTGCCTGCTGAGGACGGCTTCCTGCCGGGCAACGGGGCCATCGGAGCCTTTGTGGAGACGGCGTCTCGTGTCCGCCCATACGTTGCTGGAAAACCGAATCCTGACTTCGTAGGCTATGCCCTGTCACGGTTTGGCGTCGCCAGGGAAGACGCGTTTGTGGTGGGGGATAATCCTGACACCGATATCCGCTGCGGACGCCTGTATGGGCTTTACAGCATCATGGTCGAAACCGGGGTTGCAGAGGCAGCAAGGCGCGCCGCCAGGGCCACTAATGGAAAAGTGGGTCACGCACCCAATCAACCAGTACACCGGGAAGAGCCTGTTCATGAAGCCGCGCCTGATGAAATCAGGCCTAATCACGCCACGCGTCATGACGTGACGTCTGATGAATGGACCCCGGATGAAGTCGTCGGCTCTGTGCGAGATTTGTTCTGATGTGAGCTTCCTTGTCAGGTTTTCGAACCTCCTTGTGGTGTTGTCGAAAAATATTTGTTGATGTCGAAAATTGGCTGGAAATCGGCTGAGATCCGTTGTCCTGTGTGGATTTTTTTGGTCAAATTCGTCTGTTTTTATTCACGATGATAGAGTTGCTAGCCACATATGTAGTGTGTATAATCGTCGATGCAACCATCTTATACGCTACATCTGGTTTTCTAGTCGTCGTGAGGAGTGACCTCGTTGAACTGCCCTTATTGCCACATGGAAAATTCTCGCGTCATTGAATCGAGGACCAATGAAGACGGTGCGACCATCCGAAGGCGCCGTGAGTGTGTCAATGAGGCTTGTTTGCGGCGCTTCACGACTTACGAACGGGTCGAGCAGCGTCCGTTGATGGTCATAAAGAAAGACGCCAAACGGGAAGAGTTCATGTACGACAAATTGTACCGTGGGGTAACCAAGGCGTGCGAGAAGCGACCCATTTCTACGGAACAAGTGGAGCGTGTAGTAGACGGTATTGCACAAAGTTTGCGGATGGACTTTGAACAAGAGGTGCCTTCGTCGGTGATTGGGGAACGTGTGATGAATGCCTTAAAGACATTAGATGGCGTTGCATACGTCCGGTTTGCCAGTGTCTACCGGGAGTTTAGAGATGTGGAGAGTCTAGCTAAAGAGGTGCTATCGTTGTTGACTGAAACATCTGACAAAATTTCCGGGTGACGATTTTGTCAAGGCGTCGCATGAAGATTGGACGCACTTGAAAAAGTACCCTACATAAGTGAGGCGTTGTACATGGAACAGACGTTAGACCAAAATATGCTTCCATTCGGGGAAAATGATTTCCTTGGAGCGACCGGCGAGCGCATTGTGGCAGACCGATATTTACTCAAGGACGTGAAGAAGGAGTCGCTTCAGGTTGGCTCGCTTGTCGTTGCCGTATTGGATAAGAAACGCGCGTATCATGAATTGGCACGCGTGGTAGAACTGCAGGACGACGCTCACTCCGCCGTGGTCGAACTCAAAGATGGGACAAGAGAGTCTTTACCGCTCACGCAGATTGATGTGCTTCTCGAGACGAGCCCGAGTGAGATGTGGCGCAGAGTGGCTCGCGGAGCGGCGGAAGTGACACATGACCCGAACCATTGGGAAGAGCAGTTTTATGAACTGCAAAACTACTGGCGTTACGTTCCCGGCGGCCGCATCAACGCGTCGATGGGCACGGGGATGAAGACCACGAGCTACAATTGTTTCGTCATTCCGAGCGTCGGTCCAAAGCTGAGAGATTACGCAGAGTCGTTTGGACAAACCCTTGAGATTCAGGCAAGAAGCGGTGGCGTCGGCATGAATTTGTCGCGCATCCCGCCACAAGGCACTTATATTCCCGTAGCAGAAGGAAATCGACGTGCATCGTTACATCTGATTTTAGATGTCTGGCACGGTGATGTTCTCGATTTCCTCGCCACCGACTATCCACACAGTACGAAAGTGGTGCGCGTATCACAATCGTTTTTACGGGCTGTCGAGGAAGACGCGGAGTGGCAGTTTGTGTTCCCGGACACGGCAACGGAAAACTACGATGAATTATGGAACGGTCGAATGGAGTCCTGGATAGAAGCAGGACTGCCAGTGACGTGGTCGGAACCCGTTTCTGCGCGGATGCTGTATGACAAGATCCTTCAGGCTGGAGCTGTGATTCTCACCGATCTCGTCGGATCGGTCATGTATCCCGGAGACCAGCGCAGCACCATTTCATCCACACTCGGAGATATGTGGGAACGGATGCAGGAAGGCAAGCGCGTCTCCATGGTGTTGTCGTCTTTGCGGCCACGCTACAGCTACGTCCGCGGTGTCAACGGGCGAAGTTCCGGTGCATACTCGTGGGGACTGTTGTATGACAAAGGGAATCAGGTATTCGGGGACGGCTTCGGGCCGGTCGGCGTCGGTGAAATTATGAGTGTCGGATGTCAGCTTACGCTTCAGGGCGGCTCCCGACGTGGGGCGTTGATGCTCATCCTGAATGACCGTCACGCGGATATCTTGAAGTTCATTCGTTGCAAACAAGTAGACGGTGTCATTACGGGCGCCAATATTTCTGTGGGAATTTCCGAACGGTTTATGGCAGCCAAGAAAAACGGTGAGACTTGGAGCATTGGTTATGTGCCTGATGATAAAATCGACGAATTTAACGGGGATTTTGATGCGTGGAGCGATACCAACCAACCGTTTGATGTGACAGAGGAATTGTCTGCATCGACGTTGTGGGATGAACTGACATTGTCCGCGTGGAAATCGGCTGAACCTGGCGTGGTCTTCCTCGGGCGGGCCAACCGCATGTCAAACTCCTATTATTACAATCCGCTCGTTGCGACCAACCCTTGTGGTGAGCAGCCGCTGCCCGCGAACGGAATTTGTAACCTTGGGGCTGTGGTGCTGAGCCGATTTGCTGCAGGATTTAAGGACAGTGGCGAGACCGTTGCCTTTGCTGATACGGAAAAAGAAGCGTATATCGGTCGTTTGCTGAGAGACCAGTTTTCGGACGATGACGCTGACTTTCTTTTGCACCACATCAAGTGGGAAGAGCTTGAGCAAACGACCCGCAGCGGCATCCGCTTCCAAGATGCGGTCATCGATGCGACATACTACCCGTTTGAGGAAAACCGCGTCAACCAAATGAGCGAGCGCCGTGTTGGGCTTGGCATCATGGGTCTGCATGACCTTCTGCTCTACTGTGGCATCCGCTACGGGTCTGAAGAAAGCGTCAAGTTGATTGACGTATTGCTTGGGATGATGGCGGAGTGGAGTTACCTTGAGTCGGTGGATCTCGCCAAAGAAAATGGTCCGTTCCCGAAGTTCGAGGCCAGTGCGTTTCTCGCGTCCGGTTTCATGGAAAAAATGGCAGCGGTGCGTCCGCATGTCGCACAAGCTGTGCGTGAACACGGTATCCGCAACGTGACAACAATGACGATTGCTCCGACAGGAACGACAGGGACAATGGTGGGATGTTCCACGGGGTGTGAACCCTACTACGCATGGTCCTATTTTCGCAATTCACGGCTCGGGATGTTCGAAGAAAACGCAGGCATCGTTCAGGAATATCTCGATTCACACGAAGGCGAAACCTTGCCGGATTACTTTGTGACGGCGATGGAACTGTCTCCGGAAGAGCATGTTCGTGTCCAGGGTGCGCTTCAGACCTGGATTGACAGCTCGATTTCAAAAACCTGTAACGCGCCAAATTCGTACACGGTTGAAGATACGAAGCATTTGTATGACCTTGCCTATGACCTCGGCTGCAAAGGCGTAACCATCTATCGTGACGGATCTCGTTCCGAGCAGATTCTGTCACTCAAGCAGGATGACAAGGAATCTGATTCACAGACCCAGTCAGGAGACAGTGATGCTGACGGAGCAAACGCTGGGGTGCGCGGGGTAGACAGCGTCCGTGGGGCAGAGTATGGGTCCGCAACTGGAGCGGAGTCAAGAGGCCCGCTTTACGTCAAGAGGGAACGGCCAGATGTCCTTTACGGTGCAACCTACCGCAAAAACACACCGCTGGGGAAGGCCTATATTACCATCAACGACGACCCGAACGAGCACGTTGCCCTCGAGATGTTTGTCAACATTGGTAAGGCGGGCAGTGACGTGTATGCGTCGAACGAAGCTTTAGGACGTGCGATTACACTGTATCTGAGGGACTCCGACAACCCGAATAAGGAAGCTGAACTGGTGCGGCACTTTTCTGGTATTGGCGGATCGAGTTCGGTTGGCTTTGGAGCGCAGCGCATCACGTCCGTTCCGGATGCGATAGCCAAGGCACTCATTGAGCACTCGGAAACCTTTCCGATGCGCAAGGCCGCCTTCCAGGAATGGGCATCTGGCCAGGAAACCGTGAGTCTCCATGAGGAGAAGAAGCAGTCGGTCCGTGAGGTTCCGCAGCTTCGGACGTTCACGCTGGCGAAGGACCTGTGCCCCAATTGCCACCAATTGTCGTTGGTGCACACGGGTGGTTGCTACGAATGTGAGGCGTGCGGATACAGCAAGTGTTAAACCGGGTGCGAGCCAATCGCTGTTAGCCCGGGGTGGCGTCAGTAGGGGGATAGCGGCTAGATAACCGCCTCCGGGCGCGAAATACCTGAGGGTTTTGCAACGTAAAAGCATAAAAAAGCAGCGTGCCAATCATATGATTTGGCACGCTGCTTTCGTCTGAAAGTTGTTATTGCGTCGCCTCTTAACATAGACCATTCCTTGCGCGAACGACAAAAACAAGCGAACATCACATAAATCCCGCTGGCAGACGTCGTCTGTGAAGCAGATGCGCATAAGACACGATGCCTTCGCCAAGGCTACAATCGACTTGTAAATACAACTCCGAGTGGACGTGGTGCGATGAATGTTGACGTAATCAGACAAATTGTCCTAGTCAAAGGTGCGCACTTTTCAGATTCGGTAAAGCTTGCACAGCAGAGGCAAATCGAGATGTCGTTGAGTTGATTGTATTGTGAGTACCCATCCTAATCGATTGTAGGTGGCGGTTCGTGTCTCTGGCGGTGTGTGTACTCATCTCGTGGTGCGCAATTGCTGTCCTTGCACTCATTCCCAAAATACTATCGACGGTTGAGACTGTGTTCCTGTTGTTCATGTGCACCATTTTTGAACTCAGTGTTTTTACGATATTTCATTTAAACCTTAGCTGGATCATGGTAAGCAATCATGTCGAACAATCACTGGCAAACTTGGCAATACGCCTAGTCTGCGTCCCTGTCGAACTGGTTATTACAGCGAATTTTATGCTCTATTCGTCGCGACTCCTAAAACTTGGTTTGGTGGTAGCGGTGTTATTGGTGGACGTGCTATTGCAAAAAACGCTGGAATGGCTGCAAATCTTGTTCACTCCACATTGGAACGTTGGCTATACCGTTGTTTTGTTTTGTGGCTACATCGTGTTTGCGCGACTTATGACTTTGTTCATTACTCACCTCGAGCAGACGGAAGGTGAGGTGACGTGATTGTTTATGACAATCGCTTCAATGCCAATGAGTGGTTTATCATTTTGGGGTTATGCGTTGGGGTCGCCTTAATGCTCACATTCCCCAAGCGATTCTCCGGGCAAGTAACGGTCGTCTTTTTTGTGTGCGGGGTATACAGTGGCTTCTTTTTCGACCATTCATTGAGCGTTCAACCTGTCAGCTTTTATGATGTGAATGACGTGTCTGAATTTCAGGTAATGGACTTCATCTCTTACTGGATGTTCGGCGCGGTTAGCTATTTCTTCTTCTACATTTACGACCGTGTACAACCGAAGCCGTCATACATCCCACTCTACATCCTAGGTTGGACTTTAATGTCATTGGGAGCTGAATGGGTTGCTGGATTGTGTGGTGTGTACCATTACAGTCACGGATATAAATTGATTTATTCTTTTCCAATTTACTTAATCGTACAGAGTTGTTGGATGGCACTCTACCATGGATTCAAAGGAAAAGGATTTGTATAAGGGAGGGAAAGAGGTCAAACCAATTTTAAGGGCCATGGGGGAAATCCGGGCTCTTACGGGAGTTAATGGACAACGAAGTATGATGAGTAATAGAAGTATGACGAGAAATATGTCCATGATGAGTAATATTTTCGGACAGAAAATTTCGAAATTAGGTGTTCTTCTGCGCCGGAAGCGAAGTAGGTGCCTATAAAGCCTGAAGGAGCGGCCTACTACTTTGCCGCTCCTTCAGGCGCTGTGAGTCCTAGCATTTTTTTCGCTGCGCGGGTGACAGCCTGGGTTCAGTCACTGGTTACTGTTTAATCCTGATGTGCGGCGGTCAAGTGTGTCTTTAGCCGACAACGTTGATGGTGCCCATCATGTAACCCTGGTGTGTCATCGAAAAGCTCTGCATACCGCCGTCACATTGAATCGTGCACTGCCATGTGAATGCACCAGTCTTGGTCGGCGTGAAGGTATATGTGGTCACGGTCGGGACGCCTTCTTTGCTGGCACCCTTCCAGACTTGGCTGATGCCAAGGCCAGGTGAGAACAAGCTGTGGTCACCGGTGTCGAAATTGGTAACGGTCAGGACGACCGGGATTCCTTTTTGAACGGTGAAGTCTGCTGGCGAATACGAATTATGCAGTTTGCCGTCGGCTGCTGCGTATTGCAAGCTATCCTTAATCGTCAGGTCGATGTACTGTTTGTTGGTGCTTTGCGGTAGGACGTGCACGGTACCCATCATATAGCCATCATGCGTCATCGAGTAGCTTGTCATACCGCCATCACACTTGTCAACGCACTGCCATTTGAAGTCTCCTGCCTTAGACGGTGTAAACGTAAAGGTTGTGACGCCAGGTACGCCGTTCTTCGTGGAACCCTTGGCTTGAACATTCAGGCCGAGGTCTGCGCTGCTAAAGCTGTGCTCGCCGCTGTCATAGTTGTAAATCGTCAGCTTGACAGGAACACCCTGGACGACATTCAGGTCTGTCTGTGCGTAAGTATCATGCATCTTACCATCTGGGCCAAGGCGGTTGCCTGGGAGAATCGTCAGGTCCATTTCTTGACTCTTCAGTGCTGTTGCCGTCGTGCTGCTGTTTGATGCCGATGGGCTCGCGCTGTTATCAGCCTGATTGCTAGTCTGCGTAGGCGATGTGGTTGGAGCTGCTGTATTGTTTGACGGAGCTGCTCCGCAACCTGCAAGGATGAGTGCTGATAAGGCCATTGTTGCTAAAAGAGTTTTTTTCATTTTGACCAACTCCCTTTAATTTCTTAAGCACGTACTGATTATCGAGCAGCTAGAGATTTGGGGGCAGGTCAAAGCAGATGATCTTGATGGCATGATTGGACCAGTCCATACAACCTGTTCATCGATTTGTGAATCAGGCGTATTCTTGACTGTAAGCACACATCTCCTCTGGATTCTCAGCAAGAGATGTCACTCCCACAACTGCCCTCGGCTGACCACCGAGGGCTGCACTATTGTTATGGGACATCATTGCCGTGCTTGTCCCAAATGTACGTCTTCGTCTACCTATTGAATTTGTCGATAGTCATGTGGCTGTCTACATAAAACCTTTACGAAAAGTTAATTTAACGTTGATGAAACTGTCTCTCGAACCGATTAGATTGGATATCAGAACAACAACGGATGGAGAGATTAGGGTGATTCAACGCAAGATGATAGTTTCGTCGATGGCGACAGCGATTGCTATGACGACCCTGCTTGTATCTGGTTGTGGAGCATCCACGCCGAGCACAAGCAACGCGGGTAGCGGTGCAACTTCGTCAGGCACAGCGGCAAACCCGAGCAACGGGGCGAACGCAACCAACGCCGCAAACGGCAGTAGTGGGGGGACTGGCGGCAGTCAACCAGCAGGTACCCTTACCGTGTATGGAGCCCTGACCACGGCGAATGGGAAAGCGATAGCAGATGCCTTCGAGTCGTTCGACCCGAACGCCAAGGTCAACATGATAACCGCAGGCACGGGCAAGCTCATTACGCGTATCAACGCTGAGGAACAAGCCGGCGGGGTTAAGGCCGACGTGCTGCTGTTAGCGGATCCTACGGTCATGCCCCCACTTCGTCAGCAGAACGTACTTGCCTCGTACCTGCCTCCGCAAGCAGCCAGTTTACCTGGGTCCTTGAAGGGCAGCGACTGGGTCGGGGCATTTACTTTTCATAACGTCATTCTGTATCACAAGGGTATGTCGCTACCAATTCCGAAATCGTTTAAAGACTTGACCAATGCTGCATACAAAGGACAGGTGGAGCTAGGCGATCCCGCCTATTCCGGCACCACCCTCGGCATGGTCGGCTACCTCTCAAAGCAGTATGGTTATGAATACTTCAAGTCCCTGAAACAAAACGGGGCTACGGTGGTTTCATCGACCAACACCGTTGGCACTGATGTGGCTTCAGGACGTGAAGATATCGGAATTACTTTGGACAGCGTCGCGAATTCACTGGTTAAGAAGGGGTCTCCAGTGGTTGAAGTCTGGCCTTCTGACGCGTCCGTTCCTGTTCCTGCGCCCGTGAGCATTGTAAAAGGGAAAGACAACGCGTTGACGGAAGCCTTTGTCAACTGGTTGCTTAGCTCTGGAGGGCAAAAGGTTGTAGCCTCCGTTGGGCTTGCCCCGGAGCTTGGCACCTCCGACTTGGTACCTCAAAATGCGCCGATGGCAAACGTTGATTGGAGCAGCATTGGAAGTCAGCGCCAGAACATCCTGGGCCAGTTCAAAGCCATTTTCAATTGAGAAAGTATTGATGCGCGAACGAGAAGACAGCTTGAATGGGAAGATGGCTAGGATGAAGCTTAAGGTTCGCTTTCACGGCATGCACGGAATACTTTGGCTGATTGTGCTGACAACGGTGGCGTGGCCACTCGCGATGCTCCTCTTTACAGGCATCAAGGAGTTTTTCGCGGCCACTGTAGATTCGCATCATCTGTTTGCAACCGGGGACGGTCAGGCTTTTTGGAACTCCATCTGGTCGTCCCTCCTGGCCACTGTCTTTGCAGTGGTCATTGGTTATGCAACGGCGTGGACTTTACACGGCTTGCCAAAACGTCTCTTCCGGGTTGGCCACGCCATGGCTCTCCTGCCCCTTTTAATACCGCCTTTCATTGGGGCCTTTTCTTGGCTGCAGGCCTATGCGCGGGCTGGGCTCACCGATATTACGCTGCACTTTGCATGGGCAGGAATTTTTGGTTGGCTTGGGGTTGTTGTGTTGCTTGCCATCCACAGTGCGCCGCTGGCATACTTCGCTTGCTCTAGTGCTCTCGCTCGGGTCCCACAGCAACTTCTGAATTCATCTCGCGTCCACGGAGCAAATCGCCTTGCGGCGTTTCGATTCGCTGCTTGGCCCTTGCTTCGACCTGCGTTTTTGTCAGCGAGTGCCCTCATTTTTGCATTTGATATCGGAGACTTTGGCATTCCGTTTGAACTCGGTATTCCCGGTCACTTTCAGACTGCCGCGACACAGGTTTACTCAGACCTCACGTCGGAAACACCGAACGGCTTTCCGTCCGCTGTTGCACTGTCGATGCTGCTTGTGCTGACAGTCATCATCATCATGGTGCTCAGTCGCATACTCAACAAGTCGCGTGTACGCTCAGAGGTGGTCCGGGGTCGCGCTGAAGGGGAGACCACCTCTCCCGGCAACCTGTCGCCTGTGAAAAAGACCGCGTTCTTTGTATTGTTCGCGTACACTTTTCTCACCGTTTTCCTGCCCTTCATTGCCACCATCCTCGTGGCGCTTACGAAGGCCTATGGACTAGCGCCCGTCCCTGCAAACTGGGACGTTGCCGGGATGTTCCGCATCTACACCGGAAGTACAGGTCAGGCGGCCCTCCACAGTGTATTACTGGCTGGCTATGCGGCAGCGCTGGTATCTGTGTTTGGGCTTGTGCTGGCAGAGTTGTCCCTTTCCACTCGTCTCGCACGCTGGCTGAATTTACTTGCTTCGGTGCCTTATGCGTTGCCAGGGACTGTGGTCGGCGTCGCGGTCATCTTGGCCTTTAACCGCTGGCTGTACGGCACGTCCTTGATTATCGTATTGGCTTATGTAGCAAGGTTTTGGGGACTGTCTGACACGCTTGTTCAAGTACGCCCGCAGGTGCCGGTGACTCCGCTGCGAGCAGCACGTGTCTTTGGTGCACATAAGTGGTCCGGGTACTACTTTGCCGTTTTTCCGTTTCTGGCCCCCGTGGTGGAGTCTGCTGCGGTTTTGGTGTTTATCAGCGCAGTCTATGAACTTACCATGTCCACGCTCCTCTACACACCTTCTTCACAGACCCTCGCTGTTGTTGTGCTGAATGCAGAGCAAGCAGGGGACGTACGCACCATGGCCGTAATTTCCGTTTCAATGACCATCCTGATATTCGCCGCAGCAATGATGTTGAATCACCTGCAAGCAAGGCGCAGCGTGCAGAAAGGGGAGAAGGCGTATGCAGAGATATGACCATCCCGGCAGCTTTCATGATGAGACGAAAGTCGAATCAGGCAATGACCTCGACCAAGAGGTGCTCTCTGTCCACGGACTTTGTCTGTCCCTTGGGTCAGAACAGGTCCTTTCCAACGTGTCCTTTCGTGTGGGCCAAGGAGAGCTCGTGGCGGTGATTGGGCCATCGGGTTCAGGAAAGAGCACTTTGCTCAACGTTATCGCTGGATTTTTGAGGCCGTCCGCAGGGGACGTTCAGATATTACGATCCGTTGTCTCAAGCCCGAAACTCTCCGTGCCCCCGGAAAAGCGCGGCATCGGCATGGTTTTTCAGTCGCATGCCTTATTGCCGCAGCTTCGGGTGTGGCAGAATGTTGCCTTTCCGCTTGAACGCAGAGGCATGCATAAGAAAGAGTCGTATGCAAAGGCGGTTTACACATTGCGTACGATGGGCATGGAGGGTTTTGCAGAGCGCTTGCCTGATGAACTCTCCGGCGGCCAGCAGCAGCGCGTCGGGCTGGCACGAGCGTTGACGGCGAATGCGTCACTCTACTTGCTCGATGAGCCGACGGCCAACCTTGATGCGAAGAACCGAGAGGCCTTTGCGCAAGAGGTGCGCCGCAAACAGCAACAGTCCGGAATCGCTTGT
The DNA here is from genome assembly GCA_017298655.1 of Alicyclobacillus curvatus. Lineage (GTDB taxonomy): Bacteria > Bacillota > Bacilli > Alicyclobacillales > Alicyclobacillaceae > Alicyclobacillus_B > Alicyclobacillus_B curvatus. Next base: position 1,028,365 of record CP071184.1, read on the forward strand.
GTATATGTCACGCACCACATTGAAGAGGCTTTCGAGATTGCCGATAGGGTGTTGGTGCTCATCAACGGATCGATACAGCAAATTGGCACCCCTGAAGAAATCTACGAACGCCCAAACTCCCTCGAGGTAGCTGGTCTTGTGGGCAAATTTTTCACAATTGACGTGACTGTAAATAGAGACGGCGAGATGTTCATCGGAGAGACTCGGGTTCCCATGCAGTTGGAGTGGCCGTCGAACGGGTTCGCGTTGCCGCAGCGCACCGAAGTGACTGCTGACAGGGGAGCCAGTGGTGATATGGGCCCGACCGCAGTCGCCAGTGGCGCGAGAATCAGTGGGGGGCTGCGGCAGTTTGAGTTAGCAGGCGATGAAAGCATCAGCAGTGGGGGGCGGGGACAGGGCGGCTCGAATCGCGAGGTTATGAGCGACGAGCGTGCTCAGAATGCCTCCGCTCTGGGAACAGGTCTTGAAGGCGTGGTTCCGGTTCTCTGCAGGCCGGAATGGTGCGCCATCCAGCCTCATGGTGTTGCCGGAACGGTGGAACTGGTGCGCTATCAGGGCGTCACGACGGAGTACGAACTCAGCACGCCAGTGGGGCAGGTTGTCGTGCGCGAGTTTGGCCGTCCGCGTTATCAGGCGGGGCAGCGCCTGTTCTGGGTGCCTTCGCGGGGTGTTGTCGTTGCCAGTACCCCATGACGGAGGGGCGTTTCAAAGCTGATTCGCAGGCGTGTCAAAGGTGGTTCGCAGGCGTGTCAAAGGTGATTCGGAGCAAAAGGTGTTTTGGAATCTGTGTAACCAAAAGCCGGGGTCATCTTGCCCCGGCTTTCGTCTACAGATAGGACGGACGTGTTTGCGGGGATTCCGAGTTCTCGACCGGTGTTGTTACGTGGTCAGACGCGAGTTCCCTCTTGATGAATTCCTTCTTGTTGGGTCTCTTTACCTCAGTGTGCATTTTCTAGCCGCCGCCAGTACAGATTAACCATCAAAAGGGAGGGCGGCTGGTTTGTCCATTTTTCAGCGACGGCGCACAAAAGACCGGTATGCCCTAGAAGCAGTGCGGCACGGGTTACACGGCGAGAGAATTTATGACAAGGCTCCTTTGTCTCGAAATCTAAAACAAAACATGAATTCGTTTCGGTCCATCTTTCATCAAGCGCCAGATATCGTGTTTTACGAGTTTACCCTCTACGATGGACGGGACGCATGCCTCATTTATTGCGAGGGAATTGTTGATTCACAGCATGTTGATTCGCATATCCTCGAACCGCTCACCAAGGCGAGGATGACCAAACTTCAAAATGCACAGCGGAGGTTGTCTACCAGCCAACTTGACAAAGAGTATATTGCCGTGGCTGAGAGTGAAGAAATTTATAACCTCGGCCAGGGCATTGAGGCGCTGATGCGCGGACTGGTTGTGCTGTTGGTGGATGGTGATTCGACAGCGATTGGGTCTAGTGCAGTGAAGCGCAAAGACAGGGCTATTGAGGAACCAAATACAGAGTCGGTCATCCGCGGTCCCCGTGAAGGGTTTACGGAGAACATCGGCACCTCTATCTCGCTCATCCGTAGGCGTCTGCCCACACCGGATCTGGTCATGGAATCCATCACCATTGGTCTTTATTCGAAGACCAAGGTCGTCCTTTTTTATGTCGACGGACTTGTTGACCCTGAGGTTGTCCGGGAAATTCGGCAGCGACTTGACCGCATCGAAATGGACTCGGTGATTGACTCAGGTTACCTTGAGGAGCTGATAGAAGACAGCCCATTCTCGCCATTCCCGCAAGTGCAGAACACCGAGCGTCCCGACGTTGTGGCTGCGTCTTTACTGGAGGGGAAGTTTGCAATTCTATCGGACGGTTCTCCGTTCGCGCTGGTGGGTCCCATCAATCTCTGGGGAGCCTTGCAAGCGGCAGAGGATTACTATGAACGGTACATGATTGTCAGTGCGCTGCGCTTGTTGCGCTACCTGTTCCTGAATTTCGCACTGTTTTTACCGGCACTGTATGTGGCCATCACCACATTTCATCAAGAGATGTTGCCAACAAAACTGCTCTTGTCCGTGGCTGCGTCGAGAGAGGCGACGCCCTTACCTGCCGTCGCAGAAGCGCTCGTCATGGAAATCACGTTCGAAGCTCTCAGAGAAGCTGGTGTGCGTCTTCCGAAAGCTGTTGGGTCAGCCATCAGCATCGTGGGTGCACTGGTTATTGGGCAAGCTGCGGTGGCAGCGGGCATGGCGTCAGCCCCCATGGTCATCATCGTGTCCATCACAGGCATCGCTTCTTTTTGTATTCCGCGATACAACTTCGCCATCTCCATCCGCTTGCTGCGGTTCCCGCTGATTATCCTGGCCGGGACGATTGGTCTGTTTGGGATTGTCATCGGACTGATTGCGATTGCCATTCACTTGTCGAGCCTGCGGTCATTCGGGAAACCCTATCTCGCTCCGATTGCTCCCTTTGACGGTCAGGGGTTCCTTGACACTTTCATCCGTGCACCGCGGTGGATGATGACGAAGCGGCCAATGCAATACAGCAAAGCGAATCGCAGGCGACAAGGGGAACTGATGGGACCGCTGACCCAAATTCCCAAACAGAACCGGACCTAAGGGGCGAAGCCATGCATGGATTTTGGCGTGTGTTCATCGTCATCCTCGTCTGTTTCACCCTGACGGGCTGCTGGGACTCAGCGGAAATCGACCAACTCGCCATTGCCACAGCAAGCGGGCTTGATGTCGCGAACAATGCGGATCATCCAGTCATCAACGGCTATCTGCAAATTGCGGTACCGAGTGCCCTCGGGACGACAAGTGGCGGATCGCCAAGCAGCACAACGGGATCGAAAGACACCTTTGTGCTCGCCAAGGGGACGGGACCGGATGTGGTGTCGTGTCTCGACGATGCCCGCCGCAACCTGTCACGAAAGCTCATCATGAGCCATCGCAGAGTGACAGTGGTGGGCGAGGATTTTGCCAAAGCAGGTGTGCACGATTTGCTCGATGAGATTACGCGAAACCGGATATCTCGCTTGCGCACCATCATTCTCGTTGGCTATCACCAGTCTGCCAAAGACATCCTCACGCTCCCGTATCCGCTTGAGCGCTTGCCTCAAGAGGCCGTCATAGGCTTTACCAGGCAGTCGACGAAAGTGGAATTCACCGTCAAGAATTTCATTTCCGACCAAGCTCACGGTGACCCGTATACGCTTGGCATCGAGCCCGTTACATTTGTCAACGGAGCACAGGAATCCGGTTTTGCCCTGCGTCACATCGCCGTCTTCCGGGAGAGTCGTTTGGTCGGATGGCTGGGGGGAGATGAATTTGAAGGCTTTTTGTGGCTGCGTGGCATTATGCGGGACGACCTGTCTTCCGTGCAGATTCCCGGATTAGCAGGGTCTATCAGCACGAAACTTCTCCGCACCAAGATGAAGCGCACGGTCACGTGGGTGAATGGCGGACCAAAAGTGGTACTGCGCATGGAGTTGACAGATGACATTGTCAAGAACGGCACGCGTCTCGATCTGAACAAGCCTGCCAACGTCGAGCGCGTTCAGACCGCAATTTCGGGCCACATCGAAAGTGAAATGAGGGCCGCACTTGACGAACTACAGCACCAATATAAGGCCGATCCGATTGGGATGATGGACGACATCTATCGACGGTATCCGTGGTGGTGGCATTCCGTCAAGGCAAATTGGCGAAACGCGTACAGTGAACTCCCTGTTGAACTCCAAGTCGAGGTCAACGTACGCAGAAGTGGAATGATAACGTCAACTTGGTAACACGAAGGCGATATCTTTCACTTGGTAAACGAGGAGGATGAATATGCTCTCTCTGATTATAACGGTGGTCTGCATTCTCGGGTTGATGACTGTGTTTGACTTTAAAGCCCTGCAGACTACAGGAAGTATCAAGGCGTGGCTCTTATACGTGACTTTAACTGGAGTGGGATTAGCTGTGATGGGTATATATTTAACGCTATTTAACGTGCCGCGAAGTCCGCTCGCTTATTTAGAGAATTGGATGCAGCCGTTAAGCCGATGGTTGTCCGCATGAACAAACTACGCATTTCGAATTTCCAAGTTTTCATGGGGCTTTACGGAGCCGCCATTGCTTATGGACATTTTGTTTACACCGGTTTGGTGTTTCAGGCGGCGGGGCGTGACGCTTGGTTCTGCTTGATTATCGGCACTGTCGCCGGTGCTGGTATCCTCTATCTTCACCAAAAGTTGGCAGTGATTTATCCCAGACAAACCATCGCGCGGCACAATGCGCTTGTTTTCGGCAAGTGGGCCGGCAGCGTCGTGTCGGCGGTTTATGTTCTGTTTTTCTTGTTTATCGCAGCATTGACAATTCAAGAGTTGTCAATATTTATGGGGCTGATTTATCCCAAAACACCCGCGCAATTTTTTCTGGTTTTTGAATTTCTACTTGTTGGCTGGGTCGTGCGGGCAGGGGGGGAAGTGGTTACGCGCGTCATACAACTTTTGCTCCCCGGTCTGATTGTCTTCGGCATTTTGGCAACCTTATTCAGTATGAAGGATAAGGACCCGAGCAAACTATTGCCGCTGCTGGACCACTCCTTCATGAACCTGATGCATGGGAGCCTTATCTATGTTGTGATGTTCTGTGACCTCGTCGTGTTTGGAATGTTTTACGCGGACGTCAACCAGATTGAGAAACTTCCGAAACACGGTCTTTTTGCTGCTGGCCTGCTGGGATTGATGTTCTTTGGCCCTGCGACTGGTCCGATTATGGTGTTCGGAGAAAACCTTGCAAGAGTCCTGCCATATCCAACATATTCTCAAATCCAGTACATTCAGATCTCTGGTTTGTTCGAACGCATGGACATTGTCGGCGTGTTGCTCTGGACGATGGGGGCGTATATTCGGGCTTCAGTTTATGTACTCGGAGCAGCAAGAGGAATTTCGCACATGTTTCAGGAACAGAGAGAAACCCTCTATGTCCTGCCAGTCGTCGTACTCGTCGCCGGTATTAGCCTCAGTTTGCTGCCAATGTCGCGTGAGGAAATTCACCGCTTCTTGTTTTCTTCGTACCCGTTTATCGCCGTATTCGTAGGTGTGGTACTGCCTCTCGTGACACTGGGCGTGGGGGTTTTCCGGACTCCCGGCAGATCTGGGAGGTCTGGCAGTCCTGACAGTTCTGGTAGTCGTGGCAATGGTGGCAATCGTGGCATGTCCAGATTGCCACTGGCAGGACTGTCACGACGAAATTCCGAATCTCCGTGAGTCGCTGCGAGGATGGGTCAGTGGCTCACGGAGGTCGGATCTTTGGTGCTGTGCATTTGGCGTAATCAAACGTTTAATGAAACGTTTAATGAAACGTTTATACTAGTGAACGCGTGAGGTGTATTGATAGTCCCTCACGATGTATAGATATTTACCGTGTCGCGAGGCTTACGGTGTGTAAATGTACAATCCTCGTCCGGCTCGTCGAATACGGCCGGCAGACTGGTTCATCAACGTTGTCATCTTGACGGAGGGGTTGCTGCCCCAGCGTACGTCTTCAATAAGTGACTGCAATTCGGAGGTCCGCAGTGGCCGCCCCGCTTTTTTCATTGTTTCAATGACGAGTCCGAGTTCATATGCCACTCGGGACTTTCGGTCACTCGCCGCGTCGTTGGTTGTGTCAGGGGTCGCGTCAGTGGTTGCTGTGTTAGATGCTGTGTTAGATGCTGTGTTAGATGCTGTGTTAGATGCCGCGTGGCTCGCGGTGTTGGTTGCCGCCTTAGATACCACGTTAGATGCTGTGTTGGTTCTGTCAGTGGTCGCGTCGTTGCTTGCACTGGTCGCGATGTCCGTCGCCGTGTTCTTTGTTGCATTTTTTGTTGTCTTTGTTGTTGCCTTCGTCGCTGCATGAGGCGCTGCAGCAGTGGTTGCAGCAGTGCTTGCAGCAGTGGTTGGAATTGTCGCTGTGCCACTGGCTGCAACGTCCGGTGATGCAGTCTGGCTCCTGCCAGTGTTGATGGTGTCAACGGTGTTCGGCGTGGTGGCGTTGGCTAGGAGTTGGCTTTGCGCACTGGTCTGCAGGTCGTGCTCGGGAGCATCCAGTGTTTCCGAATCAGATGTGTGTTCGTGACTCTGTGATTCTACCGGGTACCGTGATTCCGGCATCCTGTGAGACTCCGATAGACTATGTGACTCCGATAGACCCTGTGACTCGGACAGAACATGTGACGACTCCGTGTGACCGTCGTCTGATGCCGCGTAGGCGTTTGACTCGACCTCATTCGTTGCCTGATTCACTGTACCGGCGCTCGAAATGCGGCTGACTACAATGCGGTCAACAAGTCTCTCGAGGTGTGCTTGGAAAGCACTGTCGATTTGCTCAGAAACTTTGGCAGCAACATCATGTGTCAGCGCGGCGATGTCGTCTCTAGCTTGTAAGAGCAGTGATTGAAACTTACGTTCGACTGAACGCTCGACAATTTCAGGCAGTGACTTGGCGATAGCTGCCTCGACGGCAGATGAAAAGATCATGGAAAACGTTTGCAGCCCTTCTTGAGTAAATGTTGCTGCCACTTCGGATTGTTTCATTGTGTGTCGTGGAGCTTGCTGCTGCTGTTGTTGCTGTCGCTGCGGAGGAGCATCGTTTCGTCGATTGTAGGGCTTGGTGTAGGTTCGAGACGGCGGGGGAGTCGCTGTTTTGTTGTTGTCCTCTCCTTCTGGGTCGATGAATGGGGATTGATTACCGCGAAAAGGTTGGCCTTGCGTCCATGTCATAAAATTTGTCTCCTTACATCACTTTTTTATCAATAGGTGTTCGCTGATTTCTGAGTACGGCATCGCTTGCGTGGCTACAGTATACAGATTATCCCGCGCGAAAATTATCGAAACTCGTAGGACTGCCCGAATTTAACCCATCAGGAGTTGGAGGATTCCTAGTCATCATACTGGTTATCGCTGCGTTTTGCACCTACCCCTTGATACATAAAGGAGTGCCGATGGGAGACTCTTTATCAGGAACCGGTTAAATAAAGGATGGAGTGAGTCGTGTGGCAAATGTCAATCTTGCTGTGATTTATTATAGTGCCACGGGCACGAACCACAAAATGGCCCAAATTGCCGCGCAGGCGGCCCAAGACCAAGGGGCAGATGCCAAGGTCTTGAAGGTCCCTGAACTCGCACCGGAGGAAGCCATTGCGTCAAACGCCGGGTGGAAGGCCCATTATGAAGAAACGAGAGGAGTTCCTGTTGCGACTCCCGGAGATATTGAGTGGGCAGACGCACTGATATTCAGCATCCCGACGCGGTTTGGCAACGTCCCGTCGCAAATGAAGCAATTTATCGACACGTTGGGCGGGCTTTGGGCTCAGGGCAAAACCATAGACAAGGTCGTCAGCGCGATGACCAGCGCTCAAAATCCGCACGGGGGACAGGAAGCGACGATACTTTCCCTGTACACGACTATGTATCACTGGGGATGCATTGTGGTCGCTCCGGGGTACACGGACCAGTCGTTGTTTGGTGCCGGTGGAAATCCTTATGGGACAAGCGTTACAGCAGTCGAAGGCGGCACTGTTGATGAGGCGGCCCGTGCGGCGATTGCACATCAGGCAAAGCGTGTTGTAACAGTTACGGACTGGTTAAAGAGAGGACGTTCATGATATTGGATCTCTGGGTAACAAGCTCCTGAATTTGAATCGGGAGTTCCGCGGGTCCAGTTACAGCGATATTCTGAGGGCCGTCTCAAGTGAGACGGCCTTCGGATTTTGTTAACAAGTATCTCTGATGCACCTCATCCGCCTGTCTTTCGCAGTGTTATTATCGTCACTTCTGCCATGAACAGACGTGTCGAGCTAAAAACTCGCAATTTCCGATTCACTCACTTGAGTAGGTAAGGAATCGTGCGCTGTGGGAGACTGTTGATTAACTCGCAGTTGTTAATTCATCTTGTCGAAAAGCGTAATGGAGTGCGCGATATGCGGAACTAGGTGTACTGAAGTTCTAGCATTGCTCGCCACCTGACTTAGTCCCGGTAGAGAGAGCGCGGCCGAGTAGAGATAACGCTTCGAGAACGCGTTATTGGAACTCAACATACCGAGTCGTCCCAAAAATAGAGCGTTGTGGGCGCGTTAACTCTCCAACAGTGGACGATAACGCGTTCTTGAATCACTATCTGGTCTCCCGACGAATAATAACGCGCTGCGAGCGCGTTATCTCCTTCTTCTCAATTCATCCCAGGCTGCATAGCGCGTTGTGAGCGTGCTATCCATCACAACGGATAAAATAACCGGTTGCGAGGGACTGTCAATTAACTTGACAGGTCACGAGCACGACACTTTTTCATCCACCATGCCTAAGCAGTACCCAGCCAACCGATCCCGCGGTCCCTTACGCACCCACAGTGCGTAAGCGGCGCTCAGCCAGCCACTCCGACGACCCCTTACGCACCCACAGTGCGTAAGAAACGCCTGTTTTGCCAATTTTGATGCTCCCTTACGCACCCACAGTGCGTAAGCAGTGCTCATCCAACCGCTCCGGCGGTCCCTTACGCACCCACAGTGCGTAAGCAGTGCATAGCTAACCGCTCCGGCGGTCCCTTACGCACCCACGGTGCGTAAGCAACGCTCATCCAACCGCTCCGGCGGTCCCTTACGCACCCACGGTGCGTAAGCGGCGGTCAGCCAGCCACTCCGACGAACCCTTACGCACCCACGGTGCGTAAGAAACGCCTGTTTTGCTGATTTTGATGCTCCCTTACGCACCCACGGTGCGTAAGCACCTACAAGTTAATCGACAGTCTCTGCGAGGGCGTTATTGGGGGCGCTGAGAGGCGGGAAGACAAGATGTGGAAGACAAGACGTGGATGGGAAGGAGCAAAATTTGGAGAATGTCGCTTTCTCGTGATACGTTGTTTCTACGGCGTGTCTCCAGGAAGTTTTTTGTCCAACAGACCGTCCCGGTAAGTGGAAGTGGAAGTGGAAGTGGAAGTGGAAGTGGAAGTGGAAGTGGAAGTGGAAGTGGAAGTGGAAGTGGAAGTGGAAGTGGAAGTGGAAGTGGAAGGTTTTCTGGGAGGATGTTCTTGTGGGGAACGATAAGAGGTTGAGATTGGATAAGGTACTTGGGAATCTCGGTATCGGCAGCCGGAGGGAAATCAAGGACATGGCCCGCCATGGCAGGATTACTGTAAACGGGAATGCCGTACTGAATGCAGCGAGTCATGTGAATCCATATGACGATGTTATCGAGGTGGACGGCGAACGAATCGTTTACCGTGAGTTCGTCTATTTACTTATGAACAAGCCAGCCGGGCTGGTTTCTGCTACAGAAGACAGTCGGGAACAGACGGTTGTGTCTCTGCTGGAGCCGGAGGACGAGGCGTTTCATCCTTTTCCTGTCGGACGCCTGGACAAGGATACGGAAGGTCTTCTACTCTTAACCAATGACGGCCAGTTAGCGCACGACTTGCTATCTCCGAAAAAGCATGTTCCCAAGAGCTACTACGCAAAGGTAACTCAGCGTGTATCCGAACTGGACGTGCGAGCGTTTTCTGCTGGGATTCAACTGGACGATGGTTATACATGCATGCCGGCCAGATTGGTCATCCTGAATGCACAAGATGAAGTGTCGGAAGTAGAAGTTACGATTCACGAGGGAAAATTTCATCAAGTGAAGCGCATGTTTGAGGCGATTGACAAACAGGTGGTGTACCTGCGTCGGTTTCGGATGGGAAATCTGGAATTAGATGAGGACTTACCACCTGGCACGTACCGAGAGCTGACAGACGAGGAACTATCTCTGCTGCGAAGTCGTACAGACCTGAACGTTGAATGAGGAACTATCTCTGCTACGAAGTCGTACAGACCTGACCGTTGAATGAGGAACTATCTCTGCTGCGAAGACGGCCAGAGCTGCCCGCTGAATAGGGCCGTGCACGTCGGCAGATTCGAACTTTGTCGTTTTGATGCGCTTGAAAAACGGATAGTCCGACATTTCTGTCGAAAACTGTGAAGCCCTGTCAAGGAAGGAAGATTAATCTTATTTTTCGGGTAATATCAAAATGAGAGTCATTTGCGTTGAGTTGGGTTTTTCCCCCGTTCGTCTGGAATCAAAATGTTTAAATTGCTAAAATGACACGTAGGATGTTTGTCGGGCACAAGGAGGTGAGTCATGTGGAATCGTCGATGCACCAACAATACGAAGCATTTGAAGAACTCATGTCGCGATTACAGCAAATCATGAAGACAAAGCATGCCGGCAAGGATTTCGGGCTCACGGCCAGCCAGATGTTTATTCTCCGGTTTCTCATGTATTCATCACAAGCAAAGGCGTCGGATATCGCTCGAGCATCTGGGCTAAGTCCGGGGGCTGTGACGCAAGTCTGTGATGAACTTGTTAAGGACGGGCTAGTCGAGCGAACGAGGTCGCAGGATGATCGCAGAGTTGTTCACATCCAAATTACTGACCAAGGTCGAGAACTTGTGGACCGCTTTCGGAAGACCCGAAGCGAAAAGATGAAGTTCATTTTGACACGCCTCGGCGAAGAAGATGCGACTGAGTTTGTACGCATCATCGGTCGTGTTGTGGACATCGTAGAGAAGGACCTTGAAGAACAGAGGTGACGACCGTGGAACAGTTTGCATGGATTGGGCTTGGCAATATGGGCGTTCCGATGGTTCGCAATGCGAGTAAAAAAGGATTCGCAATAACGGCATACAATCGTACAAATAAGTCACTTGACCTAGGCGATTGCAAAACAGTCGCGTCAGCAGAAGACGCGGTGACAGGTGCTGACGTTGTTTGCCTGATGGTGTCGGATGGCGCCGCAGTTGAAGATATATTGTTCGGCAGTTCTGAGGTCGCGAAGTATCTGAAACCAGGCGCAGTGGTGGTTAACATGAGTACCATCGGGATAGACGCAACGAAGGCGTACGCCCTCAGATTGGCCGATTTAGGGTTCGAGTGGATGGATGCTCCCGTCTCTGGGTCCGTGGGTCCTGCTTCAGACGGGACTTTGGTATTCTTGGTCGGCGGTGCAGAAGCGACTTATCGCCAATTGGAACCCTTTTTCTTGTCGATGGGTAAAACAGCGTTTTATCTTGGTCCGGTTAGCAGTGGAGCCAGCATGAAATTGCTCGTGAATGCTTATCTAGGCGCCATTGTGGAGGCCGCATCGGAGTGCATGGCGGTGGCGGACAAAGCTGGGCTTGGGCGTACGAAATGGCTCGAGGTATTGCAACAGACGGCTACGTGGGCTCCCATCCTAACAGCCAAAAGCCCAATGTGGGAACGTGACGACTATCCTCAGGCCTTTGCCCTTAAACACATGGCCAAAGACCTTGGCCTGATGAATGATTTCTCACGAACCATCTCAGCAAGTACACCGGTCCTCGGCAGTGCCTCTCAGGTTTATCTCGCAGCTCTTGCCAATGACCTTGCGGAGTTTGATATGTCGGGTGTATTTCGTGAAGCCGCTCGACTCGCTGGGGCTCTGCAATGAAACGTGCAGTGGTTCTGGACAGAGACGGGGTTATCAATGACAACTCCAGACCTGTAAATCTTCCCGATGAACTCATTTTATTCCCAGATGCCGCTTCGTCCATTGCCCGCTTGAATCAGGCGGGTTTTTTGGTTTGCGTGGCAACAAACCAAGGGGGCGTTGGTCTCGGGTATCTGTCCCAAGAGGGGCTCGACCAAATTCATGACGCCATGCTGCGCCGCCTAGCAGAACACGGTGCAACAATCCAGCGGATCGCCGCGTGTACGCACGCCCCTCATGCTGGCTGCTCTTGTCGAAAACCGAGGCCTGGAATGCTCCTTGATTTGCACAGACAACTGGGTTTTTCGCTCGATGACAGTTTTATGGTAGGGGACCGGGAAACAGATGTTGAGGCAGGCATCGCAGCGGGGATGAAAACTGCATTTATCGGAGCAGGGAAGACAACAGCAGAGTTTCAAGCCACAAGTTTAACTGGAGTCGTTGACTGGATTCTGGGTGAACAGACACCTTCAACACGCCAGAACATACGATAGGACCAACGTTGACCGGCGTGGGTAACGTATCATCGAAGGTGGGTGAGGCAAATGAAGATGGACGGAGACCTCGACCTCTTGTGGGATTGGCTTGTGCGCACAGATCCGCGCACTAGTGCCCTGAGGCGGGCTGCCCCTCCCGCCGCCTTGCCCCGTGTGCGGCAAGACAACAGTTGGTTCGAGAGTATGAGAAAGCCAAACTGGTACTGGTCATCTTACCCGGCGCTTGCTCCATTTTATCCCATCCCGAATCCGTCTCCTGAGTGGATAGACGCGTGGTCGATGCAGGACTTTCACGGCTATTGGTGGTGACAGCATAACCCTCGTTTGACTCCCGTTCTCACTTTACGCATGTCTGAACCGCCCACACAGCCCACATGAATGCGATAATGTACACCGTCGTGGACACAGTTAGGCGAGTTAAGAGTTGCCAAAAGGTGTCTCACTGCTTATGATAGGAACGAGTGATTTAACTTCAACAGAAGGAGTTGCCGTGTTTCCATGGATGGCTCGTATCCTGAACCTAACTTAATATGGGGGGAATTGCCCTGCTCCCAAGGTGGGATTCAGCGTCCTGAGACACTGGTACCCCCTCTTTTCTAGCGTTGGCAATTCCCCCTGGCGACGAGGGGAGTTGTTGGCGATGGGAAAGAGGAATTTTTTTGTGAAGCCGCAAGATGCTAAGGATTCTGTAAAGATTGAGGGTTTTGATATCCCCATCAATGAGGGGGATGCCCGGCGCATCGACAGACTGGTGAACCATTACGAAAGCAAAATCATGGCTCACTTGGACGAAGAGTACGTGCGTAAAACCACTTGGTCTCATCGATTGGCCGATAGAATCGCCACATTTGGCGGCAGTTGGACGTTTATTGTTTCATTTGCGGTTTTTCTTGGCGCCTGGATTGTTTGGAACACGCTGCGATTAACATTACCAGCGCATTTTGACAAGCCGCCATTCATTTTGTTGAATCTGATTCTGTCTTTTATTGCCGCCTTCCAGGCGCCAGTGATTATGATGAGCCAGAATCGACAGGCAGCTAGAGATAAACATGAGTCGATTATTGACTTTGCAATTAACTACAAAGCAGAACAGGAAATCGATGATATGCAGACGCATCTGCATCGCATCGAAGGAAAGTTGTTTGACCTGGAGAGGTTGCTCGTTAACTTGCATGGCTCCAAAACAGCTGATGAAGAGCGTCGAGTCAGCCACTACTAGGTAGCCTGGCGTGCCTCAAGCCTCGGTCGGTGGATGTGGCAGTGTACATGCAAGAAGGCAGCGGTTAATCGAATGAAAGGCTGTTCCGCCAAGTCGTCTCGACTTGAGGCGGACAGCCTTTTCTGATGATTGTCCCATTCTGCGTCAATACCCCAGCTATATTGCCTTAACTGGCTGGGGATAAAAGCCAACTGGCAATGTAGCCAACTTGTCCCTGTTCGACAAATACTTCATCCCATTGTCCTGATGCGCCGATAACGGTTATGGTTTGGCCATGCAGCACGGACGCGATGACAGGGTACGTCGTGTCGGGGCCAGACCTAATGTATGCCGATTTTCCGGACACGACCATATTCTTGGTAGGCTCTGTAACCGTTTGGTCAGTCGAGGAGTTCGCGCTCGTTTCGGTACCGGTTGTGCCAGTGGTTCCAGTTGTGTTTACTTCTGTACCAGTTGTTGCATTGTTGTCGCTCGGCGCGGCACTATTCGTGCTCGTCACCGCTTGATTGGACGGCGTGGGTTGTCCCGGCGACTTGGCCGTGGTGTTCGTCCCTCCGGTGATTCCATGACCTGTATTGCCAATCGTGTTGTTCGTCCCTTGTGACGCGGAGGTGGGCGGTGTCCAGTTTTCGGTCACGCTTGGGTCTTGAACGGGATTTTTCTGCACTGTTCCGTTTTCAAAAAACTGAGTTGCCATGTATTTTGCTTCAAGTGGATTGACGATCCAGTAGCTTTGGTCGTTTTTGATGGATGGGTCCGGGTTGTGAAACGACCCGGGCAGAGTCTCATGGATAATCTGGTAGCCGCGATACGTCTCGGCATTGGCTGCAAACTTCAGGACATCGAGCAGCGACATGTCCGTATCAATGGTTCCCCAAAATTCTCGAATGAGGGTCGGCAGTTTGGTGATGTTCTGTGGCTGGAGCAGTTTGTCAGACAACGCTTTGAGGAATTGCTGCTGGCGCTCAGTGCGACCAATGTCTCCAAGGGCATCGTGTCGAAAGCGAACAAATCCCAAGGCTTGGACACCATTTAAGGTCTGTACACCTTTTTGGAGGTTGATAATGTTGTATTCTTTATCACCGGTGTTGTAGTACATCCGTTCTGGCACGTTGACTGTAATTCCGCCAATGGTGTTGATGATATCTATAAGACCGCCGAAATGAGTGAGCGCGTAGTTGCTTAGGGGCTGCCCTGTGAGTTGGGTAATCAGAGATTCTGTTAAATTTGGCCCACCAAGCACCAGGGCCTGGTTGATCTTGGCGTACGAACCGTCAGGGTACATGACCTTTGTATCGCGGGGAATCGAGAGCATTTCAATGCGTTTATTCTTTGGGTCAATACTGGCCAACATCAGGACATCCGTGTTGCCACCGGTTTCCCCAGGGCGGGTATCCGTACCTATCAACAGCACGGTCTGACGCGTGCCTTCGGGTTTCGGCGCTTCCGCCGTGTTCGTTGGCGGCACACTCATGGCAGGGTATTTGACATGATGCGTCAGCGGTCTCGTCAACCAGTAATAGGACCCTCCGCCAAGGAGGATAAGTGCAACCAGGATACTGGATAACACAATCCACAAGGTTTTGCGTCTGTTACTATTCAACGGCTGCTTCCGTGCGTGTCGTCCTGCCAATCATCTTCAACTCCCGTAGCTGGTCTTTTAGTGTTCCGCCGCGCCCCCACGTTATGCCAATGTGTGCAAAAATGTCAAAAAGCGTTGAATCTCTGTATATTGTACACATATTAGAGGGCTATCGAAAGTCTGCTGTGAGGGATGGTAGTTTCAATAAGGATTGGGCATGCGTCTCTACTGCTGGATGATATGACGCAGCCGTCGGTGCTATCTGGATGATATGACGGAGCCGTCGGTGCTATAATGAAGCGAATGTGTAACAACACCGAAACGAGAACATCAAACACATAACTTGCGGCCGGACGAGGACTCGCAGGAGGGATAATATGAATCACGCGCTTCCAGACTGGATGTTTGCTGCCTTCGCCATCGCCGCATGGACTGTTGGCGGGTGGATTGACACACACTTTCACTTACCTCAGGCGAGATGGGTTGCGGCGGCGGTCGTTCTTGCTTGTGTCATCACACTTGGCATCCGTTACTTGTTACGCTTTATTCGACGCATGAGGTCACCGCGGGTCGAAGACCCCGACGAATGGAAGAACTATTAACCACAACGCCAGTTCGCCGGCTTGGCGAGGAAGATGTGAGGGGGCGGGAAGCTTGTTTACGTACTTTCTGTTGTTAGATGTTCTGGCGATTGTCGCCACGTTTGGATTTGGTGTGGCTTTGAACATGGTTTTTCGGAGAGGATTTGTCTCTCCGCTTTTGTATATTGTCTTCGGCATCTTTTTGCTCATTCGAACTGGTGGACATATGACCATCCCGTTATGGATTTTGTTCGTGATTGGGCTCGTCGGTGCGCTCCTGTCTGGTTACGCAGTCCGAAGCTTGCGCAAGCGGGGTTATTCGCTGTTCACCCGTTAGTCCCGGTGAAAGCCGACACTTTTGCACATACTTTGTAAGACGTGCGCCCATGACGAGAGTGGCTCCTTGATTGTTCAGGAGGGTTGGCTGTTGCTTAAATGGTTTATTCCGCTCAGTGTCATCCTGTTTATTGCGAGTTTCATTGGGGAAGCCGTTCACTTGCCGCCTGTTGCTTTCTTCTTCCTTACAGGCGTGGCCATAATTCCGGTAGCCGGCTGGATGGGGCAAGCTACCGAATCTCTCGCTGTCTACGCCGGCCCGCGCGTTGGCGGCTTGCTGTCTGCGACGTTTGGCAACGCCGTTGAATTGATCATTGGGATTATCGCCCTACGCGAGGGGTTGCAGACACTCGTGAAGGCGTCCATCACCGGATCGATACTCGGGAATCTGCTGTTTGTCCTCGGTATCAGTTTTTTAATTGGTGGAATTCGCCACCCCGTGCAGCGTTTTAACGTCAAGGCTGCGCGCAGCCAGTCTGCAATGCTCTGGCTCAGTATCGGGATTACATTTATTTTGCCGGCAGCATTTTCTGCCACTGACGGTTCGATGTCAGGTACGCTCTCATCTGTGGCCGCCATTGTGGCCCTCATCCTATATTTATCGGGCCTGTTCTTTTCCTTATATACGCACAGGCACTTGTTTGAGTCCGTTCACGATGCAAACGACGGGGACGAAACGGCTCCGTTGCAGTTGTGGGTAGCGATTGTGTCTTTGGTGATTACGACGATTTTCGTGGCACTCGAAAGTGAATGGCTTGTGGGTGCGGTGAAGGTCGTAGGTGCACGACTTGGCTGGAGTGAAGTGTTTATGGGTGTCATTGTTGTCGCGATTGTGGGCAACGCAGCAGAGCACGCTTCAGCGGTTTGGATGGCATGGAAAAACAAGATGGAGTTGTCAACTGAGATTGCCGTCGGCAGTACACTGCAGGTAGCCATGTTTGTTGCACCGGTGCTGTTGCTCGTTAGCTATGCCATTGGACAGCCCATGACATTGTTGTTCTCGTGGCCAGAACTTGTCAGTATGGGGGCCGCAGTGTTGTTGGTGGTCGTGCTCATGCTTGATGGCGAGTCCAACTGGCTTGAAGGGGCTTTGGCACTTGGAGCATATCTGGTGATGGCTGTCGGGTTCTTTATGTTGAAGGGGCTCACATGAAGGTGGGATTATGATGGGCATTCTTCGCCAAATTGCGAAACACTTCGGTATCGGACTGGTTACGGTCCTTCCGTTTGCGCTTGTCATTTGGGTCGTCGTGTCGGTGTTCGAAATTGTCGACAGTTGGTTTGGACCAGAGTTTGATAGGCTTATCGGGGCACAGCTTCCGGGAGCTGGATTTTTGCTTGTTTTGATTGCCATCACGCTTGTTGGTGCACTGACTCGGGTCTATATCAGTCATCAGTTCCTGGTGATGATGGATTCAATGTTCAGTCGTTTACCCATCATCAAGTCGCTGTACTCGATGTTCAAGGAAATTGTCAACAATCTGCTTGGTCATCGACGTGGGTTTCGCAGGACAGTTCTTGTTGCATGGCCTGACGAACGCGCCTTGATGCTTGGTTTTGTCACCTCGGAAAACTTGTCCCCGGATCTCGATCCCGATGGCGACCGCGTTGCCGTCTATATTCCAAATGCCTTCCAGTTTGCGGGGATTACGGCCATTGTGCCGAGACATCAGATCCGACCGTGCGGCCTTTCGGTCGAAGAAGCACTGAAGTTTTCCCTGTCGGCGGGGCTCGGCAATGGCCGTAACGCCGCTACGCCGAAATCGCCCGCGGCGGCGTCCGCTGAAGATAGTGCGCCAGCCGATGCAACTGAACAATAATGCGAAGGTGAATAACCCTGCGATTGAGGCTATTCACCCATTGTTACAGGTTTCTAGCCTGTGATAGAATCCACGGTATAGTTGTACCGTGTTGCACCCATAGGGGACCACTGATGAGAGCTGAGAGTGGCGCCGTGAAGCCTGGGAGGGAAAGTGATGACAGGATTTCAAGAGCAGGTCCGGCCTGGAATCGACCGGATTCAACCGTACGTTCCGGGACTCACGGATGACGAGTTGAGAAGTCTATACGGATTAAAGCGCGTTATCAAGTTGAACGCAAATGAAAATGCACTGGGACCTTCGCCGCTTGCGCTGAAGGCCATCGAGCGAGAACTGGCGGTGCTTCATCATTATCCAGATGGCACAAGCCGGTTTCTCAGAGATGAGATAGCTGAGTTTCATCAGGTTACTGTCGGCCAAGTGTTGGTGGGCAATGGTTCCGACGATATCATCAAACTCTTGTCCGAGACCTTCTTGAATCCCGGAGATGAAGTTGTTGTGCCAACGCCTTCATTTTCTCAATACAACTTTGGTGCTGCCGTCATGCAGGCAAAAGTCGTTCAAGTTCCACTTGGACCGGGGTTTGAGTACGATGTTCAAGCTCTTGCGAACGCCGTGACAGAACGTACCAAACTGTTGTATCTCTGCTCGCCAAACAACCCTACAGGCACCTACCTCAGACATGCTGACGCGTTATGGTTGTTAGAACGGTTGCCGGCGCATGTGATTGTGATTGCTGACCTGGCTTACAATGACTTCAGCGACAAGGCAGACAGATTGATTGAGACACCTGAATTGTTGAATGACCGAAGGATTGTGGCCTTGCACACATTCTCAAAACTCTATGGCCTTGCCGGGTTGCGCGTTGGCTACGGATTGGCGCACCCAGACTTGTGGAGCTATGTGCACCGTGTACGTGAACCCTTTAACGTCAATCGGGTGGCGCAGCGGGCTGCGGCGGCGGCGCTGAAGGATGTTGAGCACGTGGCAGCATCCCAACAACTGGTCTATCAGAGCCGCGAGCAATTTTTGTCGTGGGCGAGCAACCGCGGCATTGAAGCCATTTCTCCAGAAGGAAACTTCATCCTCATTCAGACGGGAGACGCGAGGCAGACCACAGAACGTCTGATGGAACGCGGCGTGATGGTGCGGGCCGGTTTTGCGGGATTAGACGAATATGTAAGAATAACGTTCGGAACGCTCGAGGAAAATGATTTTTGTCTCAAGCAACTTGACGCGGTGTTGAGCGAAACTGCGACCGTGTAGGTTTGTCGCCGTCTGTTGAAGGCAGAGGTTCAAGGCACAGGTTGATGGTACAGGTTGATGGTACAGGTTGATGGTACAGGCTCGACGCACAGGTTGGTGGTACTCGTGCAAGGCCCAAGTCGAGTGTACAGGCTCGACGATAGGTTGATGGTAGATGTGCAGGTAGATGTGCAGGTAGATGTGCAGGTAGATGTGCAGGTAGAAGTTCAGGTAGAAGTTCAGGTAGATGTTATGGACGGATCTGAGTCATGTATCTTCTTAGTGCAGCAAAAGAGGCTGTTCCCGTCCAATCGCTGGAATGGGCAACAGCCTCTTTGTCGACGCGCGGTCTTTGATAAGTGGTACAATAGGGCGGCAGATTGGATGGAAAGATGTCGGGTTGCGACATACAAGCGTCAATTTTGCCCTTCAATCGTACCTCTGGGCGCTCCGTCCGTATCGGGCTCATCTAATGGCACTTTACGGTCTGAGAACGCGGGGTTCTGGTCCCGAAATGCCGAAATGGAGCGCTGTCCATCCTTCCACGGCGCGGACTTACCAAGCGGTTCATTGGTGGCCGCTCCATAGGGCCCGTCGGGAAATTCTTCGAGCAGCAAGTCGTTCTGCTGGGCTTGTACATAGGACAGTTCAACACCCTGTTGGTCATCAGTCACGGGCCCCGGGTGGTAGGACCCTGAGTTGACGCTCTCAACACCGTGCGCGCCGCTGGTGTCAGACAGAACTTTATTGCGGTTATCATCGTTATCGTGGTTATCTTCTGTGGCTGACATGAAAATTCACCTCCGCGAATGGGACCGTCCGGGACCGTCCAAAGTCGCGTTTAGTGTTTAACGCAGTCTCTGTTACTATCCATTCAGATGTCGATTCAAATGTCGATTCAAATGTCGATGAAAGGAGATCGGGGCATGACAGATACAAAAGCAAGCGACACCGTCCGGGTGAGATTTGCGCCGAGCCCTACCGGATCGCTGCACATTGGTGGAGCTCGTACAGCATATTTCAACTGGTTGTTTGCAAGACAGCATCAAGGGGTCTTCATTTTGCGCATTGATGATACGGATGTGAAGCGGTCTACGGAGGCGTCTTATCAGCAGATTCTAGACAGCTTTCGATGGTTGGATCTTGACTGGGATGAGGGGCCGGATGTTGGCGGGGAATACGGTCCGTATCGTCAATCGCTTCGGCATCATCTATACAAGGAACAAATTTTGCGACTGCTTGACGAGGAAAAGGTATACCCCTGTTTTTGCACGCCGGAACAGTTGGCTGAAGACAGAGAAAACGCTCAAAAGCGCGGTGATACGCCACGTTACTCTGGTCGTTGTCGGCATTTGTCCAAATCGGAACAAGAGCAACGATTGGCCGGCGGTGACGCAGCAGCGTATCGGTTGCGTTGCCCCGACACGGGCACCACAATCGTTCACGATATCATTCGCGGCGATGTAGAGTTCCAGAACACAGAACTTGACGATTTCATCGTATGGAAAACGGACGGCACGCCGACGTATCATTTTGCCAGTTGCGTGGATGACGCTCTCATGCACATTACTCACGTCATACGCGCCGAGGAACATCTCTCGAATACGCCGCGCCACGTCGTTCTATTCGCGGCGCTGGGATTCGCGGTGCCGAAGTTTGCGCATGTGCCGATGATCCTCGCACCGGATCGGAGTAAGCTGAGCAAACGCCATGGTGCCACGAGTGTCGAAGAGTATCGGGAGCAGGGGATTCTTTCGGAAGCACTGGTCAATTACCTGCTGCTGCTTGGTTTCTCGCCAGGAGAGGACCGGGAAGTACTGTCGCGGGATGAAGCAGTGTCGCTCTTCAATTTGGAACGCGTCGCCAAGCACGCTGCCGTGTACGATGTCAAGAAGCTTGAGTGGTTGAATGCGCAGTACTTGCGAAGACTTTCCTTAGATACGGTCCTCAAGTCCGTATGGCACGATATGGCGCAGCGGGGTTGGGTGAACGAGGCGATGTCGCGTGAACAACTCGCCTGGGTGCGCACGCTGGTCAGTGCGATGCAAGACAGGGCGCGAACATTACCCGAGTTAACAGAAAGCCTCCGCTGTTACTTTGAAGACGTGACTGAGTTTGACCAAAAAGGGGTCCGGAAATATTTCGGGAAGCCGGAAGCAGCTGCACGATTGCGTTTGGCTGCAGATGCGCTGGAAACGGTGCTCCCGTTTACTGTTGTCAAGGTAGAACAACGTTACCGGGACTTGATAGCAGAGCTCGGAGTGAAGAGCGGAGAATTGATTCACCCGACGAGATTGGCCCTGACGGGTGTCACCGGCGGGCCGGGTTTGTTTGATGTGATGGCACTACTTGGCCGTGACGTTTGTCAGAAGAGGCTGCGGGCAACTGCCGAAAAAATCGAAGCGGGGCAATTCTCAGAGGAGATTGCAAAAGCGTAGGTGTTTCACGGCTTTGACGCCTTTCATCCACTGATTTATTAGAGTGATACGGCCGTTGACAATCCCTTCATCGGTCTGTATAATCACCTATTGTCAGTGGAGATGCCGAATGGTGTAATGGTAGCACGACTGACTCTGAATCAGTTAGTCTAGGTTCGAATCCTAGTTCGGCAGCCAACGGCCCTATCGTCTAATGGTTAGGACGCCGCCCTCTCACGGCGGTAATCGGGGTTCGAATCCCCGTAGGGTCACCAGGATTTGGGTCATTAGCTCAATTGGCAGAGCATCCGACTCTTAATCGGCAGGTTGAAGGTTCGATTCCTTCATGACCCACCACAGCAGTACAAAGGCGGCTTCTGTAGAAGCCGCCTTTTGCGATTCTAGAAGCGGTGCCCGCAGGCTTTGGCTCCGCTTCGAGTTGGGAGTTGGGAACTGGGAACTGGCCACCGATAGCGAGCTGGGCGTTGGGAGTTCGGCCACCGATAGCGAGCTGGGAACGCGTTATTCACCCTACCCGAAACACGTTGAAGGGGAAATAACGCGCTCGTGGCGCGTTATTGACTCAAACGAATTAAAATAACGCGTTCACACGTCGTTATTGACTTGAGGTGCGAGCATAGCGCTTCCACAGCACGCTATTTTTTGTCGGCACTAAAGGTTCAATCGGAGATAACGCGCTCTGAGCGCGTTATTGCGAATTACGGTTCCAGACCAAGGCTATGGCGCACTCCCTTACGCACCCACGGTGCGTAAGCACGGCCCAGGAGGGCGATTTCCCGCTCCCTTACGCACGTGGCAGCGGCCAAGTGACCAAGTGAACAATTGTCAAGGGAGTTCTCAGGGGTATGAAAATGAGGCTTCGGGAGAAGCTGCCTTTTCAAGCCTTTCATTCTCTTCTAATATAGAATTGAAAGCGATAAGGTTTCGCAAAGGTTCGGAGGGACAGTCGTGAATCGCAAGCAACGGACGGATGACAAGAAAATCCGCACGATGGAAAGATGGATTCAAACTTACGCCACTGCAGTCCTTCAGTTCGCGACGCTCTACACTGATTCTCCGGAACTGGCGGAGGACCTGACCGTACGTTCCTTCACCGAGGCTTATCGACGAATGGATTTAGCACATGTCTACCTGACGGACAAAAACGCCCTTTTTGGAGGCGTTGTCACTGCATCTCGTGCTTTGATCACTGGGCCCCGAGTTTCCAGTGCGCAGCAGCACGAATCCGCAGGAACTGCAAAAACTGAGCGAACTGCAGATTCTGCAGATGATGAAAGTGGAAAAGGTGCGTTCACGGCAAGCTCGGCAAACCCCGCGTTTGCGAGTACCACCCTGACACCTTCAGAAGCCGGTTCTGCTGAAGTTTCTGAGGCAGTTCGACAGCTTCCATCCGAATTGCGTATCGTCCTTTTGCTGTTCGCCGTTGCGGACCTTAGTTTGTCCGACATCAGTCGCATTTTACTATTGCCTCGAAGAGTAGTGTCGTCGCGCTTGCAGTCGGCCAAGGGGACTCTTACGGACGCGAAGTTGGACGCGAAGTTGGACGCGAAGTTGGACGCGAAGTTGGACACCAAGTTGGGCGCGAAGTTGGACACCAAGTTGGACACCAAGTTGGACACGAAGGTAGATGCAAAGGTAGCCCAGCAAGATATAGACGGTCAGAGCATGGACGTTACAAGCGTCCTTTCCATAGTCGTTGAGAACATTCGCGCGACGGACGCCCTCATTGTGCGCATTCAAAAGGTGGTTGCAGCTACCGTTCAGGAGGTGAGGGCCGAGCGTAGACATCGCGGCCCACGCTGGCTCAAGTATGCAACGCTGACCACAGGTCTGTTTTCCATTGCTGCCGTGGATATGGGTGTTCATACAGCATCGTTGAATCATACTCCAGCACCAACCTCCGTCGTATCGCTACAGGAGACCGCTGGTTTGCCAGGTGCCCTCAGCGGTCTGCCGGTGTCCATCGATGCTCAGTTTAAACTGAACAGTGTCCCGGATACCGCGTCACTGAATCACGTGGTCCTGACGAATGATGGTGTGTACCTTCCGACGCTCGATCAGTCTACTAATTCCTGGCCGAAAATTCAGGTTGAGTACGTGCCTTATGCGGACAAGGGTCAAGACCTCAATTCTTCTGCAACCCAGTTGGCGGCGATTGACATGGTGCCTCCTATCGACGCGCAGAAGCAAGTTCAACAGGCTGGGTCTTCAGACTGGAAAATTGAGAGGTGGCACTTTGCCGTGACAGGTAAATGGGCCGTGGCTAGCGTTTTGTGGGTGTCAGGGACGTCGCTTGCAAACGTAACGCAGGTGTACCTCCTGTATTTGCCGAGTGGGGCATCGAACCTTGTGCAAACAATTGGCGATGCAAGCGGGTCCGGGACTCAACAGATGGCCGCTGTAGCCTCTGGGGACAGCCGCCTGGTTATCCAGGGTGCCGTTCAAAACACAGCGATTGTAGGCTCAGGCAAGACGACAGGTGGGGCAAATCAAAGAAACACTACTAGCGGTACCACAGCATCAAGTGGTACCGGAACGACTGCCGCCCAAATCGGAAATGCATCGAACACCACGTCGACGCAGAGTGGGAAGAAGCCCGGCGGTACCAATTTGGTGAGTTTGCCGATTGAAGTTTACCGTCTAACAGGGACCATCCCGCTCAAGGCGCTGACAAAGTCGAGTCAAATTCCGGCGCCGTTTGGGCTGATGAAGAACCCTGAGGTTTTTTCAAGCGGCATCTTGTTTACGGGCCTTGTGGGCCAGTCACCGAGTGCAAGTGACGCCAATGAAGCCTGGTACCTGATGTCGTGGAACGGAGATTTGAGTATTTTTGTTGGTCCACCGACGGATGGACAGCAACACTTCGCGGTCATCGGCAACAACGATGACTTATGGTGGGCCGAAACCACCCCGAATTCCGGGACAAACGCCAACGCACGCTGGCAAGTGCTCATGTCCCCGCTCACAGGCGAGTCCTCGGGCCAATCCGCAGCACTCACGCTGAGTGGACCGGTGGCCTGGTTTGGGGCATATAACCACCATGTTGCCTGGATTCAGGATACCGAAGGACAGTTGCAATTGGTGGTAGGCGCTGTAAAGTAGGGCGGGGAGAGACTGGGGGAAGTGAGCCGCATGAACGACATGTTGAAAAGCAAACTAGCCTTGCTGCCCGCCAACCCTGGGGTCTACATGATGAAAGACGTGAGCGGGCGCATCATTTACGTCGGCAAGGCGAAAGTATTGAAGAACCGGGTGCGGTCGTACTTTACCGGATCGCATGATAGAAAGACACAATTACTCGTTTCGAACATTGTCGATTTTGAATACATCGTTACTGATACAGTGGTTGAAGCGCTCGTCCTGGAGTGCAACCTGATTAAGCAGCATACACCGCAATACAACATTATGTTACGGGATGACAAGGCTTATCCGTATATTAAAATTACAAACGAGACGCATCCGCGACTGGAGATTGTGCGCAAGGTCAAGAAAGACAAGGCCAAGTACTTCGGCCCGTATCCGAATGCGAGTTCGGCGAGCGAGACAAAGAAGCTCCTCGAGCGCCTTTATGCACTTCGAAAGTGTAAGAAACTGAAGAAGAAAGTGTGTCTGTATTACCACATCGGGCAGTGCCTGGCTCCGTGCGAATTTGTTGTGGAGCAGCAGAAGTATGATGAAATTGTCTCTGAGATTGCCCACTTTCTCAGTGGCGGTCACCGAGAGATTGTAAAAAATCTGCGAGCGCAAATGGAACTCGAAGCAGAGCGTCTGAACTTTGAACGGGCGAAGGAACTTCGCGACCTGATTGCTCATATCGAACGCGTGATGGAACAGCAAAAGATGACTGTGACAGATGAGGTTGACCGTGATGTGTTCGGGTTTGCTGCAGACAAAGGGCTGCTATGCATCCAGGTCTTTTACGTACGCAGCGGTAAACTGATTGAACGATCCGTCAACGTCATGCGCCATTACAGTGACCCAGCGGAGGATTTCATGTCCTACGTTGAGCAGTTCTATTACCAGACGGCTGACGTCCCGAAAGAGGTGCTGCTACCCTCTGGGGTGGAGAGCGGACCGCTGCAAGACTGGTTACACGCAAAGTGCTTACAACCGGTTCGTGGTATGAAGAAACAATTGGTCGATCTTGCGAATGAAAACGCCAAATTAGCCCTCGACGAGCGTCTGCGCCTGATGGAACGGGATATGGACCGCACTCTTGGAGCCGTCATCCAACTTGGAGAAATCCTTGGCATCCCGACACCTTCGCGAATTGAGGCATTTGACAACTCCAATATTCAGGGGACCGATCCGGTCGCCGCCATGATCACCTTCATGGACGGTCAACCAGCTCGCTCTGAGTACCGGAAATACAAGATTCGCAGTGTCAAAGGGCCAGATGACTATGAATCCATGCGAGAAGTCGTCAGACGCCGTTATACGCGGGTTCTGCGTGACAAGCTGCCGCTCCCCGACCTCGTTGTCGTCGACGGCGGTAAGGCGCATCTTGAGGCGGTCTTGGACGTTTTGGAAAATGAGCTCGATCTCGATGTCCCCGTCTGTGGCCTCGCCAAGGACAACCGTCATAAAACAAGTCAACTGTTCTTTATGCATGAGGGCGCGCCGGTTGTGATTGACAGGCATTCACAGGCATTTTACCTGCTTGAGCGGGTTCAGGACGAAGTTCACAGATACGCCATCACTTTTCATCGCCAGACGAGAAAAAAGACAGGCTTGTCATCTGTGCTCGACGAAATTCCGGGCATTGGTCCGGCTCGTCGGAAGCTTTTGCTCAGTCACTTTGGTTCCGTCCGGGCCATTCGCGAGGCAGATATGGCGGTGTTTCGAGAGTTAGGCTTCGGTGAAAATCTGGCCAAAACCATCAAGGATCACCTGTCCGGTGATCATGTCTCAGCAAACAGCTGACAAGGAATCGCCGACCGCGAATCAAACACAATGACTCGCCGACCGTGAATCCATGACGACGAGTACCGGCGAAGCGTGGTGGCAACGAACCGCGAGTCGCCGCGGCTGGCATGGGCTCGGGAGAGACGATAGGCCCTTACGGTATCAATGAATCATGCTCATGGTCCCTTTTTCGGGGTTGTCTAGTAGCTTTAGGCTACCTCACATTTCACTCATTGCGACCACAATTTTTGCTAGACCCGCTCTTGCGGGTCTTTTTGTTACGAGTTTCATTCCTTGACGCTAGGAAATGCAACTATTACAATTTGTTATGGAAAACGAGTCCCTACTCGGATGGCAGTCGGTCGCGACTGCCGTTACATATGTGGTCAGTTCAGAGCAGGTGGCATATTGAAGGGAGGCACACGCGTGGCACAAGCACAGCAAAGTTCCGATTTCTTGCTACGCCGTCTACACACCTTGGCAGGCGTCGTTCCAGTCGGGTTGTTCCTGCTGGAACACCTATTTACCAACGCCATGGCGACAACACCAAATGGGGCGGTTTCTTACAACAATGCTGTGGATACCATCCAGCACATTCCGCTTCTACACTTCATCGAGTTCGTTTTCATCTTCTTGCCTCTGGTTTATCACGGCGTGTACGGGCTGTACGTAGCGTTTACATCCGGATACAACGCGGGGCAGTACTCCTGGACTCGGAACGTGTTGTTCGTGATTCAGCGGATCACAGGTATTATCACGTTCGTGTTCATTATCTATCACCTGTCGACAACTCGTTTCTCCGGTAAAGCGCCGACTTTTGACATGGTGCATCAGTTGGTCAGTAACCCAGCGTACTTCTGGTTCATGGTGATTGGAGTGGTGGCAGCAACTTTCCACTTCAGCAACGGCCTCTGGTCGTTTTGCATCCACTGGGGAATTACCGTGGGTGCACGGGCACAACGCATTACCGCCTATGTGACGATGGTCGTATTCATCGCCTTAGCGGGCATCGGCGTTGATGCACTCATCGCATTCACACACGCTGCATAAGGAGGGGACGCATATGAGCCAACGCATCATCGTGGTCGGAGGCGGTTTAGCCGGCCTTATGACAACCATCAAGATTGCTGAAGCCGGCATTCCAGTCGACCTGTTTTCTCTCGTACCTGTGAAGCGTTCTCATTCGGTTTGCGCACAAGGCGGCATCAACGGCGCTGTCAATACCAAGGGTGAAGGCGACTCCCCTTGGGAACACTTTGATGACACAATCTACGGCGGCGATTTTCTCGCCAATCAAAAACAGGTGCTCGGAATGTGCGAAGCAGCTCCGGGTATCATTCACTTGCTCGACCGCATGGGTGTTATGTTTAACAGAACGCCAGAAGGATTGCTCGACTTTCGACGGTTTGGCGGTACCAAGCATCACCGTACCGCATTTGCCGGCGCTTCAACGGGGCAGCAGTTGCTGTATGCCTTGGACGAGCAGGTTCGTCGGCACGAGGTCTCTGGCCTGGTACAGAAATACGAAGGATGGGATTTCCTCGGCGCCATTCTTGACGAGGAAGGTGCTTCCCGTGGCATTGTGGCACAGGACCTTCGGTCGATGGAAATCAAATCGTTCCGTGCCGACGCAGTCGTGATGTGCACGGGCGGCATCGGCATGATCTTCGGGAAGAGCACCAACTCGATGATCAACACCGGATCGGCTGCATCCATCCTGTATCAGCAAGGCGTGTTTTACGGAAACCCGGAGATGATTCAGGTTCATCCGACGGCGATTCCGGGAGACGACAAACTGCGTTTGATGTCCGAATCCGCGCGCGGCGAAGGTGGTCGGGTTTGGACGTACAAGGATGGGAAACCATGGTATTTCCTTGAAGAGATGTATCCGGAATACGGCAATCTGGTCCCGCGTGATGTTGCGACACGTGCCATTTTCAAGGTTTGTGTGGAAATGGGCCTCGGTGTCGATGGACAGAATCAGGTCTATCTGGATTTGTCGCACATGCCAGCTGACGTGTTGAACGTGAAGCTCGGCAATATCCTTGATATCTACGAGAAGTTTGTCGGTGACGATCCGCGCAAAGTCCCAATGCGCATCTTCCCAGGCATGCACTATAGCATGGGAGGTCTGTGGGTAGACATCAACCAGATGACAAATATCCCTGGGCTGTTTGCCGCAGGTGAAGCCGAGTTCCAGTTCCACGGAGCCAATCGCCTTGGAGCAAACTCTCTGCTGTCGTGCATTTACGGTGGAATGATTGCTGGACCCAATGCGGTAAACTACATCAAGGGCGTGAAAAAATCCTGCGATGACCTTCCTGCGGCACTGTACGAAAACCGTGTCAAGGAAGAGGAAGAGAAGTTCGAAGCCATCCTGCGTATGGAAGGCAACGAAAATCCATACCAGTTGCACCGAGAGCTCGGTAAGATAATGACCGACAACGTCACCGTCGTTCGTTACAATGACCGCTTGAAAGAGACTCAGGTCAAAATTCGCGAGTTGATGGAGCGCTACAAGAATATCGGCATGGCAGACAAATCGCGCTGGGAAAACCAGATGGCCCAGTTTACCCGCCACCTCTGGAGCATGCTGCAGATGGCGGAAGCCATCACGGTTGGCGCGCTGCTGCGAGATGAAAGCCGTGGGGCACATTACAAACCGGATTTCCCGGAACGCGATGACGAGCGATTCCTGAAGAGCACAATCGCCACGTGGACGCCTGAGGGTCCGAAGATCGATTACGAAGAAGTTGATGTATCCCTAATTCCACCTCGTAAGCGCAACTATGCCGTTGCCAAGGAGGCGAGCGTATCGTGAGTGCTACAGCGACGCAGACGGCGAAGAAGACGGTTCAATTGATTATTGAACGGCAGGACAATCCAAACAGCCAACCGTACACTCAGGAGTTTGAGATTCCGTACGTGAGTGGCATGAATGTGATAGCTTGTCTGATGGAGATTCAGCGCAATCCTGTCGACAAAAATGGCAATCGCGTCGCCCCGGTCACGTGGGAAATGAATTGTCTGGAAGAGATTTGCGGCGCTTGTATGATGGTCATCAACGGTAAGCCGCGTCAAGCGTGTACATCCTTGGTCGATCAACTCGAGCAGCCGATTCGGTTACGGCCGGCCCGCACATTTCCTGTCGTCCGCGATCTCGTTGTTGACCGCAGCCGCATGTTTGACGCCCTCAAGAAAGTCAAGGCGTGGGTGCCGATTGACGGAACGTACGACCTCGGTCCTGGTCCGCGAATGCCTGAGGTAGACAGGCAATGGGCCTACGAATTGTCCCGTTGTTTCACATGTGGTGCATGTGTCGAAGCTTGCCCAAACGTGAATGAGCGGACGTCGTTTGTAGGTGCGTTTGCGATTTCCCAGGCACGATTGTTCAATGAACATCCGACAGGCAAGATGCACCGTGAAGAACGCCTTGAAGCCCTAATGGGCGAAGGCGGAATCCATGAGTGTGGCAACGCTCAAAACTGCGTGGAAGTGTGCCCGAAGGGAATTCCTCTGACGACGTCCATCGCAGCGATGAATCGCCAAGTCACATATCACGGCATCGGTGCATGGCTGAAGAAGTAAACAAATGAAGAAGTACACAGCCCGGCGAGCGCCGGGCTGTTACACTTTGTTGAGGGCCTTGAATTACTTGAATTAGTGGAAGCGGACCAAATTAACGCGCTCACGGAGATTGTCGGTTAACTCGACAGGTCACCGGCACGATACTCTTTCATCCACCATGCGTAAGCAGTACCCAGCCAACCGCTCCGACGCCCCCTTACGCACCCACGGTACGTAACAACGCTCAGTCGGCCACGGATTGGGATAACGCGCTCACACAGCGCTATTAGCCCGTTGAGCGAAGGTAACGCTTGTGTAACGCGTTATTTTTGGCGAGACGATGCAGACAGAGTGGAAATAGCGCGCTCGCGGCGCGCTATGGTCTGAGACGGGTCGAAGCGGATCGGGATAACGCGCTCACGCAGCGCTATTTGCCCGTTGTGCAAAGGTAACGCTTGTGCAACGCGTTATTTTTGGCGAGACGATGCAGACAGAGTGGAAATAGCGCGCTCGCGGCGCGCTATGGTCTGAGGCGGGTGGAGCGGATTGGGATAACGCGCTCACACAGCGCTATTTGCCCGTTGTGCAAAGGTAACGCTTGTGCAACGCGTTATTTTTGGCGAGACGATGCAGACAGAGTGGAAATAGCGCGCTGGCGGCGCGCTATGGTCTGAGACGGGTGGAAGCGGGTGGAAGCGGATCGGGATAATCAGACAGCAGCTCAATTGCCGAGTTGTGTTTGTGCCAGCGACCTGACAACGGCAGTTTAAGGAAGGAGGAATTGGCTCATACTGGTACGGAAAGTGGGGGTTGCCAGTTGAGTAAACGACTTGAAACCGGATTAGTCGTTGCGATTGGCGCTTTAACGGTGCTGACCACGGCGACAGTGATACATGATGAGAATGCAGGAAAAAGTGATGCCGTCTCGCGCTGGGTTGACTCTGGTATGAGGCGTGTTGAAACTTGGGTAACGACAAGAGCCGTTCCGGCCCTTACAGGTAGTGTGCCGGCGACAAGCGGCGTAGACTCGAACTCGAATTCGCTTGGTTTGTCATCTGCAGAAGCACAGACGGGGCGGGGTAAGGCAAGTTCAGCGACAAGCGCGGCGAGTACCGGCATACACGGTGTGTCCCCTGAACCTAAGTCCTCGCTTCCTCTAGCCAACAAGCCTGCGTCGCAGGTGCCATCGCAACTTGGGTCACAGTTGCAGGCCCGTGGCTGGACGGCTGCTGACGTGCAGACGCTCACCCGGATCCTGACGCAACTTGCGTCATCAATGAGCGCCTCGGACTGGACGACCCTTGAACGAGCGTTCGCGTCAAGTTCGACCACACAAGCACAGCAACAGGTGCTTCGAGTGATGAACAGTCACCTCACAAGCGCGGATAGACAGTGGTTATTGTCGCACTTTCAGGGGAACATGGCGTTTTCCAGAGAGGACATTCAACTACTGCAACAGGCATTTGCTGAATTGAAGAGCGATCTCACGCCAGCCGAACAGCAACTTGTACAGCAGCAAGTTGGCCAGTTCCTGTCGGGAAGTCAGTCTAACGCAAACTGAATACCTTGCTCTCAAACGAAACCCGTGACATCATAGATGTGGCCGTTGTGCAAGTTTTCCTGTGACGGAGACGCGGCCATTTTCACTGGAAGGGGTTTTACGAGTGGCAGAGGTAGGAGTTCAAGTTTGTCATAACAGTTCCTTGCGGGGCGCGCTGAAGTTATGGTGACAGAGCGTATCGGGATCCTCGCGGCAATGGACGAAGAACTTGCGATACTCCGTGGGCAACTACTCAGTGCAAGTGAATCAGAACATGGCGGTGTACGCTTTTTCACTGGGGAAATCGAGGGACATGCAGTAATTTTGGGTCAGTGCGGCATCGGCAAGGTTAACGCCGCGATGGCAACGACACTCATGCAGATGTTGTTTCATCCGCAAGCCATCCTCAATACAGGGACAGCCGGCGGGCTACAAGACGACTTTGAGGTAGGGGACATCGTGCTCGGGGACAGCGTTTGCTACCACGATGTGGATGCCACCGTATTTGGCTATGACTACGGTCAAGTGCCGCAAGAACCGGCTCGATTTCAGGCGGATGAGTCTCTTCTCGCTGCTGCGGAGAAGGCAGCACGTAACCTCGCAGGAGTCAGAGTACATAGGGGTCTCATCGCATCTGGTGACATGTTTCTCGGAGATGCGGGAGCACGTGACCTCGTACGTCGACGATTCCCAGGGGTGTTTGCTGCAGAAATGGAGGGCGCAGCGATTGCCCAAGTAGCTGCACATCTAGAAGTTCCGTGTCTGATTGTTCGGGCTGTATCAGACCTTGCCGGGAATGATGCGAAGATGACGCACGAGGAGTTCCTTCGGCTGGCCGCTGACAAATCGGCACAATTGGTCGTTGCTACGCTCGATGAGTATGACAAGTCATTATAGACAATCACTAGTTGAGTTTGCAGACTATATGCCGTAAGGTCGGTCTGAAGAGACGTTGTTTGTGGCGTGCAGCTGCAGCAGCGATTGTGAATACGTGATACTTAGCACGTTATCCTGGTGACAGGGCTTTCGACTACGTTGTAGTAGGAAGACTCCTGTGACCAGTTTTCCTTTCAACATGGGCAGGCGTAACCTCGATTCGTAACTCCCACCACAATTGCAAGACAATTTTCGCCCATGTTGGTCATTCGTGGCACGCCGGATTCATGCGCTACATACTATACCCTGACTGTATCCCATTCTTGTAGACCGACCGACAAGGAGGGATCTAGGCATGGCATCCGGTGGTGACCTGCGGGGAAAGTCGTTGCTCACAAACCGTGAACGCGAGGTATTTGAACTGCTGGTTCAGGACAAAACGACGAAGGAAATCGCAAAACAGTTGTTTGTGAGTGAAAAGACAGTACGCAATCACATCTCTAATGTCATGAAGAAGCTCAATGTGAAAGGGCGTTCACAGGCAGTAGTGGAGCTAGTCCGCCTTGGAGAGTTGAGCATATGACGCAGGAAGCCCCTACCAAGCAGTGTAGGGGTTTTTCCTTTGATTGACGGGTTTTGCAAAACGATGGTACAATCTTTGCGACTAATTTCGATGTGAGGTGTCGCCGTGGAGGCTTCATTGCCAGAGCACGTGGTTGAGATTGAGCAGCAACTGCGCCAAATTGCTGGGATTGTTCGGCGACGCGGACGGGCACTTTTGGAGCAGTTTGGTATCACTCCGCCACAATTTGATGCCCTCATCATTCTTGACAAGGCCGGCGATTTGACCATCGGTGAGCTAAGTAGTCGTCTGTACCTGGCGTACAGCACGACAACAGACCTTGTCGACAGGTTGGAGCGCGCTGGATTCGTTGTGCGTTCCCGCGACACCGCCGACCGTCGTGTCGTCCTCGTCAAACTTCAGGAAAAAGGACATCTCGTGATTGAAAAAGTCATGGACGCCAGACGATTATACCTTGGCGGTGTTCTTGAATCGCTGGACGAATCAGAACGATGGCAAATACTTAAGGTGCTCAGTTTATTGCATGACCGTATGCATGGATCCATTTGACGCTGTGCATCCTTGCGCAGCGTCGTTTCATTTTAGCCTGGTCTAGATAAACCCAAACTGATTGCAGGAGTGCACGCGGAGCGTGGCACTTTTAACCATACTCGGGACGAAACCCCTGCCTGACGCATAGGGTGAAAACATGATGTTGTGATGGAAGGATGAAGCCCGTGCAATCCGGCCTGCCAATTGGTATTTTTGACTCTGGTGTTGGTGGACTCACTGTAGCGGCCGCCATTCAAGCACGGCTCCCGCAAGAATCTATGCTGTATTTTGGCGATACTGCTCGGTGTCCCTACGGGGACAAATCGCCGCAGGAGGTCCTCGCTTTTTCGATTCAAATTTGCGACTTTCTCGTCGAGCAGGGCATCAAGATGCTCGTCGTTGCGTGTAATACCGCCACGGCGGTGGCACTGCCGACGTTACAGAAACGCTACTCTGTACCGGTTATAGGCGTCGTCGAACCAGGAGCTTCGGCTGCTGCAAACCTAGCAAAGGTCGGACGGATTGGTGTGATTGGAACGGCAGTGACCATCGCCAGCGGGGCTTACGAACGGGCTGTGAAGGCTCTTCGCTCAGAAGCGGAAGTGCTGAGCCTGGCATGTCCACGTTTTGTGCCGCTTGTGGAGCGGGGTGAGACAACGGGGCCGATGGTGGAGCAGATAGTGCGAGAGAGTCTACAGCCACTAGAAAAACAGAATCTCGATTTGTTGATTTTAGGATGCACTCACTACCCATTGCTCCAAGACACTATTCACAAAGTGATGGGCCCAGAAGTGACCTTGATTTCTTCTGCCGAGAGAACTGCCATGCAGGTGGCTTCTGAGCTGTCTTTGGAGGGAATGGCTGTGACTACACAAGCAGGCCGTAGGCAGACGTTCTTCACGACCGGTGATGGGCGGCGCATGCAATCCTTTGTTGCACAGTGGTTGGGGATTTCAGAAGCCGATGCCGACGTCCGAAGCGTCAACCCGCTCTCCATTCAGGCTGTGGGATCCCATTTTGCTCTGTGATGTGATAGCATTGAACTCATACACTTTATTCGTGACTGCGGCTGAACCAAGAGCCGCAGTCTGTCGTCAGATGGGAGCCCGGTATGCAGAGCCTCGTGATTGCCAGCAAGAATGCGCATAAGATTGAGGAGTTTAAAAGCTTGCTCTCTCCTTGGAACATCGACGTACACGGGTTGCCGGAGAGCGTACCGGACAGTCCTGAAAACGGATCGACGTTTGAAGCGAATGCAATGGAGAAGGCAGTCTTTTATGCCTCGTTTGTGGACGACTGGGTTCTCGCCGATGATTCAGGTCTTTGCGTGGATGCCCTCGGAGGCCGTCCGGGCGTGCATTCAGCCCGTTACTCGGGCGTGCATGGGGATGATGCGGCCAATCGGCAAAAGTTGCTGGGTGAACTCGCGGGTTGCGAAACGGAGGAAAGAACGGGTGCCTTTGCCTGCGCCATCGCCATCTACAATCGCCGTCTAGCCTGCGGACTCGTAGTCAGGGCTGATGTTACGGGGTACATTACAGACACTGAACGGGGGACGGGGGGATTCGGATACGATCCGCTGTTTTACGTACCGTCCGCTCGGCAGACATTCGCCGAATTGTCGCCTGAGGCGAAGAACCGATTGTCACATCGTGCAAAAGCAGTGCTTCGACTGATGGAGAGATGGAAGGGAGGAGAACGCAATGCGCCTCTGTGTGGTGAGTGACAGTCATCGTCATCGCCACGAGTTGCTTCGTGCTGTCAAGAATCTTCAGCCGCTTGACGCTATTTTACACGCCGGGGACGAAACTGCAGACGCTGTTTGGCTAATGGAACGTGTGGATTGGCCGGTTTATGGGGTTGCAGGAAACTGGGACACAGTCACGCCAGAGTTCCCGATGGAGCGCGTGCTTGACTTCGACCTTCGAATCCTATTGACACATGGGCATCGGCAGAGAGTGAAAGATGGGCTTGGGATGCTCCAACAGCGGGCGCAGGAAGTAGATGCAAAGGTGATTGTGTTTGGTCACACACACAAGGCCTACGTGACAGTTGAGAACGGCCGCATGTATCTCAATCCGGGAAGTTTGGCTTCCCCGCGAGGACGGCGGGAACGCACGTGCGCTCTTCTTGACATTGCAGCAGATGGCAAGACAGGCACCATACAGGTCTGCGCATCTCATCTGACCGTCCAAGGTGACATTGTTCAATTGGTACGCCACGGCGTATAGAATCGGACTTGATCTGAGATGCCGTCATCGTCTACACTGTTTGAGTGCATATGAGTCAGTAGCCTATTCATTCCGTTGCTTCGTGCGCTTTCAGCTCACGGATGTCTATGTGGGACTCGGACAAAAGATGTGCGCGTGCAGCTCACAGTGCAACCGTGTCTGTGTTGCAGACACGTCTACGCTGGTGTCGTTTAGAGGTATATGCGAGTGTAGTTCAGTCGTTTAGAGGTATATGCGGGTGTAGTTCAATGGTAGAACTCCAGCCTTCCAAGCTGGTAGCGTGGGTTCGATTCCCATCACCCGCTCCACATGTCTCAGTAGCTCAGTAGGATAGAGCAACAGCCTTCTAAGCTGTGGGTCGGGGGTTCGAATCCCTCCTGAGACGCCAGGTCCATGACACCTTTGTTGGAGCGCCAGGAGAATACGGTGCTAAGAGAAGTTCTGTACAGCCGCTGGCCGCGCCGCACGTTAGGGTGCGACAGCAGGGCAAAAGCGAATGAGGAGACTTCGGTTCATGGCGAAGCCGCGTTTTGGGGAGGAAGTTTAGATGACAGCCAAGTGGGAAAAAACTGAGGCGAACGTCGGTGTCCTCGAGATTGAGGTCAACTCCGAGCGGTTCTCGGAGGCACTCGACTGGGCCTTTAAAAAGGTCGTTAAGCAGGTGAATCTGCCTGGTTTCAGAAAAGGTAAAGTGCCCCGGAAATTGTTTGAGTCACGTTTCGGTGTGGAATCGTTATATCAGGACGCCGTCGATTACGTCTTGCCGGGGGCGTACGAAGAGGCTGTGCGCGAGACAGGCATTGAGCCCGTTGACCGCCCCTCCGTAGACGTTGTTCAAGTCGAAGCGGGACAACCGCTTATCTTTAAAGCGACCGTGACTGTGAAACCGGAAGTCGTCGTTGGAGAATACAAAGGCTTGGAAATCACGGATAAGTCCTTTGCTGTAGACGATGAAGCGGTGTCGGAAGAGGTTGAACGCACCTTAAGTGGTCACGCACAGATTGATGTTGTTGAAGATGGAGAAGTGCAGCAAGGCGATACCGTAGATATCGACTTTCGCGGAACAGTTGACGGCGAGGAGTTCGAAGGCGGAGAGGCTGAGAACTACCAGTTGGAAATTGGTTCTGGGATGTTCATTGCAGGCTTTGAAGACCAGCTTGTTGGCATGAAGCCCGGAGAAGACAGGGATATTACTGTCACTTTCCCAGAGGATTATCATGTGAAGTCGCTTGCTGGCAGAGAGGCAAAATTTGCTGTCAAGCTGCACGATATCAAACGCAAGACGCTGCGCGAACTGGACGACGAATTTGTACAGGAAATCAGCGAATTCGAAACGGTCGACGCCTTCATGGAAGACTTGAAACAACAGCTTGAAACGCGTAAGACTGAGGAGCACAAGCGCTATCTGGAAGACGAAGCCGTGAAAGCGGCCGTTGCTGCAGCGCAAGTTGATATCCCGCAGGCAATGATTGACCATGAAGCAGACCACCTCGTGGACAACTTTGCGCAGCAACTGCAAATGCAACAGATTCCGCTTGACGCATATCTTGAGTTCACGGGTATGACTCATGAAGAGCTGCGTGGACAGTTCACAGAGTCGGCTGAACAAAGCGTGCGCACAGGGCTGGTTCTTGAGGCGATTGCAAAGGCGGAGGGCCTGGAGCCATCTGAGGAAGACGTGGAAGCTGAGTTGCAGAAGATTGCCGACAGTGCTCAACTGCCGATTGACCGGGTGAAGCAGATGTTGGCGATGAGGGACCCAGGATTTGAGTCAATGAAATCCGACTTACGGTCTCGCAAGACCGTCGAATTGCTGGTGGAACATAGCAAAGTCGTGTAAGATAATGTACAATACAACTATATCGGTGATGTGATGAACAAGGCACGTGCAACGTGCCTTGTTTTCTCAAAGACCACAATTGCGTTGCACCTTTGTGATTGGGAGGGAAAATCATGAGTCTGACCCCGATAGTCATTGAACAAACCAGCCGCGGAGAACGATCGTACGATATTTACTCGCGTTTGCTGCGAGACCGAATCATTATCCTCGGAACCCCGATTGATGATTTTGTCTCGAACTCGATTGTTGCTCAGTTGCTGTTTTTGGCCGCTGACGATCCGGACCGGGACATTCAGCTGTACATCAACAGCCCAGGCGGGTCGGTGACGGCAGGCATGGCCATATACGACACCATGCAGCACATCAAAGCCGATGTTTCCACCATGTGTATTGGAATGGCTGCCAGCATGGGTGCGTTTTTGCTTGCGGCGGGCGCCAAAGGCAAGCGTTATGCCCTCCCGAACAGTGAAATCATGATTCACCAACCGCTGGGCGGTGTCCAGGGTCAGGCATCCGATATTAAGATTCATGCCGATTGGATGTTGAAGACCAAAGACAAGCTGAACCGCATTTTGTCCGAGCGGACGGGACAACCATTGGAACAAGTGGAACGGGATACGGACCGCGACAACTTTATGTCTGCAGCTGCAGCGAAGGAATACGGGTTAATTGATGATGTGATTTCTCCGTTGCACAAGTAAGGCAACCGTGTGATGCGATACAAAATGTCTGGCATAGGTTACAATAAAGGTGTGTAGGAAACGCTAAGGGAACCATGGCTACGGCTTGTCGTGACACTGCATTTCAACTCGCGTACCTGAGACCCCGACAACGGCATCTTCTTTAGGGAGGGGATAATGAATGTTCAAATTTAACGAGGAAAAGGGCCAACTGAAATGCTCGTTCTGTGGCAAGACGCAGGAACAGGTACGCAAGTTGGTGGCTGGACCTGGCGTTTATATCTGTGACGAATGCATTGAACTGTGCAATGAGATTGTCGAGGAACAGTTGGGTGAAGAAGAGGAGTTTGATTTAAAGGAAGTTCCAAAGCCGACTGAGATCAAGACGATTCTTGACCAGTATGTCATTGGTCAAGAGGCGGCCAAAAAATCACTGTCCGTAGCGGTCTACAACCACTATAAGAGAGTAAACAGCGGATCTAACAAAAATGACGATGTTGAGCTTTCGAAGAGCAACATCATGCTCATTGGACCGACGGGAAGCGGTAAGACGCTGTTGGCACAAACGCTTGCCCGCATTCTCAACGTTCCATTTGCGATTGCAGATGCTACGTCTTTGACCGAAGCAGGGTATGTCGGTGAAGACGTTGAGAATATCTTGTTAAAGTTGATTCAGGCTGCGGATTACGATGTGGAGAAGGCGGAGCGTGGCATCATCTACATCGATGAAATCGACAAGATTGCCAGGAAGTCCGAAAACCCATCAATCACGAGAGATGTTTCAGGTGAAGGTGTCCAACAGGCTCTCCTGAAGATCCTTGAGGGTACCGTCGCGAGTGTTCCGCCTCAAGGGGGACGTAAGCATCCTCATCAAGAGTTTATTCAGATTGACACCACCAATATTCTGTTCATTGTCGGTGGAGCGTTCGATGGCATCGAAACCATCATCAAACGACGGTTAGGCAGAAAAGTGATTGGTTTCGGGTCAGCAAACGCATCGGTCGATACGGCAA
The DNA here is from genome assembly GCA_017298655.1 of Alicyclobacillus curvatus. Classification (GTDB taxonomy): domain Bacteria; phylum Bacillota; class Bacilli; order Alicyclobacillales; family Alicyclobacillaceae; genus Alicyclobacillus_B; species Alicyclobacillus_B curvatus. The sequence goes on from CP071184.1 coordinate 1,067,343, forward strand.
ACAGTCACGTGTTGGCGAAAGTGTTGCCGGAAGACCTGTTAAAGTTCGGGTTGATTCCTGAGTTCATCGGGCGTCTGCCGGTGTTGACGACCCTGGAAATGCTCGATGAATCGGCACTAAAGCAAATCCTGACCCAGCCGAAAAATGCGCTGGTCAAGCAGTTCCAAAAGCTTTTGGAGATTGATGACGTGGTCCTCGAGTTCCACGAAGAGGCACTCGACTACATTGCGAAGGAAGCCATCAAGCGCGGAACTGGTGCTCGCGGCTTGCGCGCAATCATTGAGTCGATTATGCTCGACGTCATGTACGAATTGCCTTCGCGAGATGATGTTAAGAAGTGCATCATCACACGCGAGGCAGCTGCTGCTGAGGCGGGGCCGACTCTGCTTGGAAAAGACGGCAAAACGATGAAGGTTGTCCGTAAGTCTGAGGAGACAGCCTGAGATTCTGGTGCTTTGCAAATGGTAGAATGACGCCGTATCTAGATGGTCCATAGGAAATGACAAGTTGCCGCGGGGTTTTCCTCGCGGCACTTTTGTTTATCTGTGGCGAACCCTGGTAATACTAAACCTATGATTTGCCTCGTATAAGGGAGGGGTCGTCACGTGAGTGCAACCGTTTTGGCAGTGATTCAAGTTTTTTTCGCAGTCGTCATTGGGCTGTATTTCTGGAACCTGCTCAAGACCCAACACAGCAATCGACATGCAATTGAGCGCGAGTCACGCAAAGAGTTGGACAACTTACGTAAGATGCGTACCATCTCGCTGAGTGAACCACTCTCAGAGAAAACTCGCCCGGTCTCGATGGATGACATCGTTGGCCAAAAAGATGGCTTGAAGGCGCTTCGCGCGGCACTATGCGGTCCAAATCCACAGCATGTGCTCATTTATGGACCGCCTGGCGTTGGCAAGACTGCGGCAGCTCGCGTGGTCCTCGAAGACGCAAAGAAAAGCCTCCAATCCCCGTTTCGGTCGGACGCAAAGTTCGTCGAAATTGATGCCACAACGGCCAGGTTTGATGAACGAGGCATCGCCGATCCGTTGATAGGCAGTGTGCATGATCCGATTTACCAGGGTGCCGGTGCCATGGGTATGGCCGGTATTCCTCAGCCCAAGGCAGGCGCAGTCACCAAGGCCCATGGGGGCATACTCTTCATCGACGAAATCGGAGAATTGCACCCCATCCAAATGAACAAATTGCTGAAAGTGCTTGAGGACAGGAAGGTATTTCTTGAGAGTGCCTATTACAGCAGCGAAGACTCTGGCATTCCTGCACACGTCCACGATATCTTTCAAAACGGTCTCCCGGCGGATTTTCGCCTTGTAGGAGCAACCACTCGGTCCCCTGAGGAAATACCGCCAGCCATCCGGTCTCGCTGTCTCGAAGTCTACTTCAGACAGTTAGGAAAAGGTGAGATTCAGCGGATTGTGGAAAAGGCATCGAAAAAGTTGAATATGCCGATGTCGGCCGCGGCGATTGAAGAAATCACAAAGTATGCTACAAACGGTCGCGAAGCGGTCAACATGGTGCAAATTGCAGGCGGCTTGGCTCTGACGGACGAACGGAAGGAAATCACACTTGAAGACGTGCAGTGGGTCATCCAGTTCAGTCAGATTAACCCGAGACCCGAAAAGAAGATCAATTCAAAGCCACAAATTGGCGTTGTCAACGGCCTGGCAGTGGCTGGACCGAGTACTGGCTTATTGTTGGAAATTGAGGTGACGGTACGGCATGCTGCTGAACCCGGCAAGGGGTCAGTGACTATGAGTGGTCTGGTCGAAGAGGAGACGATGCGCTCCGGCAGCAGAAGTGTCCGTCGAAAATCGATGGCGAAAGCCTCGTTTGACAATGTGATTACCGCCCTGCACAAAGTCATGGGCATCGATGCACGGGACTACGACCTGCACATTAATTTTCCAGGTGGCATGCCCGTTGATGGCCCGAGTGCGGGAGTTGCAATGGCAACAGCTATTTATTCGGCGATACGCGAGGTCCCTGTTTCGAATACGGTTGCGATGACCGGTGAAATTTCCTTGCGCGGGTTTGTTCGTCCCGTCGGAGGTGTCAACGCGAAAGTAGAAGCCGCCATTGAGGCGGGTGCGAACACGATTCTTATTCCGAAGGAGAACTGGCAAGAGACATACCTGCACGTCCAAGACGGATGTCGGGTTGTCCCCGTAGAACGGTTTGAAGATGTCCTGCGATTGGCTCTTGAAGGTGGTATTGACGAAATTGCACCAGTCTTTGAGCCATCGTCTGTACCTAGTTCCGCCATCACAAACCAGACTTCGTTCCCGGCAAGCCATTAGAAACATTGGTTCAAAGATTGACCCTGCAAAGATTGATGTCGCGGTTTGCGGATAAAAACTGCGCTTACGCCCTCAGTTCCAGTTCGTGGACTGAGGGTTTCTTATGCCTTGGAACAGGGAATCCTGTTCTGTGCCGAGGACATGTTGACCGGGTGCGCCGCGGACGTTTGTCAGTCGAAGGTCTTGTTCGCTCAGTGTCTTTGCTTCTCACTGCTTGCGCCGATTAGACTTCCGCAATGTGATTCTGTACAATTTAGGCCAAACCAGAAATCCCATGCATCTTTATCTAGGCGTTTCCCGGGGTTTAAGTTAGCGAGACTGAATCGGGGGTGGACTTGATGCCGGCGGACACCAAAACGAACCATACCTTTCCATTGTTGCCTCTCAGGGGTCTACTCGTGTTCCCATCGATGGTCCTGCATTTTGACGTGGGTCGGGAAAAGTCTGTGAAAGCATTAGATGACGCCATGGTACAGGACCATTTGATTGTGCTGACGTCACAGGAAGATGGCCAACTGGATAATCCAACAGCGGAAGACCTGTACACGGTTGGAACCCTTGTTCGCGTGAAGCAAATGATGAAGCTTCCGAATGGTACGATTCGGGTCCTGGTGGAAGGGCTCGAGCGAGTTTCCATCACAAAATGGGTAAGTGAAGACGACTTTTTTGAAGTGAAAGTAAAACGTCATCGCGTGGGCAGGGTTGCAGAGGACAATCGAGCAGAGATTCAGGCTCTCGTGCGCTCAGTCCTGCAGCAATTTGAGCAATATGTGAAGCTGTCCAAAAAGGTCGACCAAGAGACCTACAATTCCGTCACGGACATTGAGGACCCCGGCCACTTGGCAGACGCGATTGCCTCCCACTTACCACTAAAGGTAAAAGACAAGCAGGCCATCCTTGAATCCTTTTCCGTACCCGGGCGCTTGGAGAAGATCCTGCAAATTTTGTCGGATGAACGCGAGGTTCTTGAACTCGAGCGAAAGATCCACCAGCGCGTCCGTTCACAAATGGAGAAGACGCAGAAAGAATATTATCTGCGTGAGCAGATGAAGGCGATTCAAAAGGAGCTCGGGGACCGCGAAGGACGTACCGGTGAAGTGGAAGAGTTGCGAGAGAAACTTGAGCAAAAACAGCTCCCGGAAACGGTCTTAGAACGCGTTCAAAAGGAACTTGAGCGACTGGAACGAATCCCTGTCAGTTCCGCCGAAGGAACGGTCATTCGGAACTACGTGGATTGGATTTTGGCATTGCCATGGACAGAAGCGGTGCAGTCCACAGTCGATGTTGTCCGGGCAGAAGGAGTTCTCGAGCGAGAGCACTTTGGTCTCAATAAGGTTAAGGACCGCATCTTGGAATTTCTGGCCGTATCACAATTGGCCAACAAGTTGGTGGGGCCCATCATCTGTTTGGCCGGACCACCTGGAGTCGGAAAGACCTCGCTGGCTCGGTCGATTGCAACTTCTCTGGACCGGCCGTTTCTGCGCGTTTCGCTCGGTGGTGTGAGAGACGAGGCGGAAATTCGCGGCCATCGTCGTACGTACATTGGTGCGATGCCGGGTCGCATTCTTCAGGGGATGAAGCAAGTCGGCGTGAAAAATCCCGTCTTTCTGCTCGACGAGATTGACAAAATGGCCAGTGACTTTCGCGGTGACCCTACGTCCGCGATGTTGGAGGTCCTCGATCCGGAGCAAAACGCGACGTTCTCGGACCATTACATCGAGATCCCGTTTGACCTGTCTCAAGTCATGTTCATCACGACGGCGAATGATGTCTCGATGATTCCAGGACCGCTGCGGGACAGGATGGAGATCATTCAATTGTCTGGCTATACGGAACTCGAAAAATTGGAGATTGCAAAGCGCCATCTCCTACCGCGGCAAAAGGACCTTCACGCGTTAGGCGGGGACAAGCTGCGTGTGTCGGACGCCGTTCTCCTCGACATCATTCGCGACTATACGAGGGAAGCAGGCGTTCGTCAATTGGACCGCGTGCTCGCATCCGTTACGCGAAAGGTGGCTCGCCGCGTCGCAAAAGGCGAAAGCAAACGCATTACAGTAACGCATAAGGCACTGGAAACCTTCCTCGGACCGCCCATTTTCCAGTACGGAGTTGTGGAAGAAGAAGACCAAGTGGGGGTCGTAACGGGACTGGCATGGACTCCCGTCGGCGGTGATACACTGACCATCGAGGTGTCCATCGTGCCCGGAAACGGGAAGGTTGTGCTCACCGGATCGCTCGGTGATGTCATGAAGGAGAGTGCGCAGACCGCCTTATCCTACGTGCGTTCGAAATCGGAAGCACTGGGTCTTGAAAAAGGCAGCTTCGACACGGTTGATATCCATGTTCACGTGCCAGAAGGGGCCATTCCGAAAGATGGGCCATCTGCAGGCATTTCGTTAGCGACCGCCATCTCATCTGCTTTCACGCTTCGACCTGTCAATCGTTTTGTCGCGATGACCGGGGAAATTACGCTGCGGGGCCGGGTATTACCCATCGGTGGATTGAAAGAAAAGGCGCTTGCCGCACACCGGGCAGGTATTCGCAAAGTGGTCATCCCAGATGGAAACCAGAAAGACCTTCGCGACATTCCGGACTCTGTCTTACAAGAAATTGAGTTTGTACCTGTTAAGCATATGGATGAGGTGTTGCAGGCTGCGCTCAAAGAGCCACTCGGTGAGGAGCCGCGTGTGGGCGGTTTGCTGGCAAACTATTCGGAAGTGCTTGTGGATGAATCATTTCATGAGGATGGGCCCCATCAGTGAAGATTAAAAGTGCAGAATTTGAAATCAGTGCAGTACGGCCGGCACAGTGGCCGACTGACGGTCTTGTGGAATTTGCCTTTGTCGGACGAAGCAACGTCGGGAAGTCTTCACTTCTAAACCGCTTGCTTGGCCGAAAGTCGCTTGCCCGTGTGTCCCAGAAGCCAGGTAAGACACAGCAAATAAACTTTTTCCGCATCAATGACACGTTTCGGTTTGCGGACCTTCCCGGTTATGGTTACGCAGCTGTGAGCAAGACAGAACGAGCGAAGTTCGCCAAGATGATGGAGACCTATCTCAGCACCAGAGATGTCCTTGCACGCGTCTTTCAGCTCGTGGATATTCGTCATTCCCCGATGCCCATGGACATCGAGACATACCGCTGGCTCAGGGCAATCGGCCTCGAAGTGACGATTATTGCCACGAAGTCGGACAAAGTCGGTCGGTCACAGATGGCAAAGGCGGTTCGTGACATCAGAATGACAATGGATGGTCCTGAATATATCATCCCCGTTTCTGCCGAGAAGGGGCAAGGCATTCCTGAATTATGGTCACACATTGAAGACTGCATTGATGATTCGGCAGATATCGACCCAGCATTAGCGGACAGAAGCGATACAGAGTCGTCTGCAGAAATGAAAGATGAGCAGGAGTCAGATGAAGAGTCGTCTGAACCCGTACAGGAAAGCTAGCATCTGATGGGGGACTCCCGAGCACGAACGGTCCGACTTACAAGGGATGTACGGACGGTCAAGAGGTTTTTGGCAATCGGATTTTAATGCTTGGGTCGGCAATCCACATGCTTACAAAAATGAGCAAACAACCAATCATGCCGCTGGTGGAGAGTACATCATGAAATGATAACCAGCCAATGCCAGCGGCGAACACCGGCTCCATCGAGAAGATGATGGCGGTCTCCGTGGAAGACGTGGATTGTTGGAAAAAGGTTTGCGCGAAATAGGCGAAGGCTGTACCAGGGAGCGCGCAAATCAGAATCGCTAGCCACACTGTTGGGGACCAGAAGGGGTCCGTTGAAGTAGGGGTGTGGCTGATGGTCCCAAGTCCCTGAAGGAACAGCGTGATGGTACACCAAACCGTAAGCACACCAATCTCCACTGTGGTGAGGGCGAGTGCGTCCAACTTGACGGCATAACGCTCCGTGAACACGATTTGCAGCGCCAGAAACACGCTGCAAAGGAGCACAAGCACGTCGCCATGGCCAATGGCTCGGATGTCTACCCCTGTCAGCAGTGCTAGACCAAAAACTGCGACGACAGCTCCAAGCCAGTTGCGGCCAGTCGGGGTCGAACGTAACACGGGATAGGCCAGGAGTGGGACCATGACGACGTTTAGACCTGTAAGAAACCCGGCGGTAGCAGGGGTGGTTGTTGAGAGGCCCATCGTTTGAAAAGCGTATCCCCCAAACAATAAGGTACCTAAAAAGGTGCCCGCCACGAATGTCTCCTTCGTAAACGCACGCCTCATTTTCGGGAGAATCATGGCTCCAATCATCAAAGTCGCAGTGGCAATGAGAAAACGCGCGGCAAGGAACGAAAACACGCCGACGTGTTCAAGGGCGCCCTTTGTAAGGCTGAAGGTGGCCCCCCATACAAGCGTCACAAATAGAAGTGTGGTATTTGCAATCCATCGATTGCGTGCAGGCTCTAGTGTTTTCATGATGGAAAGTTTACACACTGACAGGCAATTCGGTCAATGTTTGTAGGAGTTTCGACACAAATCTCGTGTTATAATATGATCCGTATCCGATATAACTATGGGATTCATAGTTACTAAGGAAGGGATTATACGTGCACATCATCGCACTCGGTTTGAACTATCAGACATCCCCTGTCGAAATTCGCGAACGCGTGAGCGTTTCCGACATAGAGCTTGAGGATGTTTTATCCGGCCTCCGGAATACTCATACAATCCTCGAATCGGTGGTTGTGTCTACTTGCAACCGTACCGAGATTTATGCTGTGGTCACTTCCGACTACGCAGGCCGGGATTATCTGACGACACTGCTGGCGCGGCGCGCAGACCTTCTGCGTGAGGAACTTTCCAAACATCTATACGTGTACACTGGCTCTGATGCGGTAGAACACCTGATGAAGGTGACGTGTGGCCTCGATTCTATGGTTGTCGGTGAGACACAAATCCTCGGCCAGGTCAGAAACGCATATCTCGTAGCTCAGAGTGTTGACGCGACGGGAGTCCTTCTGAACCAGTTGTTTCGGCGCGCGATTCAACTCGGGAAGCAGGCACAGTCGGAGACAGGGATTGGCCAGCGGGCCGTATCTGTGAGTTACGCTGCTGTGCAGCTTGCCAAGAAGATCTACGGTGACCTGAGAGATACGAAAGCACTTGTACTGGGTGCGGGTTCCATGAGCAAGCTGTCCGTTCAATATCTGCAGGCTGCAGGCGTCAAAGAGCTGGTGGTTGTGAACCGAACCTTGGCGCGAGCAGAGGAATTGGCACAGTCGGTGGGTGGCAGTGCAATCCCATGGGACAGTCTACAGCGTGCCCTCGGGAATGCGGATTTGGTCATTTCGTCAACAGGGTCCCCTGTGCCCGTCCTCGCAGCAGAGGATGTTCGCGTTGCCCTGCGGACCAGACGCCGCCGCTCGATTCCGCTAACGCTCATCGACATTGCGGTCCCTCGGGACTTGCATCCTGACATTGCGGAGTTGAAGAACGTCTACCTGTATGACATTGATGACCTTGAGGGAGTTATCGAGGCCAATTTGCAAGAACGACAGCGACAAGCCGAAGTTGTTCTAGGTATGGTCGCGAACGCTTGTCAGGACTACGCCAACTGGATGGCCGAGCAAGCTGTGGTTCCACTCATCGCTGCAGTACGAGAAAAGGGCATTCGCATTCAGGCGGATGTGATGGCGAGTCTGGAACGGAAGTTACCGAATCTCAGTGAACATGACAGAAAAGTGCTCCAGAAGCACACGATGAGCATTGTCAATCAAATCCTGCGTGATCCCGTTCAAAACATGAAGGAACTGGCGATTGCCTCCGGTGGGAGCAGGCACGTCCGCGTCTTTGCTGAGTTGTTTGGGGTTTCTGCCTTGGAGATTGAGAGACAAGGGCAGAGCGTGTTGCTTGCATCTGACGATGAAGACTTCGCACAATCGACTCCTGCCCCAGGATTTGCAGAGTTGGTCCGGAGGTGGAGTGAGAGCCTCCTGCGTGACCTGCAGATATCTGACTCACAAGCGCCGGCTGCACATCCTGCCTTGCGCTAGAGGAGGCACGTTATGCTTCCGGTTCGCGCTTTGTTTGACGGTTTTGTCTCGATGTACGCCGTCAGCTTAGTGTTGTTGTTTGTTGACTCCGTGCAACCCCGCAGGGCCGTGAATCGCACGGCCCTCGTTTTGCTGTTTGTATCTTTCTGTCTCGAAACTGCGTTCTTTCTGCGGCAATTGTGGGTGAATGGAACGGAGGCCCTTTATACACCGTTTGATGTCGGACTGCTCTTGGTGTGGTGCATCTTGTTGGTAGCGCTGGTCGTGAATGCGTTTTTCCCGGCGCATGTACTCTTGTTTCTGGCAAACTTACTAGGTTTCCTGATTGTAGCCTTCACGGCCTTCTCCAACAGCGGCCCAGCGACATACACGGCGCCCCGCGGAGACCTGCTTGCGCTTCACATCGCATTGGCAGTAGCGAGTTATGGAGCGCTTTCGTTTGCATTTGTGTTCTCAGTGATGTACCTATTGCAACAGCGAATTCTTCGCTCAAAGCGCTTTGGACACTGGTTTTTTCGGTTGCCTGCGCTGCACAAGCTCGATTTAAATGCTACCAGGTCTCTGATCCTTGGCTTGGGCCTCCTGATGGTGGCGATGATTCTCGGTGTGGTTTGGGGAAAGCTGACTACAGGATGGCGATTTTTCCTTGATCCGAAAGTGTGGGGTACTGGAGTCGTGGCAGTCATGTACGCTGTGCTTCTCACCCTGCGCCTCAGACTCGGTTGGGGTCAATCGAGGCTGGTGTGGTACAGTATTGTATGTTTTATAGGACTTCTTATCAACTTTGTTGTCATCAGTGATTTTTCGATTTACCACCGAGCGCTGTAAGTCACAGGCGCGTAGTCTGCCCGTGTGCGGTCCTGCCCACAGAGTCCGCAGTGAGAGAAGGGATGATACATCTTGTCAACAATCCGAGTTGCTTCGAGAACCAGTGCCCTAGCGATGACGCAGACGAAGTTTGTGATTGCGAAATTGCGGGAACTCTCACCGACAACGGATTTCGAAATCGTGCCTGTACTGACCAAAGGGGACCAGATTCTTGACGTCACACTGTCTAAAGTCGGAGGAAAAGGTCTATTTGTCAGTGAAATAGAGACCGCACTAGTGAACGGACAAGCCGATTTTGCCGTGCACAGTTTGAAAGACGTACCTGCTCAACTGGCGGATGGATTGTCCCTAACAGCGTTTCCACCGAGAGCTGATGCCAGAGATGCACTTATCACGCAAAACGGCAAGGGTCTTCATGAGCTGCCCTTTGGTGCAAAGGTCGGTACGTCAAGTCTGCGACGAATTGCACAACTTCGCAAGGCCCGGCCAGACCTTGATATTCAGTCCATTCGTGGCAACATTGATACCAGACTGCGCAAGCTGCAAGAAGGCCAGTTTGACGCCATTGTTTTAGCGGCAGCAGGGTTGGAGCGTATGGGTTGGGAACATCAAATCAATGAGTATCTTGACCCGCTGACGTGTCTTCCTGCAGTTGGTCAAGGCATTTTAGGAATCGAAAGCAGACAAGACGACACCGCCATTGTGGAGTTGTTATCTGGTTTGAATGACCCAGACACTGCCCTCGCGGCAATCGCAGAACGAACCTTGCTATTTTCGCTGAACGGAAGTTGCCAGGTCCCCATCGCCGGTTACGCTTTGGTGGCGGAGGACCGAAGCACCGTTTGGCTGCGCGGGATGGTGGCCGACCCAGATGGAAGCAAGGTCCTTTTCACCGAACATCGAGGAACTGACCCGCAGGCGGTGGGTCTCAGTGTCGCAATGCGTCTGCGAAATCTGGGTGCTGACGAACTGCTGGCGCAGCTGTCCATGTAGGTGCTTGGCCCACAAACTTGAGGCACAAATGTCGCCTGACTGTTAATCTTGCAGCGAGTAAGGGGCGTCTCATTGGTGACACTTGCTGGGCTTACCGTTCTCCTGACGCGGGATGCAAAGGATAATCGCCCGCTTGGAACACGAATTGTGGAACTTGGTGGTAAAGTTGTCGAGAGTCCGTTGATTTCTATTTCGCACCTGCCGTCCAGCGACATGGCACGGGCATGGGCGGGGATAGAAGAGCGGCGTGCCCGTGAGGGGCTTTTGTTTCGTGGAGTGGTCGCCACATCTGCCAATGCGTTGCTAGCTGCCGAGGGGTTTCTACGTGCGGACACGCAAGGTTTTTTTTCGTCGTGTTTTGTTGTTGGTGAGCGGACAGCTCGAACAGCCACAGGGCTGGGGTTGTTGGCTGTTCATCCGCAAGGGGTTCGCAACGCCGCCGACTTGGCGGGCTATCTTTGCAGCGAGACCGTGTTCGGTGCGACGGCAATACGTGAACCGGTGCTGGAGGAGACGGCAATATCGGGTGCTCCGGGTCGACGGGAACGAGACGTGGAGCCGAAGTCTCAAAACTGGCTATTATGGCTGCGCGGGCAGATGGCGGATGAAGCCTTCGGACAGATACTTGAAGCGCATGGCTGGGTCGTCGACGAAATCATATGTTATGAAACAATTTTGCGCGAGCTGAGCCCATCTGCGTGGGCAGAAGTCTCTGCACAGAGACGAGTCGCGATTGTCTTTTACAGTCCGTCTGCGGTTCGGGCGTTCGTACAAAGTCAGGTTGTCCGTGATCAGCCTCTGACAAACCATGCCACGTTCATTGCGATTGGCGACACGACAAACGCTGCGTTACAGGAAACCGGTCTCCGCCCGAGCATCACCGCTTCGCGTCCGACGGTTGACGGAGTCCTCGATGCGTTGAAGTTGTGTTGATGCCTTGATGCCTTGATGCCTTGATGCCTTGATGCCTTGATGCCTTGATGCCTTGTTCACACGGTTGCAAGTACGTTCAGGAGAGGAGTTTTCACATGAGTTCACAGAACAACGAGTTCCCTTCATTTCATCGTCATCGGAGATTGCGGGCTTCCGGAACCCTCCGAAGTCTGGTGCGCGAAACAGAAGTCGGTGTCAACGACCTGATTCTGCCGATGTTTGTGCAGGAAGGGTTACACGGCAAAGAAGAGATTGGTTCGATGCCTGGGGTTTATCACTTTGGGCTGGATGACTTGCGTCGAGAAGTCGACAAACTGGTTGAATTTGGCGTGCCAGGCGTGATTTTGTTTGGAATTCCTGCTGACAAGGATGAGCAGAGCACAAGCGCATACGCGGAACATGGTATTGTCCAGGAGGCCATCCGGGCTCTGCGGAGCGACCACCCTGAATTTCTCATCATGACGGATGTGTGTTTATGTCAATACAATCCTGCAGGTCATTGCGGTATTGTTCGAAACGGGCAAATTGTCAATGATGACAGTCTGACATTAATTGCCGAGACGGCTTTGTCGCATGCCGCCGCGGGAGCGGACATCGTAGCCCCGTCAGATATGATGGATGGGCGAGTGGCTGCCATTCGTCAGCGGCTGGACAAACACGGATTCGAAAATGTGTCCATTCTATCGTACGCGGTCAAGTACGCGAGCGCATTCTACGGGCCTTTTCGTGAGGCTGCCCATTCAGCGCCCGCGTTTGGGGACCGGAGAACGTATCAGATGGACCCTGCGAACGCACGGGAAGCACTGCGGGAAGCGGCCTCCGATGTCGAGGAAGGCGCAGATATGTTGATGGTCAAGCCCGCGCTTTCATACCTGGATATTACACGCCGAATCCGGGAGAAGTTCGACCTGCCTCTGGCCACGTACAACGTCAGTGCTGAATACAGCATGGTTAAGGCAGCTGCACAGCGAGGATGGATTGATGAGCGCGCAATCGTCGAGGAGGTACTGACCTCTTTCAAGCGTGCTGGGGCCGATATTATCCTGACCTATCACGCCCTCGATTTTGCGCGGTGGCAACGAGAACAAGTGTAAGAACTAAACTGTTGGGATTGGGCAGGTGAGTATTGATGCGAGAGGCGTCTGAGAGAGCGTTTGCAAGGGCCCTGCATGTGATGCCAGGTGGAGTGAACAGCCCGGTACGAGCATTTCGGGCTGTCGGAGGAACCCCTTTCTTTGCGGACAGGGGAGAGGGTCCTTTTCTATATGACATCGACGGAAACAAGTATATCGATTACTTACTTTCCTGGGGACCTCTCATTTGGGGCCATGCCCATCCGGATATCGTCAAAGCAGTGCAGGAGGCGGCCGCGAGAGGGACCAGCTTTGGTGTTCCGACGACGCTCGAAACGGAGATGGCAGAGACGGTCATCAGCTTGGTGCCGTCGGTTGAAGTTGTTCGCATGGTCAACAGTGGTACTGAAGCGACAATGAGTGCTCTACGACTCGCCCGGGCATATACTTCTCGGCGCTACATTGTCAAGTTTGAAGGCTGTTACCATGGTCACGCGGACAGCTTGCTCGTGAAAGCGGGCTCAGGTGTGGCGACCTTGGGCTTACCTGACAGTCCTGGCGTGCCGAGTGCGACCGCAGAGTCGACACTGACTCTCCCATACAATGATGTTGATGCGGCGAAGGCGCTCTTTGCTGAAAGAGGGCATGAGATAGCAGCGGTCATTGTGGAACCGATAGCCGGGAACATGGGCTGTGTTCTGCCTCAGCCAGGATTTCTTGAGACACTGCGAGACCTGACCTTACAGCACCAGGCACTGCTCATTTGCGACGAAGTCATGACCGGCTTTCGTGTGGGACTGTCAGGGGCTCAGGGACGCTTTGGCATCATCCCTGACCTTACCACGTTTGGAAAGGTCATCGGCGGAGGGCTGCCTGTAGGTGCTTACGGCGGTCGCCGCGACATCATGGCTCTCGTGGCACCTCAGGGGCCGATGTACCAGGCGGGGACACTCTCCGGGAATCCGCTTGCGATGGCAGCTGGCCTGACTGCGCTTAGGATGCTGAAACAAGCCGCTGCAGAAGGACTGTATGAACGTCTGGAAGCCCAAGGGCAGGCAATTGTCGATGCGTTTGTGCGCGCAGGGTCATCACGCGGCATTCCTGTGTCTGGTCACGCCATTGGCGGGATGTTCGGCCTCTTCTTTCACGGCGGCCCAGTCACCAACTACCGTGAGTCGAACGAGTCGGATAAAGAGCGCTACGCTGCGTTCTTTCACGGGATGCTCGACAGAGGTGTCTCGCTGGCGCCCTCTCAACAGGAGGCTGGGTTCCTGTCTGCGGTACACGGCGAAGCGGAGATTGCACAAACCATTTCGGCAATTGAAGATGTATTTGCACAAATCTAACGGCCCGAAAGACCATGGTTCGCTTGCCCTCGACATATTGAAACTGAGCCAGGCATAGAGTCATACAGTAGGCACAAGTGCTTGTGCACCTTCTGTATGAAGCGCACCTGTGCGAGGGAGGGAGCGTTGGTGAGCGAAGCGGATCGAAATGGGCAGATAACACTGGCCGTCGACCAGGAAGTGTTCATCGAAACAGTGGAGCAAGACCACACGGTCGATGACGCAAATGTTGCGACGGAGGTCACTTCGTTTGAACGCGTTGGTGATGCCTACGTGCTCGAAGGAGCCATCGTTTTTGCAGGCTATCTGACGAAGGCCAAGTCTGGAGAAGGGGCGGGGCAAGACCCGGCGTCGGTTAATCAGTATGCGCGCCATGTGCATCATCGCATGCCGTTCACGTTACGGGTCCCCGTCCAGTTTCAACCCCGTGGCGTTGTCAATGTCGCGAGCCGGATTTCAGACTGGAAACTTGACGTCATCAGTGAGGGATGGCTCCGCGTTCAGGCGAAACTGCGCGTGTCGGGGCTCAATGGCAAGCGTGGGTACCACTTTCAGTGCGGTGCTCAGGAAGACGGAGACGTACTGTTTGGAAATGGTTCGACAGACTCTGACGCGACAGATGGTGCTGAAGTGTCTGTCGAGGCGGTTGCGGATTCGCGGCAAGCGGTGGATGACGGGCAAGATGAGACAACGTCCGGCACAGAACAATTGGAAAACAGTTTCGAACTGGTCCGTGGTCAACCTGACGAGGGGTTCACAAGGGATGCTGCGGAGGAACAGGTAAACAGAGTCGAGCGAGTCAGCGAGGCACGCGGTGGGGTTGACGAGTCGACTCATGCGACGCAGGAGCCTGTCCCAGTGCGCGATGCAGCGCAACAAGAATCGGTGAATAGGACGCCTACGAACGCGTCCGTCCGTGAAGAACTGCTAGCGCTTGACAAGCATGTACGGACCGAAAGCATGTCCGATGAGCCGACGTCATCACCGGGCGACGAGAAACATGCACCTCTCACAGCCGGTGTGTCGTCTGTAGATGACGCTGCGGAGACGTCTGAGTTTGAGTTCGCGCATCAGGTCGACCTGAGTAAGGTGCCTGTCCGCGAACCGAGACCTCCGGAAAGTGGGCATGTAAGGGAACAATCCGGGGAAGTCACTGGTGAGGAATCATTTGTGGCATCGCGCAGTTTTTCCGAGAACGGTTTTCAGGCAACTGCCGGTTTTGTTCCTACGGTTCACGTGGGTGCACAAGCGGAAGACAGCCTAGACGATGAAGAAACAGTCGATGATTCAGCGCAAGAATCGAACTTGGTGCGTACCGTGGACACGTCGCTGTGGTCCTTTGTTGACTTCAATGCCCCTGACAATTATTACACGTTGCGTTATGTAATTGTGATGGATGAAGAGTCGCTGCCATCGCTCGCAGCGCGCGTAGGGTGCAGCGAAGGCGATTTAATGAGAGCCAATCGCCTGACAGGGGAGTCGGTAGAGCCCGGACAAGTGTTAAAAATACCGGGAGGATTGATGATTCCGTCGTCCTGAGAGTGCGCTTTGTCGGCTGATTCCAAGTGACCTCAAAACTGCTGTGCGAGGGCTGCGCCGAACGCGAAAGCGTTGGGGGCAGCCCGTCTTATTGCCTGTGGGCTATGGAGCGCCAAGAAACATGGTGACAAACACGATGAATAACAGCAGGAGGATGATTAAATCGAGCGCGCTTGGCCAAAGAATCGCTCGTAGGAACAGGAGAAATATCGCAATGGCGAGCAGTAATTTGACGAACCTTGCGAGAGTATAAAAGAAGCCCAACGTCACCCCTCCCGTCTTCTGCACAGCCCTGATGGGTCTACAAGCCTATGTATATGCGTAATACCCGGGCTCTGTTCTGTTTCAGTGACAAGTATCTGCTTTGTCTGGTAAGATGGGTCAAGATGTGTATGTTTGGGGGTAGTTGGGGTCATGACTAACGGTGGTTCGCAGCCTGGCATCAAGAACGGGATTTACTGGCGCTTCTTAGGCATCTCCGTTGTGGGCGTCGCAGTGCTTCAAGTGGTCGCAAAATTTGCCTTGAAATACCCGATTTTTCAAAGCCTGCCGCTCGCTGAATTGATTGTGGCGTATTTGATTATTCCGAAGGCGAAAGAGCGTCGGCTAACGAACGCCGTGGTTGGGGTTCTGGCCGCTTTTGTGGTCGGTGTGCTGCTCGATTTCTTTGTTGAGCGCTCGCCGCAACTGGCGATGAGTCAAGGTACGTTCATTCAGTTCATTGAACTCTATATTCTGTTTCCCCTGTTGCTCGGTCTTGTTGTGGCTTTCGCTTACCTGCGCTTGACGGAATGGTCCGAGAAGAAGCGAGCGGCCATTGAGCAAAAACGGAGTCAAGAACGGGCCGGTAAAGAACCTGCACCGCCGGTACGGAGACACAGCGCGAACAGTCGGAACAAGAAGAAAAAGCGGCGCTAAAGCAATGAAGTGGTAGAAACATCCAAACATCCGCTTGACAGCAGCGGAGTCAGTCAGTACTATACTACATAATCAATGGATATCGATGATTGCGCTGAAGAGAAGGAGTAGGCAGGCATTGACTGTGCAGAGAGTTCGGTGATTGGTGCAAGCCGGACCTGTTCAACCCGCCGAACGTCGTCTTGGAGCAATGTTGAGGATTGCACAACCGGGTCATCCCGTTATCGATGATGAGTGTCCTGCTTGCAGGTCCATTTGCCACCGCGGATTGTAAGTCACCGAAGTGGCCAAGTAAATGGGCGTGCATGCTGGAAATTCAGGTGGTACCGCGGAAATGAAAGCCTTCCGTCCTGAACTGGGACGAGAGGCTTTTTTATTTGGAGGGATGAACATGTCAGAGGGCAATCAGACAGAGCGTACGCTGTCCACGGTGTATGACCCATTGGCTGTGGAGCAACGCATCTACCGATTTTGGGAAGAAAGCGGGGCATTTCGGGCAGACGCATCGAGTGCCAAACCAAAGTTTTCGATTGTAATGCCGCCGCCGAACGTCACCGGATCGCTCCATCTCGGTCACGCATGGAATAACACGTTACAAGATATCATTATCCGTCACCGCAGAATGGCTGGCTATGAGGCCTTATTCTTACCCGGAACCGATCACGCTGGCATCGCAACCCAGACCCGTGTGGAAAAAACGCTCCGGGAAGAGACTGGCCAGAGCCGGCATGACCTTGGCCGTGAGGCATTTGTAGAGAAGGTCTGGGAATGGAAACACGAGTATGGGAACCGCATCACGAACCAGGTTCGCGCTATCGGATCGTCGTGCGACTGGTCTCGCGAACGGTTCACTATGGACGAGGGACTATCCCGTGCCGTAAGAACGGTATTTGTTGAGCTGTTCAATCGGGGTCTCATTTACCGCGGAAACCGCATCATCAATTGGTGCCCTCGATGTGCCACGGCGTTATCTGACATTGAAGTTGAACACATGGATGTCGCGGCAAAATTGTACCACGTGCGCTATCCGTACGTGGACCAATCGGGTGAAGTTGTGGTGGCAACGACGCGCCCTGAGACCATGTTTGCCGACGTTGCCGTAGCCGTACACCCTGATGATGAACGCTATCAGTCGCAAGTGGGAAAAATGCTCCAATTACCACTCACGGACACGCAGATTCCCGTGATTTCTGATACCTACGTCGAGCAGGAATTCGGCACAGGTTGTGTCAAGATTACCCCGGCGCATGATCCTAACGACTTTGAAGTTGGCTTACGCCATAACCTATCGATGCCGCAGTGCATCAATGCGGATGGTGTACTGACGGATTTGGCTGGCAAGTACGCAGGGCTGTCCCGCGAGGAAGCCAGAGTGAAGGTAGTTGAGGACCTGCGGGCAGGCGGTTATTTGCACAAGGAAGAGGAACTTATGCACGCCGTGGGGCACTGCAGCCGGTGCGACACTGTCGTGGAACCATTTTTGTCAGAACAGTGGTTTGTCAAGATGGCACCACTCGCTGAGAATGCACTGACGGCACTCAAACGAGGTGAGCTGGAGTTTGTCCCAGACCGATTTGAGAAGGTGTTTGCGCATTGGTTAGAAAACGTTCGTGACTGGTGTATATCGCGGCAATTATGGTGGGGACATCGCATTCCTGCGTGGTATTGCAACGACTGCGGCGGCATTGCTGTGGCAATGGATGCGCCCGAGTCTTGTCCGCACTGCGGGTCACACGAGATTCATCAGGACGAAGATGTCCTTGATACCTGGTTTTCTTCAGGGCTATGGCCGTTCTCGACGATGGGCTGGCCGGAAGAAACGGACGACTTGCGAAAGTTCTATCCGACAAGTGCCCTCGTGACGGCCTATGACATTTTGTTCTTCTGGGTCGCGAGGATGGTCTTCACGGGACTTGAATTCACGAATCAGATGCCGTTTGAAAGTGTGGTCGTCCACGGACTTATTCGCGATGGCGAAGGTCGAAAGATGTCTAAGAGCCTCGGAAACGGGGTGGACCCGCTTGACGTCATCGAGAAGTACGGTGCTGATGCGCTCCGTTTCACGCTGGCGACAGGCACGTCCCCGGGGAACGACCAGCGTTTTTACTGGGAGAAAGTCGAGGGGTCGAGAAATTTCATCAACAAGCTATGGAACGCGTCGCGGTTTGTACTGATGAACTTGGTGCAAGGAGAAGAACTGGCCGCCCTCTCACCCGAGTCCTTGTCGGTGCTGGACAAGTGGATTGCCACGCGATTGCAGCAAACGATAACGGAAGTCTCACATCATTTGAACCGCTACGACTTTGGTGAGGCTGGACGGGCACTCTACGATTTTGCTTGGGATGAGTTCTGCGACTGGTACATCGAATTTGCGAAATTGAGTCTCTATGGGACTGATGAATCGGCAAAGCGACAGACAAGGTCTATGCTCGTCCATGTCCTGGACACGCTGCTGCGTTTGCTGCACCCGCTCATTCCCTTTGCAACCGAAGAGATTTGGCAGTCCTTGCCTGATAGAAGTACAGCGCTGATTCTCGCGGATTGGCCTACTGCACGAGAGGAGTGGAAATTCGACGTTGCGGTCGAAGAAGTGCGTCAGGTCATCGAAGTCATTCGTAGTGTGCGAAACATTCGTTCTGAGATGAACGTTGCCCCGAGCAAACCCGTTCACCTCACGCTGCGGCCGAATTCGCGCGAGACAGAGGCATTATTGCAGTCAGTGGAAGCGTATATTAAGCGGTTCTGCAACGCCGAGGCGGTGGAAATTGGTCAGGATAAGACCGCTCCCGACAAAGCCGTGACCGCTGTGTTCGCTGGCGGAGAAATCTATGTGCCACTGACGGACCTCGTCGATCTCGGTGCAGAACGTGAACGGCTCAGCAAAGAGCGGGAACGGCTTCATGCAGAAGTCGAGCGGGCGACGAAAAAATTGGCGAATGAGCAATTTGTGTCAAAAGCTCCGCTTGATGTTGTGGAAAGTGAGCGACAGAAAGCTGCTGAGTACAGACAGCGACTTTTAAGTGTCGAGGAACGCATTGCGGCACTGTCTGTAGATTGATGCGATGCCTGACAAAAGGCGAATGAAACTTGGTGCCGCGATGGATGCGTAGTACTCCAAGCGGCATGAGTGACCAAACGCCGCTAAGGAGAATAGATTGTGGCTGAAGAGCGAAATACCGGGAGTGCGTGGCTGTCGTCGCTGACCCGCTTTGGCATCCGCCCTGGTTTGGAGCGTACCCTGCGGGTATTGAAGCACTTTGATGACCCGCAGGAGGGACTCCGATTTTTCCACGTCGCTGGCACAAACGGTAAAGGGTCGGTCTGTGCCAATCTTTATCAGTTGCTAAGGACTCGTCTTCACGTGGGCATGTTCACGTCTCCGGCGTTCGATGGTTACCAGGGCAGATTCATTGTCGATGATGCTGTTATTCCGGAGCGCGACTTTGAACGCCTGGCGGAATCGGTGCGAAAGGCGGCGGCTGCAGTCACGGCTGATGACCCCTTGACAGAGTTCGAAGCCCTGACGGTCATGGCCATCCTGTACTTCAAGGAATGCGCCGTAGATGCTGTGGTGTGGGAGACAGGTCTTGGTGGAAGGTATGATTCGACAAACGTGGTCAAGCCGGTGGTGACGGCTATCACCAATGTCGGAATGGACCATGTGCAGATTCTTGGTCCAACGATAAGGCACATTGCGGCGGACAAATCGGGTATTATCAAAGAAGGTTGCCCAATCATAACCGCAGCTTCGGGCGAGGCACTTGATGTGATTCGTCATCATGCTGCAAAGAAATCTGCGAAAGCTTACGTCCTTGGTACGCATTTTGGCTATACGCGTAGGCGAGACTCCGCACCTGGCGAAGTCGCACCGCCTGTTTCACAAAGCGGGGATGGGGCAGACACAGTGACAAGAGGTTTGCCGTCTCAATC
Source organism: Alicyclobacillus curvatus (assembly GCA_017298655.1). Classification (GTDB taxonomy): domain Bacteria; phylum Bacillota; class Bacilli; order Alicyclobacillales; family Alicyclobacillaceae; genus Alicyclobacillus_B; species Alicyclobacillus_B curvatus. Next base: position 1,087,225 of record CP071184.1, read on the forward strand.
GTTGGATTACCGCGGAATCGCTCACGATTGGTTTCACATGCCTGTTACTCTGTTTGGCAAACATCAGTGTGAAAACACGGCAGTCGCCTTAGCGATGCTTGAGGCAGCGGCCAGCAGCGGGCAGGCCCCGGATCTAACCTCGCATGAAATCCGACGGGCGCTTGCGCAAGTGGCTTGGCCAGGGAGAATTGAGGTCGTTGTTGCCGACGAGAGATTGATTGTTCTAGACGGAGCCCATAATCCTGATGGGGCGAGAACATTAGCTGATGCACTCCGTGAGTTTTCATCGTACGGTAGGATGAAAGACTGGGTGCTTGTTGTGGGGGTACTCGCTGACAAAGATGTTGCCGGTATTTTACGGTCGATGCTGCCGCTCGCGCGGGTAGTGATTGCAGTACAGCCTGACAATCACAGGGCGCTGGAAGCGGCACGGTTAGAGCAACTGATTCAAGCAATGCGACCAAATGTGTTCGTCATGACTTCGCAATCGGTGGCGGCTGGACTTATGCAGGCGATGCGACTTTCAGAAATGGATTCCATCTGTTGCTTTGGTTCCTTGTATACAGTGGATGAAGCGAGGAAAGCTATGGAGACCATGCAACACTCTGGGAAACAAGGACGGTGACATGCGTGAAACAGCAGGAACATGTTCATTTCGTCGGAATCGGCGGATACGGAATGAGTGCAATTGCAAGGGTGATGCTCGACATGGGATTTGACGTAAGTGGGTCCGATGTGTCTTCGCAAGAACTGACAGAGAAACTGATTACGCGAGGGGCGAAGGTGTATCAAGGCCATCGGGCTGAACAAGTCAGCGGAGCCGATATCGTCGTGTATAGTACGGCACTGGCTTCAGATAACGTTGAGATTGAAGCCGCGAAGGCACAGAATATCCCGGTGATTCATCGGTCCGAAATGCTTGCGAGACTGATGGTAGATAGGACTGGCGTTGCAGTCACGGGAGCCCACGGAAAGACGACAACGACATCAATGATAGCGTACATCATGGAGCGAGCTGGACTTGATCCCACATTTGTCATCGGTGGTGTGGTGAGTAACATCGGTGACAACGCCAAAGCGGGCCGGGGAGACTTTGTGGTCGCCGAAGCCGACGAAAGTGATGGTTCCTTTTTGCACTACCGTCCACAAGTTGCGGTGGTTACAAATATCGAAGCGGACCACCTTGAACACTATGACGGAGACTTTTCCAACCTAAAGAGGGCGTACAAGCAATTTATTCAACAAATTCCGGCAGGTGGTCTGTGCGTGGCGTCAGCGGTGGACAAAGACCTGCAGGAAATTTTACCGTTTGCTGCCTGCCGAGTTGTGACTTACGCTATCGACAGTGACGCTACTTATGCAGCGCAACACGTAGAGTTAAACGGAAGAGGCAGCACGTCGCAAATCTTTTTCGAAGGCGAGTATCAAGGGACCCTTAAGCTGTCGTTACCCGGAGTCCATAACGTGATGAACGCGCTTGCGGCGATTGCCGTATGCCGGTTTGCAGGTCTGGAATTTTCAACGATTGCTGATGCCTTACACGAGTTTCATGGTGCAAAGCGCCGCTTTCAGGTCATTTCGGAGCACGGTGGGATCCTGGTGATTGACGACTATGCTCACCATCCGACGGAAATTAAAGCGACGATTGACGCTGCGCGTGCTACCGGTAGAAGGATTGTCGCCGTTTTTCAACCTCAACGCTATACGCGGACGTATTTTCTGTTTGACGCGTTTGCGAAGGCATTTGAGGGGGCTGATGAGGTCGTGATTTCGGACATTTTCTCGCCAGCAGGGGAAAAGCGAATTGAAGGTGTTTCTGCAGAGCGATTAGTGGAAGAAATTCGCATCAACAGTAATCGCAACGTTCGCTTTGAACAAACGAAAGATGACGTGTTCAATTATCTTGTGGACACCGTTGGTATGGGGGACCTGGTCATTACCATGGGCGCTGGCGACATCTGGCAGGTCGCGTATCGCCTTGGTGAAGCGCTTGACAATCGGGAGAAGGCTGCTGCATTGTCGTGACACCCGCATAAGCGGCAGCAAAACATATAAAAACGGCGCCCTATGAGGGGCGCCGTCGATGACGTGAAAAGTGACGAGGTCTGTGGTATTTCTGCAAAGGCCTGCTTTGTCATGCCTTGTCGATGACACGGCTGTGTCTTGATGATTAACGCCAATTACGCCTGTTTCTTCGCGCCTGCAGTCCCCGGTGGTAAAAGTAGTATGCAATAGCCAGCAAAGCGAGCACAAAGGCAATTCGCAGCGCGATTGACAGGAACACCACGAGGATAACAAAGGCGATGACGACGAGCGCAGCCAGAACAATGAATCGCAGCCAATTGTACATAGGATTTGTAACCTCCCCGCGGCGCAGTGAGCTTGTCCATTGCGCCTTTGTTCTAACTATATCACGAAACCGCAAACAGAACAGGGATTTGTGCGGATTCTGTCGAATTACCTTGACAGGAATCTTGCACGGGGGGGGCGGACGTGGTGTCAGTAGTCACAGAACTCTTGTGCTGGACTCTTTTTGTTTTTGGCCTTGTTGTCGGGTCATTTCTCAATGTTGTGGGGTATCGCATCCCTCGGGGCGAGTCGATTGTCCATCCCCGGTCGCACTGTCCACAGTGTGAGCGGCCTCTATCTTTCTACGAACTGATTCCCGTACTCTCGTGGTTGGGGCTTAAAGGACGATGCAACACGTGCCATGGTGTAATTCCTGTTCGTTACCCGATTGTGGAACTGGTCACGGGCAGCCTGTTTGCTGCCACGGTACTCACCGGAATCAAGCCAACTGAAGTGCTTGCGACATGTGTATTTTGGATGTTCATGGCGGCAGTCACGGTAACCGACATCACGGCCATGCGTGTGCCGAACGTCCTCTCGCTTCCTGGCGCGCTTGTTGTGTTTGTTCTGGTGGTGACGTCAGGTATACAGACGTGGTCCCACAGCTTAGTCGGAGCTCTGACAGGATTTGCGGTCATGTTTGCCATCCATCTCTTGTCTGGGGGAAATATGGGCCTTGGTGATGTGAAGCTCTATCTCATGATTGGTGCCCTGTTTGGTCCAATCGGAGCGGTTGAGTCCATTATGGCGGCGTCAGCGCTCGGCTCATTAACGGGTATCTCTCTGCGACTTACTGGACTATTGCCCGCGCGAAGCTACATCCCGTTTGTCCCTTACATTTTTGCGGGCACCATTCTCGTCTATTTCTTTGGTCCCTCTGCCTGGCATTGGTACGTCACGAGCGTTCTACATTTGTCCTACTAGACACAGGTCTGCAGCAGCGGTCAGAAGCGTTTGAACGGTGGGCTTGCAGTCTGTAAGCGTTGTCTATATAATGAGCACAACTTCAACCCTTGTGACTCTTCCTTTTCTCTCCAATTATTGAGAAGAGGTGATGGAGTGCAAATTCCGAAGTCCAAGGCGTTGTACGTGGCAATTGGTGCCGTCCTGGCTCTCTTTGGTGCGACTGGTTTCGTGGCCAAAAACGCATACAAGACAGTGACAGTTACCAATCACGGCCAGCGCCGAGTGTTGCGTGGATTTACGTTTGGTTCTCTGGGGTCGTTTCTCACCATGAAGCATATCCCTGTGAATCAACGCGATCGCGTTTCGCCGGACTTGTCTACACCTGTTCACGATGGCATGAATGTAGTCATTCAGGCCCCCAAGCTCGTGACGTTGATAGACGGGAAATCCAGAGTAACGCTGCAAACCTTCGCACCAACTGTAATGGACTTTCTAAACCAGCAAGGGATTCAAATTGGACCGAAGACGCGGGTCAGTGTTCCGCTATCGGCACCTTTGCAAGACGGTGAACAGGTTTCCGTTCATCACTACCAAACGTCAACGAGCGTCAAGACAGAGACATTACAATTTCAGACCATACGTCAGGCAACCAGCAACTTATACGTCGGGCAGCATAGAGTACTGACGCGTGGTGTGAAAGGGTCGAAGGAAATCGATACAACAACTGTCACGCTCGACGGCAAAGCGGTCCAGCAAAGTACGACAACCAAGATTCATAAGCCCGTGAGTGAAGTTGTTGAAGTTGGCACCAAACATTATCCACAGCATTTGGCAGCACGTGGCTATAGTTCGTTTGTGATTCGGAAGCAGTTGACTGTTGTGGCCACAGCCTATATGGCTGGGGGTACGACGGCAACCGGGGTGCCTGCGGAACCAGGGGTCGTGGCAGTTGACCCATCTGTGATTCCGCTTGGAACCAAGCTGTACATCCCGGGGATTGGTATTGTCACTGCGGATGACACAGGCGGGGCAATTCGCGGTAATCGCATCGACATCTGTATGGCATCGCAGGGCTTGGCGTCTAGCTGGGGAGAGCGGGTCATCACGATTTACGAAGTGCATTAGCGAAAGGTCCATGCGAAAGGAAGAACACAGGGGACAGAGAGTTAGATTGGCTGTAATTTAGCTGATAAATCGCGGAGTGCGCAGACATGCGCACTCCTTTTGTCTGTTACTGCAACGTTCTCACGACTCGTCTTTCAAAGTGATGTTTCCTCACATGGAATGATGCGGAAAATAGAATCATAGATTTGAGATAAGACCATCATCGATGCGAGGTGCCGCCGTCATGACGCAGCAAATGCCACAGAGAATAGACGCAGAGAAACCCGAATCCGTATCGGCAGGTAGACTTGAGAGAACGGACGGGGGCTACACTTGGCGCAGGAACACCCTTGAAAGTGGAAGCACAAAAAAGAACCTGACGACGCCACTGAGCGTGAAGCCTTACTATCAGGGAGCATCAGACGGAGTTGTGGGTGCCAGAGAAGGTTTTGTCACAAACTCACGTGAAGTTCCGTCTTTAGAAGTATCACCTGTGAGAGCTTCATCACTAGGCGCGTTATCCGTAGATGCGTTACCTGATGACGTCTCATCTGATGACGTCTCATCTTTGCCTACATCGTCCTTTGCAACTCGAAAGCGAACGCAAGATGTCAAGATTCACGTGGTGGCAGCGGATGGGACACAAACAAGCGGGCCCGACAAACAGTGGGCCGAGGCCCGTCGCAGGCGGTTTGTCCGGCGACGAGTGACAGCGTTTCGTGCCAACCGCTCTGGGGGTGTTCTGCGTGCGCTGCTCGCACGGTTTCATCTTCGTGCAGAGTCGGATTCGGCAGGGTCAGTTTGGCAGAATTACTTACAAAAAGGTGCGCTCGCGGGACTCATGCTCGGATGCCTCAGTATGGTATTATTTCACCAAGTTGCATTGCCCGCATCTGTCAGCCCCTCATCTGGGCTCGAGACTGGGACTGCGTCTGCGAGTACTCCGCCGGTGGTGAATCTGTCGTCAGGCAGCAAATTGTCTGTCATGCTGCCAAGTGTTAGGGTTTTTGTGCTCAGGTTCGGGCCATATTCAACCAAAGCTGCAGCTCTTCTCGCACTGAATCAGCTGCGACATTCCGGACGAGCCGCACAGGTCGTTCAGGAAGGAAGCGGCTTTGAGGTATGGGCCGGGGCGGCTCTTGGTAGTCAGACCGCAAAAACCGCATTTGCCGTGTCAAAACCTGCCGCAACAATCGCCAGTTCGTCAGTGCTGTCACTGACTTGGCCAGCGACCCCCTTGCAGACAACCGCCGTGGTGAGTCGTCAAGGGACATCCGCAGTAAGCACCTGGTTGGCTTCGCTGACAAGCGTTTTGACGGTCGAGACAGGTGTCGTGGTCGGTGAAACGGCGTACCGTGATGCGAGTCAGGCTCTGCAAAATGCAAACAAACAGATGCCATCCCCGTATGTATGGGGCAGCGGCAGCGCACCGCCAGTCATAACAGGACTATACCGTCATGTTAACAACGCTCTGTCTCTCTTGACTAGGAAGCAAAATGTACAAGCAGAACAAGAGATTCTGTCTGCGTGGGTAGAACTGGCTTCATTGAAGAGTCAAGTCCTGACCGGATCGTGAACTGAATAACGGTCCATGACTTGCCTCGGATTGGTTGACAATAGAGTGCAGGAGACGATAGAGTCTATGTCGAATAGCGGAATGAGGTGTCGACGGGACACCTGACTTTGAACGGGCGTGGAACCGAGCGTCCATGCCAGGTTGTGTGCCAGCTGAAGGAGAGTTCTCGTGCGCAAATCACCATTTTGGAGATTAGTTGGAATGTTGTTGCTTGGTGCGGTTGTGGGCACACTCGCGGGGCAGTTGTTGGCGCATCAGGTGCCAGCCCTCGGTCGAACTGCGACTGTTTCATGGCATCCATCAGCTGACCTGGCAGTGCTTCGCTACTCAATTGACATCACACTTCGTGTCAACTGGCTCACCCTCGTCGGAGTGATTATTGCTGTCATCTGGAATCGCAGACTAAAGTGAAGCACGAGAGAAGTACAGGCGAAAGTCGGTACATCCCCGAAAGTGGTCCACGCGAGACGAGATGACTCTTGCGGTATGTCGCAGGATTGAGGAAAACATTCCGAAAACTCACCATCCGCACAAAAACACTCCCATGGCGTTTGAAGACTCCTTTCCCAGGCTCTAATCTAAGGGTAAGACGGGCTTCCGGGAGGATGCACATGCAAATCATTGCAGAAGGTTCTCAACGTACCGCGCCGACGTATTCGGATCCGCCGCGAGAGCGGTTGATGGAACAGGGTGCAGATGCGCTGCGCAACGACGAACTCTTAGCCATCGTTTTGCAGTCAGGAAACAAAGGAACGTCGGTGATGGAGCTTGCCGACAGGGTCTTGTGTCAGGCTGGCGGGCTGCTTGGTTTGCTTGACAGCACAGTGGAGGAACTGACCGCTGTACGCGGTATCGGCATTGCAAAAGCGCTGCAAATCGCTGCCTGCGTTGAACTGGGTCGGCGCATTGTACGCAGTCCGGGCGAAGTGAAGAGGCAGATTCGATGCGCAGAAGATGCTGCCGAGTATGTTATGGATCGGATGAGGCACCTTAAAAAGGAGCATTTTTTTATCTTGCATTTGGATACAAAGCATCGCTTGATTGGTGAAGAGGTTGTCTCGGTTGGCAGTTTAGATGCGTCTATCGTTCACCCACGAGAGATCTTTAAATCCGCCGTGAAACGCAGCGCATCCGCGATTTTGTGTCTGCACAACCACCCAAGCGGCGATCCGACACCAAGCCCAGAGGACAGGGCTGTTACGGCCAGACTATGTGAAGTCGGACGTATTCTCGGCATCGACGTCCTCGACCACATCGTGGTGGGAGACGGACGCTATGTCAGCTTGCGGTCTGAGGGCCATTGTAAGTAGCGGTACATAAGCCGTGTAACAGAGGATTTGAGAGGAGCATTTACGCATGTTTTCCGGCAGAGATATGGGAATTGACTTAGGTACAGCGAATACCCTCGTTTACGTGAAGGGACGCGGTATCGTTGTCCGTGAGCCCTCCGTGGTGGCCATGCGCACTGACACAGGGGCGATTGAGGCTGTGGGCGAGCAGGCAAAACAGATGATTGGGCGTACGCCTGGAAACATTGTGGCAGTCCGACCCATGAAAGACGGCGTCATCGCAGATTTTCAAACTACGGCGACGATGTTGCGTTACTTCATTCGGCGTGCCATGAAGACGAAAGGCGGATGGAGTGGGAAGCCGCGCATCATGATTTGTGTCCCGTCTGGAATTACCGCCGTGGAGAAGCGGGCAGTCGAAGATGCAGCCGTGGAAGCGGGTGCCCGTCATGCGCAAACCATTGAAGAACCGATGGCTGCTGCAATTGGTGCCGGATTGCCGGTTGGTGAACCTACAGGCAGTATGGTGGTTGACATCGGCGGCGGCACGACTGAGGTTGCGATTATATCGCTTGGTGGTATCGTCACAAGCCGTTCCATTCGCGTCGCAGGCGATGAGATGGATGAAGCGATTATGCAGCACATCAAAAAAGCGTATAACCTGATGATTGGTGAGCGGACGTCAGAAGAACTGAAAATCTCGGTCGGGACTGCCATGACGACGGAAAACAGTACTGAGTCGATGGATATCCGCGGTCGTGACCTCGTGACGGGTCTGCCAAAAACGTTTAATATCAAAGCGAGTGAGATTAGCGAGGCGCTCTCTGATACGGTTGGCGCGATTATTGACGCCGTCAAAGTCACGCTTGAGAAATCACCGCCGGAACTCGCGGCCGACATCATGGACCGTGGCATTGTACTTACTGGCGGCGGAGCGTTATTGCGAAATCTCGACACGCGTCTCAGTGAAGAGACAGGCATGCCCGTCATCGTGGCGGAAAATCCTCTTGACTGTGTCGCCATCGGCACGGGAAAAGCCCTCGATAACTACGATGTGTACAAGAAGCGAAATTCTGTATCGAAGCGAGGGCGTGCAAGGTAGTGCACGTCGGTACATAAAAAGGAAGTGGGATGCGGGTGTCCCGACTGATTACAAATCGTCGATTGTTTACGCTCTTGTTAAGTGTCATCCTGCTGATTATCATCGCAGGCATTACACTTCGGTCCACCGCAAGGAATGCGTCGTGGCCGGAGCGCGTCATTATGGACGTGCAAAGTACGGTCAGCGGTTGGATGTACCGTCCAGTCAGTCAGGCCACGGCCATCATCGCAGACATTCAAAACCTGCACGAGATGTATGTGGAGAATGCGCGATTAAAATCCGAGATGCAAAACTACAGTCAATTGACAGCAAAATTGAATGATGTTGAGGCAGAGAACACGCGTTTGAACACCATGCTCGGGTTCAAAAAATCGGCGAATGCTTCGTGGAATTTGGTGCCTGCTCACATTGTCGGCCGGGAACCAGCGCAGTGGGGAAGTCAGTTGACGATTGATGTTGGGCAGAAAGATGGCATTGCACCGAACATGGCCGTCATCGCGGGCGACGGGAGCCTTGTCGGGCGGGTGGCAGAAGCGGCTGCTCATAGTGCAAAAGTCGTACTCATCACTGACACTCAGGTGGGCGACGGCGTGAGTGCTTTGGTTCAAGACGGCACAGCCCAGCCACCATTTGGGGTGGTCGTAGGTTCTTCAAGCGGTAAAAATCAGTTGGAGTTAACCTTCCTCTCACCGATAGCCCAGGTCTCTACGGGGGATACCGTTGTTACCTCTGGGCTCAGTAGCATATTTCCGAAGGGTATTGTCATCGGGAAGGTTGTGGGCGTGACGCAAGGCGTACAGGGGCTTACCCGCAGTGCAACGATTGCTCCGGCCGCAAACTTTGATTACCTGGAAGATGTATTCGTCGTCAAGGTCGGTGGCCCACAAAAGGGGAAATCAGGGTCATGAAAAACGTGCTGGCGTTCTTCCTTTTGTGGATTGGGCTGACACTGCAAGCTACTGTCCTGCAGATACCCCCGCTCTCCGCGATTCAACTCAACTTTGATGTTGTTCTGCTGGTTTTGATTGCCATGACACGGGGGCCGCGGGTTGCCCTCGTGCTTGGGATTGCCATCGGGTTTATTGAGGATGTAAATTACGGGGCATTCATTGGGCTGAACGCCTTTGCGTATGGATTTATTGGCTATCTGGCAGGGACCATTCTTTCACAACTCATCTCTCGCAGCGTGGTGAGCACCTTCCTCGTCAGTCTGTGTTGCACGTTTGTCTATAACTGGTTAACGTACGGGATGACACGATTGTTTGATGTCACCTCTTATTCATGGGTGGGCGTCATGTCTGTGTCGATTGAGCAGATGATGCTAAACGGCGTGCTCACGCTCATTCTCTACCCATTTGCCATGCGCTGGTTTACAAACCAGGAAAAGCGACGATATGAGGCGAAGTGAGCGGTGAATTCGGGGCTGTTGCAGGAGATTCGAACCAACATCGCGAAATACTGTTGCCGTATTGTGGCGAGTGGTCGGGAGGATGAGCAGTGGGAAGTCGAATGACAGAACAACGGCACATAGAACAGAAGCCGCCCGTAGCGGTGAAGGGTATCAAGGGTGGATTACTATTCATTATTGACGAACATTGTGCCCACGGCGAACTCATCGCGCACTTGTCGGAGATGTTCCACGGTGAGTTGTCGAGTATGTTCTCAGGTCCTGAGACTAATGTGTACATCGACTATGGCCATCGTTTGATGTCCATTCAAGAGACGCGGGAACTCATTCGTTTATTTACCGAAAAGGATAACTTTATTTTACGGGAGTTTGGAGCACATACCAGTGCACGACGTTCGTTGTTTTTCAATCACCAGAAAGAACAGAGCGATGAGCACATCTACAAGGGTACAGTGCGCGCTGGACAACAGCTTGTATTTAGCGGAGATGTCGTCGTTATTGGAGACGTCAATCCGGGTGGGGAGGTCGCGGCGACGGGTGACGTATACGTTCTCGGTCGTCTGCGAGGAATTGTGCATGCTGGCATGGACGGAGATGAGTCGGCGATTATCGCGGCTGCTGAATTTTCACCCATGCAGTTGAAGATAGCTGATTGGATATCGCGTGCGCCGGAGTCTGATGGGCAACCCTTACGAACATTTATGGAGTTTGCCTACCTGCGCGAAGACGGTATGGCAGTGGACAAGCTCTTGTACGTCCATAGTATTCGCAAAGAGCTGCAAGATGCCCGTTAACACATGAGAAGCAAGAAAGAACATGCGTGGGGTGCATAATAGTCGGTCCCGTTGGGGCCGTTAGTTGGACTATGGTTGGACTATGATTGAGGACTAGGGAGAGATGTTGTGTGGGAACTGCCATCGTCATCACCTCGGGAAAAGGGGGCGTTGGTAAGACAACGTCGTCAGCCAACATTGGCACTGCGCTCGGGCTTCTCGGGAAGAGTGTGTGCATGATTGACGCCGACATCGGCCTTCGGAACTTGGATGTCGTGATGGGACTTGAGAATCGCATCATATACGACATCGTTGATGTTGCAACAGGTCAGTGCAAGCTCGAGCAGGCATTAATTCGAGATAAGCGGGTCGAGCGTTTGACGATGTTGCCAGCCTCGCAGACGAAGGACAAAACCGCCCTCGATCCCGATAGGGTGCTGAGCATTGTACAACAACTCAAGGAGAAATTTGACTACGTGATTATCGATTCGCCAGCCGGCATCGAACACGGGTTCAAAATTGCGACGGTCGGCGCAGACGAAGCAATCGTTGTTACCACGCCTGAGACTGCAGCGGTTCGCGACGCTGACCGGGTCATTGGACTCTTGGAAGGTCAGAAGATTGCTTCGCCAAAACTTCTAATTAACCGAATTCGACCGAAGATGGTCCGTGCCGGTGATATGCTCGATATTGATGAAATTGTGCAGGTCTTGTCCATCGACTTGCTTGGAATCGTTCCTGATGACGAAGCAGTCATTGCGCACAACATTAAGGGGGAGCCGACTGTCTTACGCCCTGACTCTAAGGCCTCCCTTGCCTATCGCAATATCGCCCGCAGAATTATTGGTGACTCGGTTCCCTTAATGGTTCTGGACGAGGAACCTGGACTCTGGGCGAGGGTGCGAAAAATGTTTGGCGCCAAAGTCTAATGGTGTTGTTAGTTATCGAATAACTTCATCAGCCCTCATGAGGACTCCAAATTCGCTCCCTATTTCCACGGCCATTTGTGGAGACGGGGAGCTTTTTTGAATGCGTCGGCCCCGTCGTGAATAGTTGTCCATCTTGTGCATAGACATGTCATAGAGTCGTCTGCGTCACTCGAGTCAGCATGACGCGATGATGGGGGAGGCGTGGAAGATGGCAGCGCGCAAATTCCGGTTAACGTGGCCAAATCGACGTACACAAGCGGAACCTACGCACGTGGACGCGAATGCTGAAGTCACTGGAGACAATAGGCAATCAGCGTTTGCGTCCGGCGACGGGGACATAAGGCAAGTTTCCGGGCAGAACGGCCCCGATTATGAGCATACCGCCGACCCCACGTGGCTCGGCGAATTGGAGTCTCCGTACGGTCTCTCAGATGAAGACGGCACCTTAAAGCAACTCGATAGTGTCAATTGGCGCGGCGGCCCGCACGTAAAGCGTCGTCGCACCAAAGGGTTCATTCCGCAAAAAGGTCGACAAAGCCCGGTCACAGGTGGGACAGCGGGCGTTGGCACAGGAACAGGCAGATGGCAGAGTGGTCGGATGGCTGACGGCATGTATGGTGGTTCTTCCCAGGGGGCGGTTCCCGATGGAACGCGTTCGCTTGGAGGTTATCCCCGAACACATCCACCTGGAGCGTCGCCGCAGGCTGTAGCGATGCCATCCAAGGGTTCAACACCGACGCGCAGCGTTTCAGCTGGGTCCACGTGGTTGCTGCAACTTGGTGCGGCAGTTGTCTTGACACTCGTTGCTGTGTACGCGCATGACGGATCGACACCGCTCGCGATAGATGCGCGCGGCGCGTATCAGCGGGTGTTTGCGACAGATTATACGAAAACGGCGGTACCGACTGTAATCAACTTCTTGAAAGCCCATCACATCGCGGTACCGACATTCCTCTCGCAGGCTGGCGCACTGCAACTGCATACCCCATTGACGGGCTCCATTGTTCAGGATTACTCAGCGACCCATCCGCAAATGGTGATTGCCGGAGCGGCCGGAGCGCCTGTGCTTGCGGCCGGCTCAGGGACGGTCACAAGGGTTGTGTCCTTGCAAAATGGCTTCATGATTGTCATTGACCATGGAACAATTGGCAGCAGTTACTATTTTGGGTTAGCCAGCGCTTCAGTTCGGGTAGGCGAATTGGTCGAGAGCGGTGAGGTGATTGGGAAGCTCCCGAGCAAGCCGTCACCGCACCTCATGTTTGAGATTGAACAGGGCGGGAAAGCAGTGAACCCACACGATTACATCGTCTTTCAAGGGTCCACGGGCGGCGCGTGAAACGCTTGGCCGCGAGTATAACAGGCATCCTGCTGCGAACACCGGGCCTCGGCATTGGCAAGATCCGCGTTCACCCATTGTTCATCCTGCTGGTCTTGGCTGCAGTGGGACTCGGCATGTGGCATCGCGCCCTGGTCCTCTTTGCACTCGTATCCATTCATGAACTTGGACATGCTGCCATGGCCAATCAGCTTGGCTACGATGTCGAAGAGGTGTCCTTGCTGCCTTTTGGCGGCGTTGCGAAGCTCTCCTACGGAAGTATTGGCTTTAAGCCGCGGCACGAGGCGTATATAGCCATTGCCGGTCCGTTGGTGAACCTTGTCATGATTGGGCTGGCTGCAATTTGTTACTGGACTCACCTGTGGTCGTGGGAGTTTTTTGAATTGGTTGTACAACTGAATATCTGGATCGCTGTCTTCAATCTTTTACCGGGATTGCCGCTTGACGGTGGACGCGTCTTGCGGGCAGCCCGGTCGAGAGCGATTGGATTTGAGTCTGCGACGCGGGAGGCATATCGAATGGGGCTGGTGTTAGCCGGTGTTCTGCTCGTGATTGGCGGCGCGTCGCTATGGGCGGGGTACCCTCATCTTGGGGCACTGCTTCTAGGGACTTTTCTGCTTGTCAGCGCCATCTCCGGGCAGCGAGAACTGAGCAGCGAAACCATTCGCTTTCTTGATGCCAAACGTCAAAAGGACGCACGTGGTCCAGAAGTGGTGCGTGCATTTGCGGCTCCAATGGACGCAACCGTTAGGGACGTGGTACGTCAGTTCTCACCGGATCGGTATCATATGGTCTATGTGTTGAGTGAGACCGGTGCCGTTGTCACCATCCTTGAGGAAGAGGAACTGCTGGAAGAAGTCTTTGCTGGTCATTTACTATATACCTTGCGTAACATTGTTGAGCAGTAACCGTGTGTGTAACATGGCTCTGCAGGAACCGTTGCGTAAGATTGCAAAATAGGAACCGTTGATACGCGCATCTCTCCATGACGTCGGTCATCTTGTTGTCGTAAACATCACAAGAACTTGAGCAGACAGCAAGCGTTGTGCTATACTTCCGAAGTGTGCGCTTATAGGAGCGCACCGTGCCGCATGCAAACAGGCGGTCAGGAATGGCCGAAAGTCTCGTCAGAGCGCCTGCTGCAGCGAGTCTAATTGGAGGAGTTGCACGAATGTACGCTATCGTTGAGACAGGTGGCAAACAGTACAAAGTTGCCCCCGGTGACACACTCTATGTCGAGAAGCTTGAGGCCGCTGTTGGTGACAGCGTCGCTTTGGACAAGGTGTTTTTTGTATCAGGAGACGGTCAGACAAAGGTTGGAGCCCCGACGGTCGCCGGCGCAAAAGTTACGGCGAAGGTGTTAGAGCATGGCCGCGGTAAGAAAATTATCGTCTTCAAATACAAATCGAAAAAGAACTACCACAAGAAACAAGGCCATCGTCAGCCGTTTAGCAAAATTCAGATTGAAAATATCGAAGCGTAAAAAGGATAACTCGAAGTGATTCGGTTCAGAGTGTACCAAGCGGACAATCGTATCTGTGAGTTCGTTGTTACAGGACATGCGGGATACGGAGAAGCAGGGACCGATATTGTCTGTGCTGGGGTCAGCGCGTTGGTATATAACGCTGTGAACAGTTGTGAGCGTTTGCTCGGGATTGTGCTCGACACGACGGACACCGGGAACAAACTCCACTGTGTGGTGCCAAGTAAGCAGTTGCTGAATTCTGACGTCCAGCTGTTGCTTCACAGTCTCGTGTTTGGTGTTGAACAGGTGGCGGAAGCTTATCCTGAGTACGTGAAAGTAGAGCATCGAATAGGAACGGAGTGATTGAAGTGTTGCAGTTTAACCTACAACGGTTTGCACACAAGAAGGGCGTTTCAAGTACCCGCAACGGGCGTGACAGTGAGTCGAAGCGTCTTGGCGTCAAGCGGTTTGACGGGCAGCTTGTGACAGCGGGAAGCATCCTGGTCCGCCAGCGCGGAACGAAAATTCACCCGGGCACAAATGTCGGGCTTGGCAAGGACGATACCTTATTTGCGAAGGTAGAGGGCCATGTTAAGTTTGAGCGTCTCGGTCGTGACAAAAAGCGTGTGAGTGTTTATCCAGCATCTGAGACTGTCAGTGTTGAAGCGTAAGCTTACGAGTCAATGAAGAGGGGCCTGGCGTATGCCGGGTCCTTTTTTACAGGGATGCAAACGTTTTGCAACTACAGCGTATGTGGAGGGAGTCGCTTGTCACAATCTCCGTGGAGCGCATTTCAGTCTCATCGCCATGATATCCAAAATTTCCTGCAGTTGATTAAAGCCTACCTGCAACTCGGAAAACCGGATCGGGCAAACATGGCTGTTGACGAGTGTTCGGATTGGCTGGCCTCATTATCGACATTACAAAATGTACTCAGTGAGGCGGAAGAGGAACTGTTTTGGACAGCGGTTTCCTGCCCTCACTTGCGCATATCCATACGAGATGTACGAACTTCGCTGCCGCGAAACGTTCTCTGCAAGAGCTTACTGTGGCTTGACGAGCGGACTGTGGAGCAGAATAGAAAATACATAACTGTAGAGATATCCGTGTGTCAACAGGTTGAGGAAAGCGAGCAGGGGTCAGGTCGAGTGGGTGAGAAGTGGTGCGTAACTGTAGCTGAGTCAGTCAGCGATAACTGGGAATCGGCATTGGTGACGAGTTTTCCGGCTGATTGGTCCGCCCTCGTCGAACTTGTTCCATATGTGTCAAGATAGAAAGGAGATTTAACGATGTTTGTCGATCAGGCAAAGATCTATGTGAAGGGCGGCGACGGGGGCAACGGCATCGTCTCGTACCGGCGCGAAAAATATGTTCCGCTTGGCGGGCCCGCAGGTGGTGACGGAGGCCGCGGCGGCGACGTCGTGTTTGTCGTCGACAAGGGGCTTCGAACGTTGATTGACTTCCGTTATCAGCGACATTTTAAGGCCGAACGTGGTCAACATGGCAAGACTAAAAACCAACATGGGAAAGGTGCTCCGGACATGTTGGTTAAGGTGCCCCCCGGTACCGTTGTGCGGGACGAAGATACAGGTGCATTTTTAGGAGATTTGGTGCGGGATGGCCAGTCGTTGGTTGTGGCTCGCGGTGGCCGAGGCGGACGAGGCAATACGCGATTTGCGACCGAAGCCAACAAGGCACCTGACATGGCTGAAAAAGGTGAACCGGGAGAGGAACGCAATCTGCTCCTTGAACTCAAAGTCCTTGCGGATATCGGACTGGTTGGCTATCCCAGCGTGGGAAAGTCAACTCTGCTGTCTGTTGTGTCAGCGGCGCGTCCAAAGATTGGGGCTTACCACTTCACAACACTCACTCCCGAGCTTGGCGTGGTGGATGTTGGGGATGGAAGGAGCTTCGTGCTGGCCGACCTGCCAGGTCTGATTGAGGGGGCGCACGAAGGCCACGGGCTCGGTTTTCAGTTCTTGCGGCATGTAGAGCGGACGCGTGTCATTGTGCACGTGCTGGATATGGGAGGGATGGAGGGACGTAACCCGACGGAAGACTATCAAGTCATTCGAGCGGAGTTACTGGCTTATGATGCTCGGTTTGCGGAGCAACCCGAGATTATTGCTGCGAACAAGATGGACCTTCCGGGTTCTGAAGAGCACCTCCAAACCTTCCGGCAGGCGTACCCAAATACACTTGTGTATCCGATTTCCGGAGCCACGGGACAAGGGATTCAAGAGCTCGTCTATGCAATGGCGAATGCCCTTGATAAGGCGCCCGAAACGTCGGGGCTGTGGACTGCAGAGGAGACCCATACGGAGGAGCAGAAAATCTATCGCTACGAACCAAAAGAATCCTTTCAAATCCACCGCGACGGGAACGTTTACGTCGTGGCGGGGAAAGACCTCGAAAAACTGGTGCAGATGACCAATTTTGCGCAATTTGATGCGGTCAAGCGGTTCCAGAAAATCCTTCGCGACAGCGGCGTAGATGATGCCCTGCGGCAAAAGGGAGCCAGTGAGGGAGACGTGATTCGGATTGGTGACATGGAGTTCGAGTTTGTCGAATGAACCTCCCGAATTTTGGTCTGTGACACTTGAAGAGGCATGTGTGATGTCAGCGGAAGCAGCCTTTCCAAACGAGGTGTCAGGCCTTATTTATGCCGATGAACAGGACCCGCACCTTAACTTGCAGGTGTTTCCCGGTACGTCTACTGGGATTAGTGTAGATGCGAGTCCACAGGCAGTGATTGCCTTCGCGTACTGGCTGCGGTCGCGAAGTGGGCAGCCAGTTGCCACGTTTCACTCCCATCCCGGCGGCCAGGTGTACTTCTCGAAAAGGGATGAAATCCTTGAGCTGTGGGCCAAACGGCATGTCGTTGCAGTGCGCCAACACGATGCGTGGAAGTGCATGTTTTTTCGTTCTTTGCCTTAGTCGCTAGAGTCTTCATCGCCGCCTTGTTGCAACTCACCCGGAGAAATACGGGGTGTTGAGACAAGGCGGCTTTTTTATTGTCAAAACTCGGTCGTGCATTCTTTTGTAAAGTTATCCAACATTGAATTTCGGTTTACATTCGGAAAACAGGCACGCGTTCATGCATCTCGAACTTTTTCCTACAAGGGAGGGATGAGTGTGGAGGCATTGTCTGTTGGGTTGATACTGCAACAGGTTTTGAACGATGCACTCGACGAGGAGTGTTCTGACGTCCACATTTTTACGGTTGGCGAGGAACTTGTCGTGCAGTTTCGCAGGGGTGGACTCTTGACGCAGGTATTGCATGCGCCACAGCAAGGGCCGACGTTGATTCGCAAGATTAAAGCTCTCGCCCGAATGGATGTTGCCGAGTCCCGCATACCGCAGGATGGAGCGTTTCATTGGGTGTCAGAGTCTCATGAATCCGCTGTCCGCGTTGCTTGTCTGCCCACCGTGGACGGGGAAGCGATGGTGCTCCGACTGTTTCCAAAACGACGAACGCAACTTGATCTTTGCGGGCTTGGACTCACATCTTCGCAGGCGCGCACGGTGACGAGCTTATTGCACAAGGAAGCAGGGCTCTTGCTCGTGGCGGGTCCAACGTCATCCGGCAAAACAACGACGCTCTACACGATGATGGAGCAACTGGTGCGACTCGGCAGGAGGGTTGTCAGCATTGAAGATCCGGTTGAGCAGGTGGTTGCGAATTGTCATCAGATGCAGGTTAAGGAACACATTGGCGTCACATTCGATGTGGGCCTGCGGGCAGCACTCAGACAAGACCCTGACGTGATTATGGTAGGTGAGATACGGGACACTGCGACAGCACAGACGGCGCTGCGCGCATCGCTCACCGGCCATTTGGTGCTCACAACCACGCATGCCAAGGACCTTGTCGGGGCGGTCGCACGCCTCGTCGACCTCGGCCTTGACCGTGGTCTCGTCACAGAAGCCATAACTGCGGTTATCGTACAGCACATTGAATTGCGCAAACCGGCAATCGACGCCGCCGCCGGAGTGAACGCGAACGGTCTGGGGCAGAGGCAGGAGGAGCAATCGGAGAAAGTGGCAACTTTCCACGTTCACGAAATGACGTCTGCCCTCGGGTCAGTGCTAGCCTCGGATCTCTCCTGGCCCGCTGTCCGACAACAACTTTATCGCTGGGAAAAGGTGCAACATCATGGGGTTTCGTAAACTTCCTAGTCGACCTGCGTTCTTGGCCTCGTTCGTTGTGCATGGCGTGAAGGCAAGGAGAACTGGAAAGGGAACCATAACAGGCACACTGAGTCAATCCGGGATGGCGTCGTTACAGCAGCGGTGGGTCCGCCACCGATTGAAAGCCGAGTTGCCAGAACTCCTGCTCTTGCTGTCTTCCCTCTTGTCTGCAGGCGTCGCACTGGAGCAAGCACTCAGTTACACTGCCGATGCGTGTCATCAGAGCGTTTCCAAGGGATATCTTCAAGCCCTGCACGACGGGGTTCAGAATGGACAAGCGTTGTCCAGTGTCGGCAGTAATGTCCTTCCCGCCTGGCTGCTGATGATGATGCGTACTGCTGAGTTGACCGGTGAGTTACCGCGCATTTTGTCCAGTTGGGCTGTGCAGACACTCGAGCAACAACGATGGATTGAGGACCTTCGGAAAAAGGCTGCATATCCATTGCTTTTGCTTCTAGGGACATCGCTCACAATGATGGTCATTGGCACACTGGTCATTCCGCAATTTGAGCATATGTACCTCGAAATGGGTAAGTCTGTACCGACAGGGACGAGAACCATGATGGCGGTTATGCACCGGATTCCAGCGTCACTTGTCATAGTAGTCGTTGGCATTCTTCTCGGGGCTGCGGTCGTGAACATCCCTCGTGTCGCTTCATCGCAGGCGTGGAAACAGTGCAAGAACCACCTACCGGGACATAGGCTGATTGTTCTGCATCGTACACATCGTTTTTGTCTCACACTCGCGTTGTTGATTGACGCCGGTTTACCGCTGCTAGACGCTCTTATCTCGATGGCAGAGGTTCACCGCCAACAGTGGATAGCAACAGCTTCACGACAAGTTGCAGAACGTGTGGCAGCGGGCGCCCCACTGTCGCAATGCTTTGAAGGCGAATGGGATAGGCTGCTCGCCTTACAAATTCAACGGGCTGAGGTTTCGGGAGACTTAGCGGATTCTCTTCTCAAAACCGAGTCCGTAACGCGCGAGGAGTTCAATCGTCGAATCGAGAGAATTCGGACGTGGCTGGAACCAGTGTTGTCGATTACAGTAGGAGTTCTTGTCGGCGTCACCATGTACAGCTTGTACGTGCCGATGTACACACTTATCTCAGACATCTCGTAGCCGCGTGTTGGCGGTAGGATATTCCGGGACAGGGAGGACGACAGCCAATGAATCAGGAAACGCCAACGGGCCGGGAGGCAGGCTTCACGCTGATGGAGATGGTTGTTGCTGTGTTGATTGTATCCATCATGATTACCGTGGTGGCACCACATCTCATGAATGCAGGGAAGCGGGCAGAGAGCACTGCTTGCGAACAGAACCAGCGAACCATCCGAGCGGCTTTGTCGGAATACGACCTGTTGTACAACACTTATCCCAGCGGAAATACGGCACAGCAGTTGGATGCGCTTGTTCAAGCGAATATTCTTGCGTCTCAGCCCAAAGAGCCCTCGGGAGGCAACTATGTTATTAATGACACGGATGGAAACAATGTCGCGGTATCGTGCGAAGTCCATGGCCAGCTTGGCGCCCCGTAACGGCTTCTGTCAGCGGAATAGGCAGACGTCTGGTCCTCTACCCTGCGCTGGGTTCACGTTGATGGACGTACTCGTGTCAGTCTTTCTAGTGTCCATCTTCACCGCGTCCGGTCTAGCATTGGGACGAGCTTGGGTGTCCCACGCGGCGCTCGAGGCCACTGCCGACCGAATGACTGCAGACCTCCGCTATGCACAGGAGTCTGCAATCGCCTCGGGTCACGCGTTTTCGGTCCGCTTCTCGAAATACACGACGGACTACGCGTTGTATAGTGATGCTACCTTGATGTCTAGAGTCGGGTTCGCAGCAGGTGTCGGCTATTTCGACGGCTATCTGTCACTCAACTCTAGCAGGGTCAGTTACGACGCAACGGGCAATTCGCCGCAGAGCGGGGTCATTCGACTCATTGCCGGGAACAGTGAGCGCGATATCACACTATATATGGGAACTGGGCTTCAGTCTC
Source organism: Alicyclobacillus curvatus (assembly GCA_017298655.1). Classification (GTDB taxonomy): domain Bacteria; phylum Bacillota; class Bacilli; order Alicyclobacillales; family Alicyclobacillaceae; genus Alicyclobacillus_B; species Alicyclobacillus_B curvatus. Next base: position 1,107,653 of record CP071184.1, read on the forward strand.
TCAAAAATTTGGAGGGAACAAAGTGAGCCTCATGGAAATCGTCATGGCCGTGATGTTGTTCACCCTCACGGCCGGAAGCGTGGTCGATATGTGGGCAGCGTCAACCCATGCAGCGAAAGAGGTGGCCTTGCAAAGATACGTTGATGACGTCGCGGAGCAGTACGCAGAAGAGGTGTCCTCTGGAATGCTGCAGGTCTCAGGCGGTGAACAGTGGACGTTCACAGACGAGCAAGGTCTTGTGTTTACCATCAAGTTGAAGGGGTCTGTCACCGATGGTGCGGAGATTGCAGTCTCATCTGGTGCGGTTCATCAGTCACTTCAAGTCTTTGTGCCACGCTGAAGCGGGCAGCTTTGTGTTCGAAGTGCTGTTGAGTCTGAGCCTCGGATTACTCTTGCTCAGTATGGTTTTCGAGACCATCGCGGCACTCACGACTGGCGCACACACTTTGTTGCATCAGCACGAAACTGCCGCAATGTGGAACAATGCCAATCGGGTGCTGCGAGAGGACGTGCACGCCGCACATACCATGGACGCAAAGCCAGGAGGTCTGACTATCTGGGAAGCAAACGGCAAGGTTTTTCGTTACGCGGTGAATGGCAGCAGTCAATTGGTTCGCACACAAGCAGGGGGCGGGACGGCTGTTGTGGCCGTGGGGGTCTCTGCGCTGGACTGCAGCGCAGAGAAACGCGTTCTTACGGTTCGGTTGGTGTTTCAGGATGGTTTTTCTGGCACTCTCGTTGTTGGCACACTACCATAACGGTACTGTTTTCCTGCAGGTGCATACAGGTGCACCGGGAGACCGGGGGCTCTTACGGTGAAGAAATGCGCATGTTTAAAATCTAATTGCGTGAAGCAACGCAAATTGCAGACGGATACGAGGGCCCGTTTCAAATTTGCGCCTGAATGTGGAGTCGTATTCCTTCAGGTGATGATTTTGACCGTAATTTTGAACCTCATCGCGTTCACTATGGTCAGTCTGTCCTTGCGCAGTGCTCAAATCGAGAAATTGCATCACAACGAACGGCAGGCGTACTGGCTTGCCCGCAGCACAGCCCTGTCGGTTCAGAGCAAACTACTGTCAGGCGACAAACCGGAAAGTTCACTCATCGTTCCCTCGAATACAGGAACGACAACCGTGACCGTTTCGGGTCAGGATGTATTGCTCATCACGGTGGATGCAAAGACCACGCAGGCTGAAAGCAGAATCCAATTTCAGTTTAACCAGGCGACTAAGAAAGTGACAGATTGGATGGACAGCGCGGGTGCAGGCTCTTAAACTTTCATTGTCCTCACTTCACTTTTTATCGCAGTATTTTCAATGCTGTCGTTGGGTCGTGCACCGACTGTACAATACATCTTCCGAGACTCCAATGATTATGTTACGATTGGCCTGCTAGAGGTGGTGGCGTATGACAAAAGTCGCCTTGGTAGGTTCAATGGGCGTCGGAAAATCAACAGTGGCGCGACTCCTTGCAGCTCGACTTGGTTGGCGCATGGTCGACCTTGACGCTGAAATTGAGCATCGGTCCGGGAAGACCATTCGGCAGATTTTTGACTCCGAGTCCGAGCATGGGTTTCGCATCCTTGAGGCGTCCGTCCTCAACTATGTGACAACCGAGTTGGGTGACGAGAGTTGTGTCCTGGCAACTGGTGGTGGTGTTGTTACAACCCTTAGGTCACGGGAAACCCTGATACAAAACTGGGAGACGGTCTGGTTGGTTGCCTCTCCGAAGACCATTGTTGAACATCTTCAAAACGAAACTTCAGGGCGGCCATTGCTCGACGACGCTCCGAATTTATTTGAGAGAATTCACAAACTCACTGCAGATAGAGAAGTATGGTACCAAAGTGTAGCAAAGTGGAGTGTAACTGTTGACGGACTCACAGCGGACGCTGTAGCACAGAGAATTCATGAATGGGGGGGATGGACGGCGTGCAACGAATAAGCTTGCAAAGTCTAAAGGATTTGCTTCCAGAAGACATCAGGGCGCAAGTTGCGTCGTATGACGGTACTTATTTCCGTCGTCATATCCCACAGTTGGAGGAATGGGGCGTCACCGATGAACAAATCGCGGCGCAGCGTGCAACCCTGCTCGAGTACATCCGTCAACAGTCCATTTGCAGCAGTTGCCGCGGCTTCGCGAGCTGCGGCAAAGAAGGCGATATGCAAGGGTTTGTACAGACACTGGAGCAGTACGGACCCACGCTCACGGTTGGCGTACGGCGGTGCCGCCCATTCCTCGATGCGCGAGTGCGTTCTTCCGTCAATCGCTGGCACGAATTTTCGGGTGCGTTAAAACGGGATGGCGACTTTTTGCTTACGAATTTCCCGCAGGAGCAACGACGTAAATACCCCAAGATGTTTCGTTATGCGGTTGATTTTGCCGAGGCTTACGAGCCCGGCCAGGCGACCCCGGGACTGTACTTGTTCGGACCGCCAGGCGTCGGCAAAACACACCTGTTGCTTGGCGTTCTCAATCGCCTTCAGGAAAGAGGGGTTCCTGCATTGTTTGTGCGGTCGGATTCCATCTTCGATCGCATGCGGCATGTCATCGCGGACAATGGCGACCTGGAACCACTACTCGACGCGTACGCGACTGTGCCCGTACTCGGAATCGACGAATTTGCTCAGGAACGTGCAAACGACTTTACGCTCGAGAAACTGTTTCGTATCATCAATCATCGGTTTCACAGTCAACTACCCACGTGGTTTACGAGTAATTACGCTCCACCCGATATTTATCGCAAAAATGGTGTGGATGTTCACGACAGCGTTCCAGCTTTGCGCAGTAGAGTGATGCAAATGGTGAAACTCGCGCGCGTTGAGGGGTTGGACGCAAGACAACGCAACCTCGAATCGTTGACTTGATGCAAGTACCTGTTACAAACCGGTCACGCACTGGTGTCTTAGCGCTTGACCGACTCAGGTGTTTGAGACGCCTCCAGAGAGCTTGGCTTCCCCAGATTGCCCTTGTCCACAAGTCCGACAAGGGCAATCTGTTTCATCTCCACGTCGATTTGCGGGGCACCTCGAGCAATTGCCTGATGGACCTTCCGTTGTCGCTCAGCCCGCGTGATGACTTTTTCGGTGTCTGTCTGATTGTACTGGAGACTGTCGTAGTACGTCTCAATCTGCTCAATCTCCTTGGTGAGTCTCGTGTGTGCCTCGACAGCCCAATGATGATTTGCCTGAGTGATTTTTTGATGGAGACGCTCACGGATTTTCTTAAGTCCGTCTTTGACAGAAACCTGCATGCGCGTTTGTATGAGGCGCGGGTCAAGTACACTCATATCAATGTTTTCAATCATGTGATGAAATCCTTCGACATACTGTCCATTTTCAAGGCACACGCCGATGGAGACAAGAGACTGTTCGGTGATGTCACAACGGTAGGAAATGAGGCAGTTGAGCATCAACCACGGGACTAGGTCCCCGCCTGCAATGTGGTTCCGTGGTGCCACACTGGCAAATCGTCCACGCTGCAGACAGGAGTCATACAATTTGTCCAGTCGGAAACTGCCGAGAGCCACCAATTCGACCTTTGGCGCGACAAAATATTGCCTTTGAATGTCCGTCAGATAGGGCGACGCTTGTGCGAGTGCGGCATCCCGAACCCGTTGATTCTCGCGTTCTTCTGCGACTTCGCTAAATGCAAGGCGCAATATCGTTTGCGGCACATTCTGGCCGGTTTGTTCCACCCACATCCAGTAAAAGGGGCGATGCGTCAATTCTTTGTCAATGTCGCGCGGAAGTTCGTATTCCCGGTATTCCTCGGCGGTGTAAACCTGCGGTGCCCCAACCGCAGCAAAGTACTCATCGCAAAAGTGCATGCGTGATTCAGGTGTACGCATCGGACTTGCTTTCATACTTGATCGTTGGTGTGTCACGAGTGTTCTCCTTTCAGCCTGAGTTTCTCGAGGAGTTTGTTTCCATATGCGTCGAGTCGGTTTCGCAGGTCCGCTTCTGAACGCGTCGTGAGCGCAATATCGAGAATCTGTTTCTCCATGGTTTCACCGAATGCTGGGTCACCGACGATGTAATCGAGCTCGCCAATGATGTGTTCAAACATGCGGATTTTTTCTTGCAAAAGTTCGACCATGTATGCCTCAATTGTCCCGTTTGTGGATAGATTAAACACGGATACCGGATGCTCTTGGCCAAGGCGGTGAATCCGACCGATACGCTGTTCGAGACGCATCGGATTCCATGGCAAATCGTAGTTCACCATTTGATGACAGAACTGCAGATTGATTCCCTCTCCACCAGACTCTGTGGCGACAAGTACCCGTGCGCGATGGTGAAACAGCTCGGTCATCCAATCCTTCTTCCCGCGCTTAAACCCACCGCGAAACGGTACAGCCGGAATCTTCCGTTGGTACAGTAGAGACATCAAGAAGTCCTGAGTAGCCCGGTACTCGGTAAAGATGATGCATTTGTCGTCAAGCGTGCCGATAAGTTCAAACACCTTATCCGCTTTGGTATGCTGGTCAATCCCTTGTGCCATGGCCAACAACTCTTCAATTTGCTGTCGCTTCTTTACTGAAGGTGCATTCTTGTGCATCTTTAGCAGCGTGTTGATTGCAGCATAGGGGGAGGAGCAAATTTCTCGCTGCAGCGTAATCAGCGGGAGTATCGATATACGACCATCTCGTTGCTCTGCATACGTTTCCCGAAGGAACTCGACGACACCGTCGTAGAGTGCCCGTTCCTTGGAGTTAAGCGTGAGTGGGACCACTTGGACGCTTCGCGGTGGAAGTGATGTACCACCGTCGCCTCGTTGATTGCGAATCATTACTTCGGATAAACGTGAACGAAGCGCTTCCGGGTCTTTCGCTTCACGCTTTGATGCCACGTGATCCATGACAAACTGAGAGGTGTTTCCCAATTGTCCAGGACGCAACAACGTGATGAGTGTATGCAATTCTTTTAGTTGGTTTTGAATCGGCGTGGCTGTCAAGAGCAACATGTATTTATTTGCAAGTTGATTGACCATTTCCCAGTTACGGGTCCGCGGATTTTTCAGTTTGTGGGCTTCATCTACAATTACAAGGTCCCAATCGATGTCGAGGACCAGCGAGCGGTGCGGTTCACGCTTTGCAGTGTCGAGAGATGCTACGAGCACATCGTATTGATTCCACATCCATGCCTTCTTTTGGGCAATGGCTGAAATGCGAAACTTCTCATTGAGTTCTCGCGTCCATTGCAGTACTAAAGACGCCGGGGCTAAAATCAGTACTTTTCTGGCTAAGCCACGGATTAAGTACTCCTTGGCAATCAGTCCAGCTTCGATGGTTTTCCCGAGGCCGACTTCATCTGCGAGAATCGCGCGGCCGTGCAGGGACTGTAAAACTTGCCTTGCCGTCTCCACTTGGTGAGGGAGGGGTGTAAAACCACGAATATGTTGGAGCGCGTAGAGCTCGTCAAAGTCGTCAACAAGCCGTGCTTCTAGTGCAGTGCGAGCCAATCGAAACAACTTCCAGTCTGTGTTCTGACAGTTGCCAACCGGTATGCTTTCTAGGTATGCTGTAAACGCAGTTTCGATATCTTCGTCAGGCCACACGACTGGCGGTACCAGCGGGTTCGTCCGCGCAAATTGGGACGTGGATTGAGATAGATTGGTTTGATGGTAGGGAGACATTCTTTACACCTCCGACATGGGCCGGTCTAAAGCGAACCGACGAACACGAACCGATGGATATGTTGATGGGTGCGCGAGGTCGCGTTTCACTAGTATGAGCGATTCTCGTCGAATCTTGCATGATTTGTCGCTGGTACGCTGTCCGGTTCGGCCAAAGGGGGGCTATATGGTGTCTGAATTGAAGCGCACGCCTCTGTACCCGGTTTATCACGAACACGGTGCCAAGACTGTCGACTTTGGTGGTTTTGAAATGCCGGTTCAGTTTTCCGGAATTATTGCCGAGCATGAGGCGGTACGTACGGCAGCAGGTTTGTTTGATGTCTCGCACATGGGCGAATTTATCGTCCGAGGTGCCAATGCCAAAGAGTTTATTCAACGAATGGTTACGAATGATGTGATGAAGCTGGAACCAGGGATGGCCATGTACTCTCCGATGACTTATCCGGATGGAGGAACGGTCGACGACCTCTTGGTGTATTGCACCGAGCCCATGGAGTTCATGGTGGTCGTCAATGCGTCCAACATTGATAAGGATTTGGCTTGGATGAAGGCGCACACAAACGATGACGAAGATGTCTCTCTGAGCGACAAAAGTTCTGAAATAGCACTGCTCGCACTGCAGGGACCGAAAGCTGAACAAATTTTACAGGTGTTAGTGGACGTGGATTTATCAGAACTTGCTTTTTATCGTTTTAAGACAGCACATATTGCCGAGACCGAAGGGATTGTGTCGAGAACTGGTTATACCGGGGAAGACGGATTTGAATTGTACATTCCGAGTACAGACGCTGTCTCGCTTTGGAACGCACTGCTCGAAATTGGGACGTCAAAGGGGCTGCTTCCATGTGGCCTAGGGGCGAGAGATACGCTGCGCCTGGAAGCGAAATTGCCACTTTACGGACATGAATTGACAGAGAATATCAGCCCCCTCGAGGCTGGACTTTCAATGTTTGTCAAACTGGAGTCGGGTGATTTCATTGGCAGAGATGCCTTGCTGACGCTGAAATCGGTTGGCGTGAAACGGAAGATAGTAGGCTTGAAAATGATTGACAAGGGCATTCCGCGTGCCGGTTATACAGTCCTGTCTGGTGACAAGGAGATAGGGGTGGTTACCTCGGGTACGATGTCACCCACGCTCAAGTATCCAATCGCACTGGCCATCATTGATTCCGACTTCGGACAACTCGGCTCAAATCTTGTCGTTGACGTAAGAGGTAAGCGACTCATCGCAGAAGTGGTGAAGACGCCGTTTTACCGGCGACCCAAATCCTAAAGGTCACCGCTTTAATCAAGATGGGTATCGTTTAAAGCAAGGACGGAGTTACTGGCAACCACGAATCGTATTGCAGTGAAATGCAAGACGATAGATGAAATCCAAACACCAAACAGCGATGCAAAAGAGACCACGGGAGGGTCATTCATTGCGAAGTTTTAGCTATGTTCCACACACTCAAAAGGACCGTGACACGATGCTTGAGTTTCTCGGTATTGCAGACACGGAAGCCTTATTCGCTGATGTTCCTGACAAACTGCGGATGACACGTCCACTAGAACTGCGACCTGCGATGTCTGAGCTTGAACTTGAGCGACATCTGGGGGGATTGGCTCGACAGAATCTCGATGTTGGACAAGTTGTGTCTTATCTCGGTGCAGGCAGTTACGAGCACTACCAGCCTAGTGTTGTAGACGCTATCATTTCTCGCTCTGAGTTTTACACCTCGTACACGCCTTATCAGCCGGAAGTCAGCCAGGGGATGCTGCAGGCGATTTTTGAGTACCAGACGATGGTATCGGAACTGACAGGGATGGACATTGCAAACGCGTCCATGTACGACGGGCCAACGGCGTTTGCTGAAGCCGGTATTGTTTGTTGCAGCCATACGAGGCGTGAAAAGTTGCTTGTCGCCCGCACCGTCCATCCAGAATATCGCGCTGTACTGCAAACGTACGCGGCCGGGCAGTCGATTCAAATTGTTGAATTGCCAATGGCAGAGGGTGTTATCGACATGGCGGCGATGATAGCCGCTTTAGATGAGACCGTGGCCGGTGTACTCGTGCAGTACCCGAATTTCTTTGGCCGCATTGAAGACTTGCGCGCGATATCCGACGCGGCGCATGAAGTCGGTGCGGTTGTGGTTGTCAACACTTACCCCGTAGCACTTGGACTGCTCGAGTCACCCGGGGCATTTGGGGCCGATCTCGTTGTTGCTGAAGGTCAATCCCTCGGAAACTCGATGTCATACGGTGGACCCTACCTCGGAATCATGGCTGCCAAGAAAGACTTGATGCGGCGTTTGCCGGGCCGAATTGTCGGGCAGACAGTCGACCATGATAGCCGGCGTGGTTTCGTACTGACGTTGCAGGCCCGCGAGCAGCACATTCGGCGGGAGAAGGCGTCCTCGAACATTTGCTCGAACCAAGCGCTGAACGCACTCGCTGCTACAGTTTTCATGTCCTATATGGGACCGAACGGCATGCGCGAACTCGCTTTACAGAACTATCACAAAGCGCATTACTTCTATAATGAACTTCGGAAACTGCCAGGCGTCACAATCCCGTTTGCAGGACCATTCTTCAATGAATTTGTTGTCTCGTTTTCAAAATCTGCTGCGAAAATTCAGGAAGAGATTCTCGCCAGTGGGATTGTGTTCGGGCTCAATCTCTCCGAATTTTATCCGGAACTTGCGAACTCTGTGCTCTTAACGGTCACAGAAGTCAGGAGCCGACAGGAAATGGACGAGACAGTGGCGAGATTGGGGGAATTGCTGTGACGATACAGCAGAGCGGCGAGCAGAAACTCATCTTTGAAGTTGGAGAGACAAATCGGAAAGCTTACACCCTACCTCTGCTTGACGTACCGGAAACGTCGACCGAGGAAGTAGAGGCCTTTGCGCGCAAGGTGGCCCCACGTTTGCCGGAACTTAGTGAAGTCGACGTCGTACGGCACTTTACCGCGCTTTCAACACGCAATCATGGTGTCGATTCAGGATTCTATCCCCTTGGGTCATGCACGATGAAATATAACCCGAAACGCAATGAACGAGCAGCTCGCTTACCTGGATTTGCACAGATTCATCCTTATCAACCGGAATCTACGGTGCAGGGGGCTTTGCATCTACTCTATGACCTGCAGCTTGACCTGGCTGAAATCACGGGCATGGACGCTGTCAGTTTGCAACCCGCAGCCGGGGCCCAGGGTGAGTGGACTGGGTTAACGATGATATCTGCGTATCACAAGGAGCGCGGTGAGCACCGCGACAAGGTGATTGTGCCAGATTCGGCTCACGGCACAAATCCTGCGAGCGTGACAATGGCTGGTCTAAAGGCGGTAACCATTCCTTCGAATGCTGACGGAAGCGTGAACCTGGAGGCATTGAGGTCAGCTGTTGGAGCCGATACAGCGGCGCTAATGTTGACAAACCCGTCCACACTTGGGCTGTTTGAGTCCAATATTCTAGAAATCGCAGAAATTGTCCATCAGGCTGGCGGATTGTTGTATTACGACGGGGCAAACGCAAACGCGATACTTGGTTATGCCAGACCGGGAGACATGGGCTTTGACGTCGTTCATCTGAACCTCCATAAAACATTCTCCACGCCGCACGGCGGTGGCGGGCCTGGTGCTGGGCCAGTCGGTGTGAAGGCAATCCTTGAGAAATATCTCCCGAAACCCGTTGTAGTAAAGGACGATGACGGGAATTATTCCTTGCAACATGACCGTCCATCTTCCATCGGGAAGGTAAAAGGTTTCTATGGGAATTTCGGTGTCTTGGTGCGCGCTTACGCATACATTCGGACAATGGGTCCAGATGGTTTGAAGCGAGTGTCAGAACATGCGGTGTTGTCGGCAAACTATCTGATGCGGCGTCTCGCAGTGGCATACGACCTGCCGTTTGACGCTGTGTGCAAGCATGAATTTGTCCTCTCTGGCAAAAGGCAAAAGAAGCTTGGGGTCAGAACCCTTGACATCGCCAAGCGATTGCTCGATTTTGGGGTCCATCCGCCAACCATTTACTTTCCGCTGATTGTCGAGGAGTGTTTGATGATTGAACCGACAGAAACGGAGAGTCTCGAGACACTCGATGCATTTGCCGACATTATGCTCTCGATTGCACAGGAAGCTGAGGAGAACCCTGAATTCGTGAAGAGTGCTCCCCATACAACGGTTGTCGGGCGTCTCGATGAAGTGACCGCTGCGCGCAATCCAGTGCTTCGTTATCCATTTGAGTCAAAGGCGTAATCAGAGCGCAGGTGTTCAGCCTGATTCACAGCAACGGGATGCCAGAGACCAGCTTTTTCGCGCAGCCTCGTGACACTTGTGTTTGCAAGTGCCTCACGGTCCGGGTGCCCAACGAGATCTAACAGTGCTCGAATTAACCCGCCGTGTGTTACAACCAGGATGCGTCCGCCTTGCGAGCGAGCGGTGACATCCGCAAGGAATGTACCGATGCGGTGTTTTAGGGACTGGTCCGACTCCGCCTCAGGGTCGCCACTGTTCCCCATGAAAGATGGCGAGTGAGTGGCGACCCTGTGCTGACTGTTGGCGTTTGGCAGGGGACGCGAACTGCGCGGCGCTACCGCCGATCCGGTGTACGGTAAAGGTGACCTTAGACCTTGTATTTTTCCTTCGAGGGTACCAAAGCGTTTTTCTCGCAGTCTTCTATCCACGACAATGGGAACGCCAGTATGTTGGTGTAAAATCGTGGCGGTCGTGTGCGCCCGTTCGAGGTCACTTGTGTAAAGAGCGACAAAGGGAATCCCTTCTAAGTGTCTTCCAAGTTTCTTGGCTTGAATCTGTCCAACGTGGTTCAACGGCACATCAGTCCAGCCTTGAATGCGGTGCTCAAGGTTCCAATCGGTTTGGCCGTGGCGCACGACCCATAGCTCAAGCACAGGTGCTGCTCCTTTCGTCACGTCTCGTTGGGACGACGCTTACTGTGAGAACATTCAACGGATATTTCCAGTATATCGACGTCTGTGATACAATGTCATCGATTTGCGTCAAAGCCAGAATATTTCTCTGAGAGGACGAGTTTCCTTTGAACGGACAACCTACCCTGCTGTTGGTGAACGGCCCGAACTTAAATCGACTGGGTCATCGCGAACCTGCCATTTACGGTCGCGAAACCTTGTCGGACGTGGTCAACCGTATCAGGCAGACTGCAGGGCAACAGGGTGTAAGCGTACTCGATATGCAGAGTAATTCGGAAGGTGCACTGATTGATTTTCTGCAGGAGCACGCTAGGGTGGCAAGTGGAATCATACTTAACCCAGGTGCCTTCGCTCATTACAGTTACGCCTTGCGGGATTGCCTGGCGGATGTCAGGTCCTATTGTCCGATTGTGGAAGTGCACATCTCCAATGTCCATCAACGGGAAGTGTTTCGTCATGAGTCAGTACTTGCCGCGGTGGTGACGGGCCAAATTGTTGGACTTGGCACCTCAGGATATGACCTTGCCGCGAACTACTTGTTATCCGCAATGGTTCACGGCAAATCAGAGAACACAGCTTCAACGTAACACACGAACATTTGATTTTTGCAGGAGGGAACCAAGTGATTTCAAGCAACGACTTTCGTACCGGTACGACCATTGAAGTGGACAACAACATATTTCGGGTCATTGAGTTTATGCACGTGAAACCTGGCAAAGGCGCGGCTTTTGTGCGCACGAAATTGAAAAACGTTAAGACCGGCGCCGTTCGTGAGCAGACATTCCGTGCTGGTGAAAAAGTGCCGCGTGCGCGTATTGAGACGCGCGAGATGCAGTACCTGTATAACGATGGGGAACTGTACACCTTTATGGATACGGAGACGTACGAGCAATTGACGATTCCAAGAGCTCAGCTCGACTATGAACTGAACTTCCTGAAGGAGAACATGAACTGCTACATCGTACTCCACGATGGTCAATCCATCGGTATCGACCTTCCAAATACTGTGGAACTCGTTGTCACGAGCACAGAGCCTGGCATTAAGGGTGACACGGCGACTGGAGGCAGCAAGCCTGCGACTATGGACACTGGATACACGTTGCAGGTTCCGTTCTTTGTGAATGAGGGAGATAAATTGATTATTGATACTCGTTCTGGCGCATACGTCTCACGCGCCTAAAGGTACCTGAATCAACATGATGTGGCGTGCCAGGATGGCACGCCATTTGTGCATTTTACGGCTGGTTGGCGTTTCACCCTGAGGTATTTAGGCGGCGGCAGTTTTGTTACGAAAAAAACTGAAGACGAGAAACATCAGCAACACAAAAATCACTAAGAACACGACAATCCAACGGATCATCACGGAAATCTCCAAACTAAAACCTCCTTCTCAAGCACCCAGACTCAAGCACCAGACTCAAGCACCAGACTCAAGCACCAGACTCAAGCACCAGACTCAAGTACACCTCGCATACTTTCTTCTGCTCTTATCAAATGAGTGAATCCCCTCTATCGTTACGGCGCCTATCCGCACGTAGGCATAAGAAATGCTGCCCGTCCATATACATGGACTAACTGGGGGGTGGACAAAGCGTGACTCATCAGGTTGAGGAAGGGCCGGATGAGCGCATCTGGCAACAGGTGTTACACGTCTGTCCTCCTGACATCCGTGGACGGCTGGAGGCCCTTGACCCAATATACCTGCGCCATATCGAGGAAATTCGTTTACGTCTTGGCCAACCGGTACAAATCTCGGGATTTGGCTTCGACCGTTTTCTCGGCAGCATCGAGGACGTGACCTCGAACGCCCAGATGGGGCTCAGAGTTACGGAAGAGCACTTGTCGAGAGTGCTTCAGGCTGTAACGCAGGCGTCCCTGTATGCAGTTGAAGATGACCTCCGGAAAGGATTTGTCACGATGCAAGGCGGGCATCGGGTGGGCGTTGCGGGCCGGACGGTTCTTGGCGTCGGCGGTGAAATTCGTGCTGTTCGATCTATCTACTCTGTGAACCTTCGCGTCGCCAGAGAGCGACCAGGCTGTGCCGGTCTACTGTCCAGGTACGCCTTTGACAGGGAAACCGGGCGTCCGCTCTCCATGCTGCTGATTTCACCGCCGCAGTGTGGCAAGACAACCCTCTTGCGAGACGTGGCTCGCCTGTGGAGTTGGGGTGGCATCGCCGCAGGCGTGCCTGCAGCGAAGGTGACCATCGTGGATGAACGCTCGGAACTTGCCGGGAGTGTTGAAGGACGACCACAGTTCGATATCGGGCCGCGGACAGATCTGATGGATGGATGCCCAAAAGCCGAGGGCATGCGGATGGCGATTCGCAGCTTATCTCCGGGCGTGATTGTGACCGACGAGATTGGCAGAGAGGACGATGTCAGGGCCGTTTTGGATGCGACTCATGCTGGCGTCGCAGTCGTGACTTCCGTCCACGCTGCGTCGGTTGACGAGTGGCGGCAGCGTCCCGCGATGGAAGGATTGTATCGGTCTAAGGCATTCAAAAGATACGTTCTTATCGGCAGGGATGAGGGGCCGGGTACCATTCTCCGTGTGGAGGATGAAGGGCAAGTCGTCCTGTATCGACGAACGTCCGCGAGCAAAAGGGTGGACCCAGGTTGATAAAGTTAATCGGAAGTGCACTCGTTATTCTCGCTACCAGCGCCATCGGGTTTCGGTTGGCTCGGGCGTACCGTGAACGTCCCCGCGAGGTGCAGTTATTGATTGAGGCACTGCGAATGCTTCGCGCTGACATTGAATACACGGCAACGCCGCTGCCACAAGCACTGGCAAACGTAGCCGTGCGCCTTGCCAAGCCTGTGAGTGTCCTGCTCGGTATGACAGCTGAGGCACTCTGTCGGTCAGATGTGACGGTTGATGAGGCCCTGGCGGCAGGTATCGAGGCCTGTAAACCATTGGCCCACTTGCAGGAAGCAGACTACAAAGCACTTTCAGTTTTTGGCCGAACGCTCGGTACTTCTGACCTGGCTCACCAAAGTCAGCAATTTGAGGCGACACTGGCGCAACTGGAAACCATGCAGAAAGAAGCCGAAGATGCAAAGCGTCGTTTTGAGCGCATGTGGCAATACATTGGAGTGCTCAGTGGCCTGTTCATTGTGATTTTACTTTACTAAAGCACGCCTGTTACGGCTCGTACTATCCGCTGCGGAGATATCTGGACGTGTCGAGTCACAAGAGAGTGTACGGCCTCAACGAAGATGGAGGGGACAAACGGTGACGCCAGAAGTTCGAGCTATCTTTCAAATCGCAGGAATCGGCTTCCTTGTGGCTATCCTTCACACCATTCTGAAACAGAGTGGGAAAGAAGAGTTTGCTCATTGGACCACATTCGTCGGATTTGTCGCAGTGTTTGTGATTGTCATCGGTTATGTAGACCACTTGTACAGCGAGATCCAGAGAGTCTTCCTGCAAATGTAGGTGATGTCTTTGCACATTCTGCAGCTTGTCGGCATCGGTCTCACGGCAACTGTGCTCGTTTCTGTCCTTCGACCGCATGTACCACAATTTGCCATGATGGTTGGGTTGATTGCCGGGATTGTGTTGTTGGTGCAAGTGGTTCAGAACATGGAGTCTGTTATCAAAACGCTGACTGAATTGTCTACATCGGCGAATGTGAACCAGGGTTTCATGTCAACCGTGCTTCGAATTATCGGGATTGCATATATCGTTGAATTTGCCGCTCAGGTTGCGAGGGACGCCAAGGAAGGTGCACTTGCAGGTAAGATTGAGCTCGCCGGCAAGGTGGGTATTGTCATTCTTGCCTTGCCGATTATTACAGGTGTGATTGATTCGTTGATACACCTGCTTCCATAGACAGCAGAGGTGGAGGTGGAACACGGTGCGAAAATTGCTCATTTCATTCGTCATCGGTTTGTTCATCATCCTCGCTGCCGTCCGACCTGTGTTTGCCAGTGCTGACAATTCGGCTGCTTCCCCTGCTACGTCAGTTGAGCAGGTTGCACAGGCCCAATTGGATAACCTGCCCACCGGGACGATTGAGCATTACTGGAACGACTTAAAGCAGCAGTATGGCGGCTATCTTCCAGACATTCACAGCGCTAGTGTTGTGCGGTCGATTCTCGACAATGGGGGCTGGAATCTGCACGGTCTGGTGAACGGAGTACTGCGCTACTTCCTGGCTGAGGTCTTTGACAACGTCAGATTACTGGGGGCCATCTTGTTGTTGTCGGTCCTCGCTGTCGTTCTTCAGTCGATGCAATCGGCCTTTGAGCAGCAGACGGTCAGTCAGGTAGCATACGCTGTCATTTTCTTTGTATTGATGGGGCTGGCTATTGGTTCGTTCACCGAAGCGGTTGGATATGCGAAGCACGCGATTCAGTCGATGACAGACTTCATGCTGGCGACCGTACCCCTGGTTGTAACGATTATGGCTGCCTCTGGAGCTATTGCGTCAGCCGCATTTTTTCAGCCAATGCTGCTGTTTGCAGTCCACCTTATCAGCAATGTTGTATTCCTGTTCGTCTTTCCGCTCATCTTCTTCGCCGCGATTCTTGACTTGGTCAGCAGTCTGTCGCCGCGTTACCAAGTTACACGTCTTGCGGGGTTATTTCGAACAACGGGAGTCGCCACCCTTGGCATCTGTCTGAGTGCCTTCCTTGGTGTGGCCAGTGTGCAAGGTCTGGGGAAAGGCGTGGCGGACGGAGTCAGTCTGAGAATGGCGAAGTTTGCTGTAAACACTTTTGTCCCGATTGTCGGGAAGGCGATGTCCGACGCGGCCGAGACCGTTGTCAGCGCATCGATGCTTGTCAAAAACGCCGTCGGTGTTACAGGACTCGTCATCGTGTTGTTCATTGCACTCTTCCCGGCGTTGAAAATCCTGGCTTTGTCCTTTATATACAGCGGCAGTGCGGCGCTGATGCAGCCCCTCGGGGACGGGCCGATGGTGGCGACGCTCGGGGCGTTAAGTAAAAGTCTTGTTCTCGTGTTTGCATGCGTCGCCGCCGTTGCGCTGATGTTTTTTATGGCCATCTGCATCCTGCTTCTGTCCGCCAATATTGCGGTGGTAATGTCATGAATGTACTCGGGGGGTGGTTGCGGCAACTCATTCTCATCATCTTTCTTGCGATTTTGGCCGATTTTTTACTACCCACAAAGGCCATGCAGAAATATGTTCGCGTGGTCATGGGTCTTGCTGTGATTGCTGCTATGTTGCAACCAATGATGCCGTTGTTTCACGGGGGATGGGCCAATCAGTTGGCTGACAAGGCGACTTCTGAAATTCTCGGCAGCCCTCAGGCGACAAACGTGGGTATTGCGGGGTACGACATCAGTTCACTCAAGCAGCAGTTGCAAAAGGAACAGTCATCAGCCGAGATGGTCCTGTTGCAGCAACGGCTACAGGAGGCGGTAGCAGCAGCCTGTCACTGTGATGTTGCACAGGTCGTCGTGCAGGCAGATAGCAACGGCAAGATAAGCGGTGTGACGGTGGTAACTGCATCTGCAGCGCAAAAAAACACCAGACAAAGCATTATCAACTTTTTGACGAACCAGTTGGCACTTGGGCAGAGCCAAGTACAAGTAGTCCGTTCACTGGAAGGGGGGAACTCATCTGGATCTTAAGAGACTGCTTCAGAATAAGTGGTTGTTACTTCTTGGCGGCCTGGGAATTCTGTTTCTGCTCATCGGGACATTTTGGAATCACACGGGAGCAACTGTGGCCACTTTGGGGGCTGGCCAGGCACAGAATACAACAGCGACAGCGCCCTCCAGTGGAACGGGCCCGTCTCAGGGCGTCAGCAGCGCATCAAATCCGAATCCCATCGTCCAAATGCAGGCGACGTATGACACTGAACTCACGCAGGTGATTGACAACTTGGCTGGAGTCAACAGCGCGGTCGTCATGGTCACCCTTGACTCTACAAACGAACTGTCCGTCGCCAACAATGTGAAGAAGACAACACAGACGCAAACGGGAGGTAGTGGCCAGTCTAACTCTCAATCTACCACGGTCGACAACTCTGTGTTCACCGAACATACGCCTGATGGCAGCTCGGTACCGTTTGTCACGTCACAGCGTTCGCCAACGGTGCGAGGGGTCGTCGTACTGGTTGACGCAAAAGACTTCTTCATCGCAAAAGCAGAAATCATTGACGCAATTGGTCATGTGTTGGACGTGCCCGCATATAAAATTAGCGTAGAGCCAAAAAGGAGTAATCCGTAGAAGATTGGGAGGAATGTACAAATGGTGAAACGGCAAACGGTGTGGTTATCGACAATGATGGTGTTATCCCTGATGTTGATTGGGTATTACACCATGAATAACCAAAACAGCACGACAACAACATCGACGAATGGGACAAGCGTGGCCACTTCAACCACCGGGGTGCCAAACAGTAACTCGACTTCCGGCAATCAAACAACGGCGAATCAGACCTCAGGAAGTCAAAACACGGCGGCGGGTACCGGCACCCCAACGACGACCACTGACTGGTTCGTGAATATGCAAACGCAGCTCGATACCGAGATGACGAAGCAAATTGATGCGGAGGAACAAATTCTCGCAAACAACAACGCGTCGGCACAGGAGTTGAGCGGGGCCGAGGATAAGCTCCGTCAATTGCAAAGCGAGCAGGGTGCACTCGCCAACGCGAAGGAAATGATTTTGGCCAAAGGCTATCAAGATTGCGTCATTGTGCCGAGTTCAGATGGCAGCCAAGTTGTTGTTTACGTCAAGGCTAGCCAGCTTTCGAACACGAAGGCGGTGCAACTAATGAACATTGTCAGTCAACAGTTGAACGTCTCCGCATCCGACGTTATCGTCAAAATTAAAGCGTAATCAGTGCCCCCTTGCGAAGACGCCCCGCACTAGGCGGGGCGTTTGCTGTGGCATACGCTCGATGGTTGTACATAGAGAAGGACTTGTCTCTATGTTATACTAGGACGAGTAATTGAGACGCCATCTGCCAAGGGGTGACAGTTTTTTGTTCAAGATAGGTGAAATCCGAGAACTTATTCGGCTGCTGGATGAAACGAGTGTAAGCGAACTGACTGTGGAATCTGGAGATGCTAAGTTGCATATCAAGAAGCCTGACGTGACCGTCGCAGCGGCGTCGCAGGTTCCTGTGTCGAGTGCACCACAACCTGTAACAACAGCACTTCAAACTGCACCGGTGGAAGCATCCGCTCCCGTTGCCCAGCCCGTACAGGCAGCACAAGAAGACGACTCTACGACTGTTATAACTTCGCCAATGGTGGGCACATTTTATCGTGCATCTTCACCAGATGCAGCGCCCTATGTGGAGGAAGGTAGTCGGGTGACCGCGAAGAGCGTAGTCTGTATTGTCGAAGCCATGAAGTTGATGAACGAGATTGAGGCCGAGACCAATGGCATCATCGTCGAAGTGTTGACGGAAAACGGTCAGCTGGTTGAGTACGGTCAACCCCTATTTCGCATTAAACGTGCGTAAATCTTATGTTGGTAAGGAGAACGACCATGTTCAAGCGAGTACTGGTTGCTAATCGAGGTGAGATTGCGGTCCGAGTGATTCGGGCCTGCAGAGAACTGGGAATAGAAACCGTGGCCATTTACTCCGAAGCCGATGCAGACTCATTGCACGTGCAACTGGCCGACGAAGCGTACTGCATAGGCCCGACGCCAAGTAAGCAAAGCTACTTACATATCCCGAGTATCATGTCTGTAGCGACACTGACAGGAGTCGACGCCATCCATCCTGGTTACGGCTTTTTAGCCGAAAACAGCGATTTTGCAGAAGTCTGCGAACAGTGTGGCATTACATTCATTGGTCCAAGTGCGTATGCGATTGAGACCATGGGCGACAAGTCCGTTGCGAAGGAAACGATGAAGTCTGCTGGAGTGCCCACGGTCCCTGGCAGCGATGGGTTGTTGCAAACCCCTGAAGAAGCACTCGCCATTGCGGAGGAAATTGGTTATCCGGTGATTATTAAGGCGACGGCTGGCGGTGGTGGAAAGGGAATTCGTATTGTACGGGACCCGGAATCTCTGCGTCAGGCCGTAGTCACTGCACAGCGTGAGGCTGAAACCGCTTTTGGCAATGCGGGCGTCTACCTCGAAAAGTATATTGAGCGGATGCGGCACGTCGAGATTCAAGTGATGGCAGATCGGCACGGGAATGCCGTTCACCTTGGTGAGCGCGATTGTTCTGTGCAACGCCGTCTACAGAAACTTGTCGAAGAGTCCCCGTGTCCTGTGCTTAGCGAGGAAACACGGCAAAAGATGGGGGCGGCCGCCGTCGCGGCTGCAAAAGCCGTGGATTACGTGGGTGCGGGAACGATTGAATTCATTTATTCAGACGATGGCAGTTTTTACTTCATGGAAATGAACACGCGAATTCAGGTTGAACACCCCGTGACGGAATGGGTGACAGGGTTTGACCTGGTCCGTGAACAGATACTCGTTGCCACCGGGGAAGAGCTTAGCTTCTCCCAGGAAGACGTTGTGTTACGGGGGCACGCAATTGAGTGCAGAATCAACGCAGAGGACCCGGCGAGAGGCTTCATGCCAACGCCAGGGCGCATCTCGGAGTACTTGGCTCCAGGCGGCATTGGTGTCCGTGTGGACAGTGCTGCGTTCCCAGGTTACTTTGTGCCTCCTTACTACGATTCAATGATTGCCAAAGTCATCGTCTGGGCACCAACACGAGAGCTCGCAATCGCGCGAATGAGCCGGGCGCTGCGCGAGTTTCGCGTAGAAGGCGTGAAAACAACCATCCCGTTCCATATCGCCCTGTTACAAAACGAGCTCTTTCAGGCGGGCGATGTGACAACGCGGTTTCTTGAAGAGCACCCCATTATTCCATAAGATAAATGGAGGTATGCGCGATGCAGGATATGGAATTCCAGTCCAATGACTTGGGGAAGATTCAGATTGCGGATGAAGTGATTCAAATTATTGCAGGTCTCGCAGCCAGCGAAATCGAGGGGGTCGTTGACCTCACCGGCAGTTTTGCGGGCGGCCTGACAGAGTCCTTGCTTGGCCGGAAAAACTTGGCCAAAGGCGTGCGGGTCGACTTTCAGGACGAAGAGAAAGCCTGCGATATAGGCCTGTCCTTGGTACTTGATTTTGGTATCAATATTCCACAGACCTGCGTTCACGTCCAGGAGCATGTCAAGAGTGCTGTCGAAGGCATGACGGGACTCAACGTAACCACGGTCAATGTGCATGTCACGGCGATTCGTGTCCATGGAGAAAGCAAGGAGTTACCCGAAGGTGGGGAAAAGCGGGTACATTCCTGATTGTTGATTCGACTTTCAGTTTCCCGTGCTGCCCCGTTTCGACCACAGAGCTCGGGAGACTGAAAGGCTTCGCCGGATTGGACGAGCTGATGTTACTGTAACTCATTCGCCAAGGAGGCGCTTTCTGTGAGCTACCTAGACCGGATTTTACTCGTTATCTTTTCCATCGTCAGTTTGGCGGGCGCCGTTGGCTTGTTCCTGCTTGGAGTACTTGGTTTTTCCAGCGTCTCGATGCTTTCACAGTATCCCTGGTATATCTACGCTATTGTGATTGCCATCGTCTGGTTTGTGCTCGGACTGCGGTTTCTTTTCTACCGCATTGGGTCTAGTGACGTAGACTACGTTGTCTTACCGGGTGACTTTGGAAACATTCGAATCTCTTTCGAGACCATCCGCCAGTTGGCCAATCGAACGGGGAAGACCGTCAAAGGTGTTTCAGAGTTTGACACCCGGGTTCGAAACGGACAACAAGGAATTTGGCTGGCTATTCGTGTTCGTGTGCTCGCGGACATGGATTTGAACGCAATGAGCAAAGAGATTCAGGCAGAGGTTAAGGAATATGTCGAGCATACAACAGGCGTCACGGTGGAACGTGTAACGGTACATATTGCAGAACTGGCAAGCTCAGCGGCAAAAGTGAGTAAAGCGTGGGTGGACTAGATGTGGACTTTTGTTCGCGCCATCTCGGTCGGGCTCCTAAACCTGAAACGTCGCTGGCAAGGCCTGATTGCCGGTGTGGTTCTGTGGCTGGCATGGATGATTTTTGGATTTTGGTCGACACTGCTTTTATTGGTGCTGATGGCTGTTGGCTTTTTTGTTGGGCGGATTCTTGAGGAAAAGCGAGATTGGAAACATACTGTAGAAAAATTACTCGCGGACCGTTATAGTGACCATTCTTGAGACTGACTATTCTTGATTTCAATGACTGACACACGGTGTCCGTCGATTGCCAATCACGGTAAAGGTGGAAATACAGCGCATTATGAAAAGACATGAACTCCGAGCACGTGCCGTGCAGGCGATATACCAGATGGATGTTGGACAAGTAGGGGCGTTAGAGGCTGCCGGTCATGTACTGGAGGGTGATGAATCCGCACTCCTCTCCGGTCAAAGAGATTTTGTGACCCGACTTGTGCAGGGCGTCGGCGTTCATACGGCGGACCTAGATGAACTTATCGCGACTCACGTAACAGGGTGGCGTCTCGACCGGATCGCGAAAGTCGATCTTGCAGTGCTAAGGCTTGCCCTCTATGAATTGTTGTTTGAAGCCGAAACGGACGTAGCGACCATCATGGATGAAGCCGTCGAGCTGGCAAAACAGTACAGCACTGAGGAGTCTGGACGTTTCATTAACGGCGCTTTGGCAAAATTGTTACCCGTCGTCAGTGAACGACGGACGGACAGCGAGTCATAGCAGGGCGGAGGTGCGTAATCTGGAACTTGTTCTTGGCATCGACACGAGCAATTACACGACCTCAATGTGCGCCGTATCTTGCGATGACGGACACATGGTGTCGGAGGCCCGCCGATTATTGCCGGTGGGAGCGGGTGAGAGAGGGCTTCGGCAATCCGATGCACTCTTTTTTCATGTTCAGCAGTTCACCGACGTCATGTCCTCCCTGATGCGTGCAATTCCGGTTGCGGACGTCGCGTGGCGTGGAATCGGCGTATCCGTTCGCCCGCGCCCACTCGCGTCTTCCTACATGCCTGTGTTTCTCGCAGGAACACGGTTTGCGGAATCCTTTGCCTGGTTGTCCGGCATAGCGGTTGTGCGAACTTCGCATCAAGAAGGCCATTTGGCAGCAGCGGACTACGACATGGACTTACCGCCCGGCCGCCCGTTTCTCGCCGTTCACCTGTCTGGAGGCACTTCCGACGTACTCTGTGCTGTCCGGACAAGGTTTGGATATCAGATTGAGTCTCTCGGGAGCAGCAGTGACCTGAATGCGGGGCAGTTTGTTGATAGGGTAGGGGTTGCGTTAGGTCTCTCGTTCCCCGCGGGCCCGCAGCTTGAGCGTTTGGCGGCGTCAGGGGTACAAGAAGAAACCGGTAGTCAAGAAAACGATGAAACATGCGAGACCGCATCATTCCGACTTTCAGCGACGGTTAAGGGCGCAAATATGAGCTTTTCGGGCCCGTGTTCGGCAGCACTGCGCGCAGTCGATGACGGTGTACCAGGTCCTGCTCTAGCGCGTGCAGTCTTTGCCTGTATCGCAAACAGTCTCGTCAAAGCCATTCGGAGTGCTGCGCTTCAGAGACCGGATGTCAGGACTTGTGTGCTTGCTGGCGGAGTAATGGCGAACATGTGGATACGTCAGCGCGTTGTCAAGAGGCTTGGCATTGTGGCACCTAACCTGGTGGTGCGATTCGCCAATCCTCGCTTTTCGTCTGATAATGCGCTCGGTGTAGCAACCATTGCCTATCGATATTTGAAGGAACCTACACTCCCTTCCTCATTGACAGAGTGACTCCGCGACTGCCCGTGCGTATGGGATGTGTTCAGCCCTGAAGACGAACGGCGGGACGTTCTATCTAGTCCATCTTGCCTATTCTTTATGTTCAGGTAGTAGGATATGACAGGATGCGCTATAATGCGAATGGCTAGACTCGAACGCACGTTTTAACCTGCAAGGGTCGTCGGTTGTCATCGATGTCTTGACGGACACCCTGTGCAGCACCATGAGGAGGGAAAGTGATGAGTCCCAACCAGTCACCAAACGAAGTATTTGATATTACTATCATCGGGGGCGGTCCGACAGGATTGTTTGCCGCGTTTTATTGCGGTATGCGCGATGCAACCTGTAAAATCATCGACAGTCTTCCGGAACTCGGCGGGCAACTGGCCGAACTGTACCCGGAAAAATACATTTTTGACGTCGGTGGTTTCCCAAAGATTCGTGCTCGTGACCTGGTTCATCAACTCAAGGAACAGGCTTTCCAGTACAATCCCACTGTGCATTTGAACGAACGTGCCCAGCAGTTGCAGAGACGTGATGACGGAATTTTTGAGCTGACGACAGACAAGCGTGTCCATTACTCCCGCGCGATACTCATCTGCGGTGGCATTGGCATGTTTACTCCTCGACCCCTGCCTGCAGAAAATGCAGATGATTACGAAGGCAAGGGCTTGTACTACTTCCTTGACAATCTGGATAACTTCCGTGGTCATCGCGTACTTGTCATCGGTGGCGGCGATACAGCACTGGACTTTGCGCTGATGCTCGAAGGCGTGGCCTCCGAGGTGACTTTGGTTCATCGCCGTGATGGTTTCCGCGCTCATGAAGAAAGTGTCAAGAAACTCATGGAATCTAGCGTCGACGTTCGTACATTCGTTGAACTCAAGGCGATTCATGGGAATGGCAAAGTCGAGAAAGTAGAACTCGTTCATAATAAGACAAAAGAAGTTACCGAGCTTGAAGTGGATGCTATCGTCAGTGGTCTCGGGTTTTCAGCGTCTCTAGGTCCAATCAACGAGTGGGGTCTTGACATTGAGAACAATGAGATTGTCGTTAATACAAAAATGGAAACCAACATTCCGGGTGTTTACGCCGCCGGTGACGTGGTCACTTATCCTGGCAAGGTCAAATTGATTGCAACTGGCTTTGGCGAAGCGCCAACGGCCGTGAACAACGCCAAAACCTTTATCGACCCGAAGGCAAAGTTGAGCCCTGGTCACAGCAGCAGTCGCTCCGAGTAAGGCGCATACTCGTCGGGATTTTCCACGAGAGGAACGGTAAACGTGAGTGTTGTCCCTGCTGAACAAATTTATACAGTAAGCGAACTCAACGCACTAATTCGTCGCCTCTTTGAAGCGGAACCCCGGCTGGCACGGTGTTACGTGGCTGGCGAAATTTCCAATTTCAAACATCATACGAGCGGTCACATGTATTTCACTCTGAAGGATGAACAAAGCCGCTTGCGAGCTGTCATGTTTGCCGGTAAGAATCGCTCCATTGCGTTTAAGCCGGAGGATGGCATGCGCGTCATCGTCGTCGGGTCGATTAGTGTATTTGACAGGGATGGGTCCTATCAGATGTACGTCGACGAGATGCAACCTGACGGAATTGGTGCTCTGTACGTAGCCTTTACCCAATTGAAAGAGAGGCTTACTGCAGAGGGGTTGTTTGCGCAAAGCCGCAAGCGGCCCCTGCCGCGTTATCCCAAACGAATTGGAGTCGTAACATCTCCGACAGGTGCGGTCATTCGTGACATCTGTTCGACCTTGCAGCGCCGCTTTCCACAAGCGACCGTGGTCTTGTCACCGGCGCAGGTTCAGGGGCCGACAGCAGCCACGACGCTGGTCAAGGGCATTGAAAGGCTCGTGCGTTTCTCAGAAACAGGCCATCCGATTGATGTGCTGATTGTGGCCAGAGGCGGCGGATCGCTCGAAGAATTGTGGCCTTTTAACGAAGAAATTCTTGCGAGGGCAATCGCCAGGTGCCCGATTCCGGTCATCTCTGCCGTCGGACATGAGACAGATTTCACCATCGCTGATTTTGTGGCGGACGTCCGTGCAGCAACGCCCACGGCGGCGGCAGAGCAGGCCGCCCCGGCCGCACAGGAACTGTTGCTGAAACTTGCACAGTACAAAAACGCTGCTGATATCGGCCTGGCACATAAGCTGGAGGCACAGCGAAAACAGTTGCAATATCTGGAGCGGTCACGTGCACTCCAAGACCCGCAACGTGCGATTTCAGCGCGTCGGGTTACACTCGACTATGTCGAGAGTCAGCTGCGGCAGTTTGCACAAAGGCCGCTTGTCAAAGCGGATCGGCAGTTTCGAGGTCTGCGCGACCGAGTGATGCGCCTTGACATGCGAAGTAAGGTGTCTACACAGCGGATGAATCTGGCAACGGTAGAAACACGGGCAAAAGGGAGAATGCAAACGCACTTGTCAGCAAAAGTGAATCACTATGAACGCCTTGTTGCGACACTTGCGGCACTAAATCCACTTGCGGTCCTCAGTCGCGGATACAGCGTAATCTTTCGCAGCGACGGGGAAACTGTAGTAACGAAGGCAGGCGATTTGAACGCAGGCGACGACGTCCTGTTGCGACTCCAAGATGGAGTGGTCAAGGGTCGGATTGTAGATGATTGGGGGGACACTGGTGAGCGAGCAGTTCAGTCAAGACTTGACATTTGAGCAGGCTATGAAGCAACTCGAAGAGACCGTCCGAAGACTTGAGTCAGGCGACTTGCCACTTGGAGAATCAATTGAACAGTACAAGCAAGCGATGACATTGGTGCAGTTTTGTCGTGAGCAACTGGACAAGGCAGAGTTGGAGATTGTCCAATTGATTGAGCAGGATGGTAATCTCGGCACCGTGCGCATTGCGGAGGCTGGTGAATGACGCGTCCATTTGACGTCGCTCGCTACATGGACAATCTTCGCGAGGTCATCGAGGCTGCGCTTAATCCGGTGTTTTCTCCGTCCGACCCTCCAGAGGTCCTGTTTGCGGCGATGCGCTATAGCTTGCTCGGAAGCGGGAAACGCCTGCGGCCTCTGCTCTGCCTGGCGACGGCGGAGGCATTTGACATCACGCCTGGAGACGCGTTGCCTGCAGCGCTTGCTCTTGAGCTTGTGCATTGTTACTCACTCATCCATGACGACCTTCCTGCGATGGACGACGACGACTTGCGCAGAGGCAAACCGACGAATCACAAGGTTTACGGGGAGGCCACGGCACTGCTGGCGGGTGATGGCTTGCTGACGCATGCATTTGAGCTGATTTCCGGAGAAATGCGGGTTGCACCGGAACGACAGTTGCAGATGATCCGTCGGTTGGCTCATGCTGCCGGGCCCTACGGCATGGTTGGCGGACAACAGGCAGATTTGCTGGCTGAACACAAAGACGGGACTGTGCAAGAACTTGAGTTTATCCATCAGCACAAAACCGGTGCTCTGATTCAGGCCGCTGTGGTCATTGGGGGCCTGTTCGCCGATGTTCCGCTTGCACAGCGCAAGGCTCTTGAAAACTACGGTGCTTTCATTGGGCTTGCTTTCCAGATGATGGATGACTATCTGGATGTGGTCGGTACTACAGAAGCGCTCGGTAAAACAAAGGGCAGCGATCTGCGGCTGGAAAAGTTTACTTATCCGAGGCTCGTGGGTCTCGAAGAGACAAGAACTCGGGCAATAGCAGCCGTTGACGCGGCAGAAGATGAGCTCATCAAAGCCGGCATTGATTCGCCACAGTTGCGTGCCATCGCTCGCTTCATCGTGTCAAGAGAACACTGAGAATGATGTTGTATCGACATCGCCTGATGTCACGCGTTTTAAGCAGGTCTCTTCTAACCAAGCAGCGTGCCGGTGTTGGTGCGTTTGGAAGCTGGCAGGTTCGGATGGAAGTCTTTCGTATGAACGAAAAGGCAGGACATATGTTATAATATGTACATTCGCGGGTGGCGCAGTATTCTAGTCAACCGTCCAACTCTGAAGGCGGGGCTAAAAATCCGCCAAAGGGCACATCGATGAAGTTCCTGGTGGTGGCTTGGGGAGCCCAGCCCTGGGTTGTTACTGGGAGTTAAGAAAGGTGGGCAACGCGCAATGGCATGCGCGACCTGACCCATCTTTCGCGGAGGCCCAAGTGCGTGGCCTGCTCAGACAAGGGGCGATGGCTTGGGGTATGAACCTGCATGCGGAGCCAATCTTTGTGCAGTGTAGCCTGCCTTGAGCGGGAGTGAAGGATTGTGGGAAACAGGCAGTAGCTCCCTGGCCAGGGACGCACTGCTGGTGCTGCATGAAATTACTCAACGCAAAAGAGGCTATGAGTTGGCAGCGGTTGTCGCGGAAAACGCCTAGACTGTTCGCCGAAGCGTGGCTCTTTGGGGATTATAGTGTGGACTGAGTGGTAATCCAGTCTGACTGCTGGCGACACAGTCAAGGGATGCGTAAAGGGAAACCGCCGACGTGGCGACGCGTGGGTGCGTCCTTGGGAAAACCTACTGGACCTAAGCCACAGCGTTTACCCAAAGAGCTGCCACCCATCAGTATTGTTCGGGCTGACGGGCCAGCTAACCGATTGGGAGCGACCATATACATATGAAACGTACAACGATAAAGAGTGCACTTCCGTTTGTCTTATCGGTTGCTGCGTTGTCTTTTCCACTCAGTGGTGTGTTTGACACAGCCACTATTTTTTTAGACCAAATACCGTGGTACATAGGTGCGTTCGTTGTTTTTATCATTGTCCTCGTCGGCGCTCTCTTTGATATGCTTGGTGTGGCGGCTGCAGCGGCGCGCGAAACCCCTTTTCACGCAATGGCCTCAAAACGGGTATTTGGTGCCAAACGGGCGATTTTTATTGTCCGAAACGCCGAAAAAGTCTCGAGTCTGGCAAGTGACGTTGTTGGCGACATTGCTGGTGTGCTGAGTGGTGCTGGTGCGCTTGCGGTCGCTGTACAGTTGCAGCGGGCAATTGGGACATCAGGATGGCGCGGTGAAGTGGTCGTGATTTTGTTGACGGCACTCGTTACATCCATCACTGTTGGTGCCAAAGCAATCGGAAAAACGATTGCCATTCATTCACCGACACCCATTGTCTTGTTTGCGGCAAAAACATTAGATACATTGCTCGTGTGGCGCAGACCGATGGAAGCAATGGCGGCACGGAAACGTAAAGCGGGCCGATAAACAGTCCGTTGCATAAGGTGCTGTAATCGTGATGTAACTGTGCTCTAATCATGCGATTCAAACGGCAATCGTTGTCCATTTGTTGACGAAATACAACGCAATGGCCATGGTTTGTGCCTAATTGCGTTATAATAGGCCCATGGAATTGTCATGGGCAGATGGCTCATCTGAGGGGTGTTGCTTTACGTTGCTTGAACATATGCACGGTCCGAAGGACCTAAAGCGTCTGAGCGATGCGGAGCTGCTTGAGCTTGCAACAGAGGTCCGAGAGTTTCTTGTGGAGTCCGTGTCGAAAACTGGCGGGCACTTCGGGGCGAATCTCGGCGTCGTGGAGTTGACGTTAGCTCTGCATCGTGTGTTTGATAGTCCGCGTGACAGGATAATTTGGGACGTCGGGCATCAGGCCTACGTCCATAAACTGTTGACTGGAAGAATGAACGAATTTTCGACGTTGCGAAAGTTTAAAGGGCTGGCCGGCTTTCCGAAACGCAACGAGAGCCCACATGATGCTTTTGGCGTTGGGCACGCCAGCACGTCCATTTCCGCAGGTCTCGGCATGGCAGTTGCGCGCGACCTTGCGGGTCAGCACTATAAGGTGGTCAGTGTCATCGGTGACGGAGCGCTCACAGGTGGTATGGCCATGGAGGCGCTCAATCACGCAGGCGAAGTCGGGACTGACTTTCTGGTGATTTTGAATGACAATGAAATGTCTATCGCTGAAAACGTCGGCGCCTTATCCCAGTACTTGACTAGATTACGAAGTGACCCAACGTACTCACGCGCAAAGTCCGAGATTGAGAATGCGATGCTTAGGGTGCCGGGCATCGGGCGCAGACTGACAAAAACGGCTGAGCGGTTAAAAGATTCCATGCGGCATATGTTTGTGCCCGGACAGTTCTTCGAGGGGTTTGGATTCAAGTACTTGGGGCCTGTTGATGGACACGACCTTGGCTCGTTGCTGCGGGTTTTGGAAGACGCGAAGAACCTGCGCGGTCCGGTACTGTTACATCTAGTCACCCAAAAGGGCAAAGGCTATGCTTCAGCGGAAGAGGCGCCGGATAAGTGGCATGCGTGGCCGTCCGCCGCGAAAAGCAATAGTGCACCGTCTTACAGTAAGGTGTTTGGCGACACAATGATTGAACTTGCCGAAACCGATGCTCGCGTTGTCGCGGTTACACCTGCAATGGTACCCGGATCAGGTTTGACCAAGTTTCAGGAGCGGTTTCCAAATCGTATCTATGATGTCGGCATCGCGGAGCAACATGCAGCCACGTTTTGCGCGGGTCTGGCCGCCGTCGGACGCAAGCCGGTGTTAGCCATATATTCTACGTTCTTACAGCGAGCTTATGACCAAGTGATCCATGACATCTGCATTCAAAAATTGCCTGTTGTCATCGCAATCGACAGGGCGGGCGTCGTGGGACCGGACGGCGAAACACACCAAGGTGCTTTCGATATGGCATACCTGAGAACGATTCCGAACCTGACGTTAATGATGCCGAAAGATGAGGGAGAGCTTCGGCACATGTTGTATACTGCGCTTCAACAACCTGGGCCCGTGGCAGTCCGTTATCCTCGCGCAGACGGGGTTGGAGCGAACGTTGATGACCCACTCAAGGAAATTCCGATGGGCCAGTCAGAAGTTGTTCGTGATGGGGACGACCTCTGCATTTTTGCCCTTGGACCCATGGTTGCCGTGGCGAAATCGGCGTCGGAACAATTGAAGAAGCAACACAACCTGTCAGTGGGAGTCGTGAATGCGCGCTTTGTCAAACCACTAGACCGAGACACTATCTTGAAGTACGCGCAGCGCATGCCTGTAATGACCCTTGAAGAAGGTGCGCTGGCCGGAGGGTTTGGCTCTGCAGTCGCCGAGTTGTTGATGGACGAGGGGATTCACACAGAATTAGTCCGCAAGGGATTTCCAGATGAATTCATTGAACACGGCGGTCGCGGTGAGATTTTGGCTGAACTCGGACTCGACGGCGATAAAGTTGCACAGGCTGCACTTGACGTTTGCAACCGTGCCAAAGCACATACATCTCCGGTCCGGGCGTGGAGTTAACCCGATGAATGCTAAGAAGATACGACTTGATGTGCTGCTCCATCAACGCGGGCTGTTCCCCAGCAGGGAGGCAGCCCGCCGCGCTGTTATGGCTGGACTTGTCAAACATGAAGACGAAGTGTTTGATAAACCTGGACTGCAGGTCCGTGAGGATATCAGTCTACGCGTCCTACAACCATTACATCCATACGTCGGACGAGGCGGCCTAAAGCTTGAGAAAGCTCTCTCGGTGTTTCCAGTCAACCTCACAGGAAGAATTGTCGTGGATGTTGGATCCTCTACAGGTGGATTCACCGATTGTGCACTGCAAAATGGAGCAAGCCACGTGTACGCCGTTGACGTGGGCTACGGTCAATTAGCCTGGAAATTGCGTTCTGATGCGCGTGTTACTGTCATGGAGCGCACGAATTTCCGTCATGTCGACGAGGGTGTGTTTCGTCCCCGTCCGTCGGTGGCTGTGATGGACGTTTCTTTTATTTCTGCAGGTCTTTTGTTTCCGAAGCTCCTGGAGATTCTGGAACCTCCGTTTGACATCATCTCGTTAGTGAAACCTCAGTTTGAAGCTGGTCGGGCGGATGTCGGGAAAGGCGGCATTGTTCGCGATTTATCCGTACACAAGCGCGTGCTCCGTGAGCATCGTGCAATGGGGGAATCCAATTCTCTGCATCTCGGCGGATTTACCTATTCGCCTGTGACCGGAGGAGATGGCAATATCGAGTACCTCGCGTGGTGGCAGGGTGTTAAGTCTGTCGACGAGACCACAAGTATGTTCCTCGCTGCTACAGGTCCGCTTGTTGCGGGGAGCGATGTCGACATGGTTGTAGAAGCGGCATGGAATTCTCTGGCGGAACAAGGAAATGGGCCCCCGGAAGCCGAATCATAACATGAGCTACTGACTCGGGAAATCAGTCTGGGGGAGACACCACATGTACGTACGGGATGTCTTTGCTCTGGTGATTGCCGCCCTTTTGGTGTATATCGTAATGAAGTCGATGTTTCGGCAATGGGGTGGAGAGAAGCAGACCCCGCTCCGTGGAAAATTCAGAGCTGCAATGGACTGGCTGGAAGAGAATGGCTATCAGGTGTTACGTGTGCGTGAGCGAGCCATCTGGACTGGCTATTATGACAGCAGACAGTTCGAACGTCAGCTGATTGCCGATTTTATCGTGCGTAAAGGCGCAAAGACATACGTGGTAAAACTGACGAGTACGCGCGATAAGGGTGTCAACGGCCTCAAACTGCGCGGTGATTGGCAACCACTGGTAACCGCCTTCAACGTTAACGGAGCGCTACAAGTGGACGTTGAAAATGAACAGGTGCATTTCATTGATTTTACCCTCAAGTCACCTTCATATGTTCTGTGGCGGAGGGTCCTCAACCGTTCATTATGGTTTTGCGCCGGTGTCCTTGCGGCGGTGGTATGGCTTCATGGGCGTTAGGAGGCAGAGAGATGAGAACTGTGGGCGTTGTGGTGAATCGAGAGAAACCAGGAGCAGACGCGACACTAAAGCGATTGTGTGACCTGTTAAGCAGCGAAGGCGTTGCCCTAGTGACCGCAGACACGGAGCAACTTGCCACCGACCAAGTCACCGGGGATCTGTTTCGGGAAGTTGAACTGGCTTTTGTCCTCGGCGGCGACGGCACGTTGCTCGGGGCTGCCCGCAAGTTGGCACCCTGGAACGTCCCCTTGCTCGGTATCAATTTAGGACACTTGGGGTTCTTAAGTGAAGCCGACCCAGGAAACCTTCACGACACGGTACGCCGCGTCGTCGAGCAGGACTACGACCTCGAAAAGCGACTGGTACTGGCAGCGACGGTATCGCGCAAAGATGAGACGTGTGCATCGTTTTTGGGAATCAATGAGGTTGCGATTGCAAAAGGTTCGTTTGCCAGGATGGTATCGGTGGACGTGCACGTCGATGACGTGTGGGTAGATTCATATCGGGGTGACGGTGTACTCGTATCGACGCCAACCGGTTCCACTGCCTATTCCTTGTCCTGCGGCGGACCAATTGTTGTTCCGCATGTACAGGCAATCCTGATTACGCCTATTTGCCCGCACACGCTGGTTTCAAGGCCGTGTGTCATCGATAGTGAACAGACCATTAAACTCGTCGTACGTGCGGCCCATGAGGACGTGGGGCTCACCGTAGACGGGCAGGTGGGCTTTGCGTTACTGCCAGATGATGTGGTTACCGTAGGGCGGTCACCCGTCGAAGTCACGCTCGTCAAGTGGCGTGACAGGGAATTTTTTTCCGTTCTCCGCAAAAAGCTTCGGTTTGCAGACGAGACCGTCTGAGTGCAAACTTGTTGCAGGGGTGAGGGGATACTGTGCTTCTGGAACTCTCCATTGAAAACATTGCCTTAATCCGTCAACTCAACGTGCAGTTAAACCAGGGTCTTATCGTATTGACGGGTGAAACTGGGGCCGGAAAATCTATCATTCTTGACGCCCTCGGATTGCTCCTCGGACAACGAGCCACGACCGAACTCATTCGCGCCGGCGCCGAAACAGCAGTGGTGGAAG
This sequence comes from Alicyclobacillus curvatus, assembly GCA_017298655.1. GTDB lineage: Bacteria > Bacillota > Bacilli > Alicyclobacillales > Alicyclobacillaceae > Alicyclobacillus_B > Alicyclobacillus_B curvatus. The sequence goes on from CP071184.1 coordinate 1,139,705, forward strand.
GTCTATTCTCTGTTACAGGACAGCGCGCGGTCATCGCCAGTCTGCTAGAAGATTGGGCAGTCCCCTTTGAAGAAGATGAATTGGTGGTCACTCGTGAACTGCATGCGAGTGGACGGACCACGTGTCGCCTAAATGGTCGGATGGTTACGGTCCAGATGCTCCGACAACTCGGCCGCTATCTTGCGCAGCAGCACGGACAGCACGACCAGCAGGGCCTCCTTAGGCCCGATGAGCAATTGCGGATGCTCGATTTATTTGGCGGCCATCAGACCGCACTCGTGGATGTAAATCATCTGTACGAAACCTGGCGCGAGGCGCGTGCTGCTGTAGCAGCACTCCGTCTCGACGAGCAAGAACGTTCGCGGCAACTCGATATGCTCACGTTCCAAATCGAGGAGATTGAAAAAGCCCGTCTTTCACCTGGAGAAGAAGAGCCGCTGCGCGAAGAGCGGCAGAAGTTACAATACATTGACCGAATTGTTTCCTCTGTGCAGGCAGCCGTTGATGCCGTCGACGGAACCGCCGGAAGGCCCGGAGCGAACAGTTTGTTATCGACGGCCTTGCACGAGGTGACGGCGGCAGCAGCATATGACGAGTCGTTGCGGGAACACTTAAGCTTACTGGAAACGGCTCAGGTACATGCAGACGAGGCGTTGCGTGGACTGACACACTACGCGTCCAGTCTCGACAACGATCCCATGCGCGTTGAAGAGATTGAAAACCGCTTCGCTGAAATAAAAGCCTTGGAGCGGAAGTATGGCGCCACGGTCGAAGATGTCCTTTCATATCTTGACGAGGCAAAAGAAAAGCGTGACCGTCTCGTGCATCAAGAAGAACGCATCGAGGAAGCACAGCGCTTGTTGCGTAAGACTGAAGAGGAACTGTTCGCGGCGTCAGAAATTCTGCATGATGTACGTGTTAAAGCAGGTTTCGAGATGAGTCGACGCGTTCAGGCAACGCTCAGAGAACTAGATATTCCGAGCGCGGTGTTTCAAGTGCAAGTCACCATGCGACTTCATGCGGAAAAAGGACCTTCTTTTTCTGCGCATGGCATAGACGACGTGGTTTACCTGTTTTCCGCAAACCGCGGTGAAGAACCGAAACCTTTGAGCAAGGTGGCATCGGGAGGAGAACTGTCGCGCACGTTGCTCGCACTGAAGTCCGCGCTTTCTGAAGTGGACGAGGTCTCCACGCTCGTCTTCGACGAGATTGACAGTGGTGTTAGCGGATCCGCTGCGGGTCAGCTAGCGAGGCACCTGTCTGCTCTTGGCAGGCGCGGCCAGGTCCTATGCGTGACACACTCGGCGCAAATTGCGGCGAGTGCGGCGTCGCATTTTCAAATTTTGAAGACCGAGACAGCGAGCAGTACTGAGACGTCTGTATTACCGCTTGATGAAGACGGTCGCGTGGCGGAAATTGCACGTCTGCTGGGTTCTGATGCCGCGGATGGCACAGCGTTTGAACACGCCCGTGCATTGCTTCATGCACGTAAGCATCTGGCAGGATAGGCCAAGGTCTGGTACGGGCACCGTGGCAGCTTTTGAACATCATAATCCCACTCTGACGGGGGTACGTTAGTACCACGAGCGAAACGCGGAGGTGCCGTGCAGGGGGGATCGACATGAATAAAGGATGGTCTGGAAAGTGGGCCCGCATGGGAATTGCTGCGGGGTTAACATGGCTTTGTTCAAGCGGTCCTGTAACGCAGCTTGTAAGTACTCCGGACGAAGTACGGCTGCCGTTGGGGCAACGACTGACACTTGACTTGCGGGTTCCCGGGCATCTGCAAGTGAATTCTTCAAATGCTCGGGTGGTTGAAGCGCAAACGCTGTCGAACGAGTCGAAAGGCGTCACCGAGGTTTCCGTTTCTTCCCACGATGTGGGTGACGCCGTGGTTTCCACGAAATTATTTGGATTTCTCCCCTGGAAAGCCGTGCATGTGAACGTGGTTCCGAGAGAAGACGTTATGGTCGGCGGTCAATCAATCGGCGTCACCCTGCATTCCCATGGCCTCATTGTTATTGGTTTTCAACGAATTGGAACATCACAGGCTTCTCCAGCAGCAGACGCTCGCATCCAAATCGGGGACGTCGTGGAACGTGCGAATGGACAAGCATTGAACAGTGTGACGGACCTTAGACAGTCTGTCAGTCGGGCTACGGGCCGCCTTGAGTTGCAAATTCGACGCGGGCGAGAACACAAACAAATCATGATTGCTCCCGTTACGGGAGCGGATGGAGACCGCCATTTGGGGATGTTTGTTCGCGAGCAGACAACTGGCGTCGGCACCTTAACATTTTACGATCCGAAGAATCAGCGGTTCGGCGCACTCGGACACTTGATTTCTGATGCTGATACTGGTCAGCCCATTGAAGGAACAGGACCTGTTTACCCTTCTGAAGTCACAGGCGTAGTCCGGGGTGAACCAGGGAAGCCTGGGGAAAAACGAGGCCGATTTGTTCGATCCCAAGGTCAGATTGGCGATATTCAGGAAAACACGCCTTTTGGGGTCTTCGGGAAAATGAGAGTGGCTCCTGGCGTCGAGGGACAGTTAAGGGAGTTGCCGGTCGCGCTGCCGGAGCAGGTCCACAAGGGTGCAGCTCAGATTTTAACTGTCCTTCACGGGCAAAATGTAGAGGCCTTCAACGTCGAGATTGAAAACTTGGTTCATCAAGACAAACCCGCCATTAAGAGTATGGTCGTTCACGTAACGGACGCAAGGCTGTTGGAGCAAGCAGGCGGCATCGTTCAGGGGATGAGTGGAAGTCCTATTGTCCAGGATGGGCGTTTAGTGGGAGCAGTCACTCACGTATTCGTGTCAGACCCGACCCGAGGTTACGGCGTTTACGCGATGTGGATGGTCGAAACGTGTGTGCATCCTGATGTGGAGGAAACCTTGTATCGTGAGGATATTCCAGCACTCCTGCCGAGATACTTGAGTCCAACGCACGCAGGGAGTGTCTAACACTCCCTGCGCGTTTTTGACGAAACCCAACTCATCACGACAAGGCGAATCGTGGTCATAATGGTCATCACTTTGAGCCTGAATGTCGAATATTGTCGACGAACCAATGATTAAGACGAAAAGTATTACATAAGATTTGGCAGGACATCAAGGTGGATCGTCGAAATTGTTTATCGCGACATCAGTTGAGGGGGAATACGTACAGTGCAACCGTTAAAAGTACTGATCGCCGATGACAATCGCGAATTTGCAGATGTTCTATATGAGTTTTTGTCGAGCCAACCGGACATGGAAGTGTGTGGCGTAGCGTACAACGGCAACGACGCAGTTGAACTTGTCAAATCAAAACGGCCTCATGTTGTGATTCTCGACATCATCATGCCAGTTTTGGACGGACTTGGAGCACTGGAACGTATGATTGACTTGCCAGAAACCACCCCGAAGGTCATCATGCTCACTGCATTCGGCCAAGAGATTGTCACACGTCGAGCCATGGAACTTGGTGTGTCGTATTTCATTCTTAAACCGTTCGATTTACCTGTTTTGGTCGAACGCATTCGTCAGGTTATGAATGACGAGCCTGTCATCGCACCCGTCGCAGCCACGCTCGCTTATGCCCAAGGGCCGGCTACAAACAGTTCTTACAGAAAGCTTTCAAAACATGATGTTGACGCGGCCATCACCCAGGTCATTCATGAGATTGGAGTTCCGGCACACATAAAAGGATACCATTACCTGCGTGAAGCAATTGGAATTGTGTTTCAAGATGTAGAGATTCTCGGCTCCATCACCAAGACCTTGTATCCAAGGATTGCTGAACGCTTTAAAACGACCCCCTCGCGTGTGGAGCGTGCAATTCGACACTCCATTGAAGTTGCGTGGGGCCGGGGGAACATGGACGCAATTAGAAACGTGTTTGGTTACACGGTAAGCGCATCCAAAACCAAACCGACAAACAGCGAGTTCATTGCAATGATTGCAGACAAGCTGAGGATGGAACACAAGGTCGGTTAAGTGGTTACACTGTAAACAAGGGGACTACGCTTGCCGTAGTCCCCTTTCGTGTGTTGTAGAAGCCCTGAAATGAGGTTGTCTGCATGACCGGCACTGTAGGACGTCTGTGCGATTCTGGGAAGCGATAAAGACCATGAATGGGAGTGCGAGAACAATGGTGTCGAAAAATTCTCTTGCCGGGCGTATTGCCATCGTCACAGGGGCAAGCAGAGAACGAGGAATCGGTACGGCCATCTGTAGGTCGCTGGCAACTGCCGGAGCGGATATTTTTTTTACGCATTGGGGGCAATACGATGCTTCAATGGAGTGGGGGGCTGAAGACACCTGGCCGGACCAACTCACCAGGGAGCTGCGCCGCGCTGGTGTGCAAGTTGCCCATCTTGAGGTCGACTTGGCGGACCCCAATGCACCTCAAAACATCCTCGATTCCGTCTTTTCAAGCATGGGGGAACCGTCAATCCTCATCAACAACGCGACTCACTCGACGGAAGATGGGTTTGAAAACCTGAGTGGAGAAATTTTAGATGCTCATTACGTTGTAAATGTTCGAGGTACGTGTTTGCTGTCGGTGGAGTTTGCGCGTCGATTTCGCGGGCAGCGTGGAGGAAGAATCATTAACATCGTGTCGGGCCAGGATAAAGGACCAATGCCAAGAGAACTGGCGTACGTAGCCACGAAAGGCGCCATTTCGGCATTTTCCGTATCGCTTGCTGCAGAAGTTGGCGCGCTTGGTATTACGGTGAATGCTGTTGATCCCGGTCCAACCGACTCAGGGTGGATGTCATCTGACACCAAGGAACTCCTCAAACCCAAATTTCCAATGGGAAGAATCGGACAGCCTGAGGATGCCGCACGACTCGTTGTGTTCCTCGCAAGCGACGATGCAGAGTGGATAACAGGTCAGATTATTCACTCAGACGGTGGATTCCGGGATTGAACCGGGTGTGATTTTCTCGGTAATAAAAAAGGCCGTCCTCTCTAAGGAGGGGCCGCTTCGAAATCGAAGAACATATGTTCGGCATCTGGAGCAGTTAAGCTAAAAGTCCTTTGACTTGATTTTGATATTATTAGTTTAAATCATGAAAAATTATAAGTCTATTATTGACATGAATATCGTTTTATGATATGTGCGCAACGCTTCAAGATACAGAAGACATGGAGGTCGCGCACATGAACAAGATTCAATTGTTGCAGCCATTTCGGACATCTCGCCTATTCACCGCTCTGTGGAGTGGGAGAGTCCTGTCTGGACTCGGCGATGAGGCATTCGGTGTCATCTTGCCCATGGTTGTCTATTCAGTAACGGACTCGGCAACGACCATGGGTTTACTTTTGACACTACAAGCAATTCCACATATCCTTTTTCAACCGCTTACGGGGGTTGTGGTGGATAGATTTCCAAGAATCGCGATGATGATACTGTCGGACGTGCTCCGTGTCATACTTCTCATCGCAATGAGCATTCTTGGCATCGAGCACCACCTTGCCATCGTCACATTAGATGTCGTTGTGCTCCTATACGGAGTAGCGTCGGTCCTGTTTCGACCCGCGTACATGGCCCTACGTCGACAAATATTTACACCCGATATCCGAAACGCAGCAATCTCCCTATCTCAAATCGCATCTCAGGTTACAAGTTTCGTCGGGCCCTCCTTAGGTGGACTTATCATGACTTTTGCTTCCGCCGTTGTCGGATTTATGTTCGACGCCGCCACGTTTGTCTGTTCTATCTTCAGTCTCGTCATTATTCGCCGCGCAGACGATAAGTTAAAACTGCAGCCAAGGCATTCGAACAAACAGACCTTTGTGACGGACTTACTCTCCGGATATCGAGAGACTGTCAGGCATCCCTGGATTTGGGTGGGTATCGTGTCTTGGACATTCATCATTATTTCCTACAGTGGGATTCTCCCAATTCTGCTGCCATGGTTACTCAAGGTCCATTTTCACTACCCAGATTACACGTATGGCTTGGTTGTTTCGATGGCGGGCATCGGCGCTATGCTGGCTGGGTTTGTCGCCGGTTCCGTGAGAACGTGGAAACGGCGAGGAATCGTGGCTTATGGAGCCATCGCCGCCGAGGGCCTCGCTTTGTTTGCGATGGCTCTTGTGCATTCGCTCGTCGGTCTGATGGTGTTGATGGCTGTTAGTTCAGCGGGAAGTATGCTCTTCGGAATTATTCATGAAGGCATATTGCAAGAGTTAGTACCTGATGAATTCTTCGGCCGGGTTATCAGTCTAGAAGTATTTTCGGCGGCCATTGCACAGCCGATTGGTTACCTTTTTACAGGTTGGCTTGTGAAGGAAGTTGGCGGCATCCATGCAATGATGCTGGAGGCTGGTATGATGTTCCTGACGGTGGTACTTACCTTATGCCTACCTTCGATACGGAACTTCAAGTAGTTGTAGCCTGGAACATATCGATATACGTGCCCATAAACAAATGTATAATGATGGCAGGACATACAGTTGGAGGACGGACATGAGTGATGACTGGAAACAGAACCCGATTCAGTCAGCAGCACGCGGAGAAAATCCGACATTTTTAAAACCAACCTCGACGATCTCATAGGGGCGTTTACTGACCAAATTGGGCCTTGACGAGTGACGTCAGGGACGCGCATCTAGGGTCTGATTGAGTGCCGTTGCAGGCGTGAATTTACTTACGATTTTAGGGATGCCAAGGAAATTTTCATAACACATGAAGACCGCAAACATCTCCATAGAATCTCCATCACGATTTTCTGGAAGTCCCTTACACTAAGGTTGGAGTGTATGCCAAGGTCGTTTGGAAGCATATATCCAACTGGTTCTTACGTGTGGGGTGTAATGTGTGAAACTTCGGAACAAATTCATTACAGGTATCACGTTAATGGTTGCCTTCATGGCATCTGTGTTCGTCATGCTTTCAAATGGCGTCGTCAGAACCCAATTTCAACAATTTGCAGTTGAAGCAGTGCAAAATAGTGCTTCGGCCTGGGAGACCCAACTCATTTGGTATTATGAGACACATAATCGGTCCTGGGCAGGGCTTGGGAACTTCTTGTTTTACAATTTTCAGTTAAGCGACCCAAGGACGACTCCTGAGTATCTTCAGGTGCTCAGTTCCGACAATTCAGTTGTGACTACCATACAGGGTTCTCGTGATGGTCCGCCTCAGACAAGCGCAAACGTCGACATACCTCTTGTCGTCCAAGGCCAGCGAATAGGCACGTTAATTATCGGAAATCGCGGCGTCAATGGATTGTTTCGTATCGAGCGTACGGTCATTCGTTCCATCTTGCTCGTGACCATAGCTGGAACGTTACTGACTGCAATTCTTGCCTTGGGAGGTGCAGTGTGGTTTTCCAACCGGCTTACACGCCCTTTGAAAGAGCTCTTACAGGGAATACATAGGATTGCTGGCGGAAAACTGGAGGCCCAGGTCGAGACCGTGTCTTCTGATGAATTGGGGGAAGTGGCTAAAGCTTTTAACAACATGGCCGTACAACTCATTCGCACCGAGGAGGCTCGCAAGCATCTCGTCGCGGATGTAGCGCACGAATTACGTACTCCACTCACCATCATCAACGGACAATTGGAGTTAATTCAACAAGGCGTGAAATCGTCTTCTCCGGAAAGCCTGCTGCCGATTCAGGACGAGGTATTTCGCCTCACCCAACTCGTAAACGATCTGCATCAACTTACGATTGCTGAAGCCGGAAAGATGACATTAAACAAACAACCTACCTTGGTGCCACAGATGCTCGAACGGATCGTGGATAATTTCCAAATTCCGTCTGAAGACCGTGGGGTAGCCTTAAGCTTTGAAAATTGTGCAGATAACGTTGAATTGCCGCTGGATGTGAGCCGGATGACGCAGGTCTTAATCAACTTGATTGGAAACGCCGTCCGATACACACCAGCAGGCGGTAGTGTGATGGTACGCCTGCGTCGAGCAACTCCATTTGTCGATGTATCAATCACGGACACTGGACCCGGCATTTCCCCCGCACATCAAGACCATATTTTTGATAGGTTCTATCGCGTGGACGAAGATCGAACTCGAGATACAGGTGGAACCGGTCTCGGACTCGCCATCGCCAAGGAGTTTGTCGAGGCACACGGAGGGAACATCGAGCTGAGCAGCACGGTGGGAGTAGGGAGCACGTTTACGATTCACTTGCCAGAGTAGGATACGAAATGACATGGGACTGAGAGGCGGGAGATGCATGGAGGGTCACCCTGCGATGAGAGATGGGAACCCAGAACAGTGGGTTGCCATTCTCGACCGTATACTTGAACTTGACTTCGAAACCGTGATTGCCGGGCATGGACCAGTTGGTAATCGGCGTGACGTCGAACAAACGAGGCAGTACATATTTGATTTAGTGGTAACCGCACGGCTTAATCCAGTGCTGGCAGACATCAACAGGGTTCCCGATTTGTACAGGGAATGGCGCATCGGAAAGCGTCTATTTCGGTAACCTGAAATTTTTAGCGGAACTTGACGGTCGCTCGTTGTCACGGTGACGCCACACGAAAAGGCCCGCGAAAGGTCGGTTATCCATTGTCGTTAGTCCGCGTTGGCGTGTACAGCGTCAGGACTTCGCGGATACGAGGCATGCTGGGGGATGTAATGATGAGGTTGGCAACGGATGAACAGGGACAAGAACTCTTTGATGTCTGCGAACAACGATTCGGCTTTCGCATACTGGGTAGCGAAGCCATTGTTCGTGGATGGCTAAATCGCAAATGGAAGTTGACCACTACTAAAGGCGTATATCTGCTGAAAAGCTACCATCCCGATAGATATCGCCTGTACAATGAATCTGCCCTAAAGCGAGCACTACATTGGCAAGTGGAACTTCACACCCTTGGACTACTGTGTCCACAGATTCTAACCCATCGCGAAGAGCAACTCCAAGTGACAGCGTCGGGACAAAGGTTTGTTGTCATGACATTTTGTCATGGAGACCGCATGGTGCCGGGGCGTGCGAGTATGCAGGAGATGTACTCGCTTGGGATTGCGACGGGTCAAATGCATGCAGCTCTCTTGTCTCTCGGGGGGGTGCCAACAGAAGCCACATTTTTTATTCCAAGTGTGTCTGAGAGAACCAATCACTGGGTGCAGGTGTTGCTGGCCATGGAGACCAGTGGAAAGCAGCACTTATTTCCCTTTGCAATGCGTCAACTGCGAGCCACTGAATCTTTCGACATCGGTGCATTTGAAGGAGCAGAAATTGGGTGGGCCCACCGTGACTTGTGGGCGGATAACATCCTGGTAGCAGACGATAGGCTGTCCGCAATTTTGGACTTTGACAGAGTGAACCGTGACTATCTTGAATTAGACGTGGCGAGGGCCATCATATCAGGCGCTCTCGATGGTGTCGCATTCAATGTCCCGGCTGCACGGGCCTTTCTGGACGGGTATCGGACACAGCGAAATTTTACCGTGGGTAGAATTGTGCAATCACTACGGATGTTGTGGTACGCCGAAAGTAATTCATGGATCACCGAAAACATGGACACACATACTGTCCCTCCACAAAGGTTTGCTCACGAGATGGACTGGCTCGCGCGTCACCTTCATCAACTTCCAGTGATGGTTAGCAGATGTTGATGATTTTGCGCCCATCATGCAGCAATCAAGTCATAATTAGTTTGAGAGTCGAACGAGAGACAGACAGTCATTGCCTATTCACCACGGGCGCGACACAGCTTTATACGAGGATAATCAACGGCTCATATGTCGATGTGTCACGCTTGATTCCAACTCTGCAAACGACAGTGGTGGTCATCAGAACCCAGAGATTGGTACAGTGCCTTGACCGCGCCACAGTGATTGCCCCAAAAACGCAAGAAATTCAGTTTTTCGTCGATGATACCCAGTTGGTGGTATTCACGGAATCGGCGGATTACGGAAAATCGACAGACGTTCTTGTGGCCGAGTCGGTGGCCGGAGATAGAGCAGAGTTGCGTGTTAACGGACGCAATGTCCTTGAAGCCCTCCGTACTTGTACGTCGGAAGAGGTTGTGCTTCAGTTCACAGGCAAAAACCGACCACTGGTCCTGCTTCCCAAGAATGGGACCGACTTGGTTCACGTCATTTCCCCAATTGTCTCCCGGTAGCGTGGTATGTGTCTAGGAACACGTCCAGGGGAGAATGTTTCAACTTCACGCAACTAGATAGAGCCGTTCAGTTCAGTCCAAACAGGTCCGAACAGAACAGGTCCAAACATTACGACACGCTGACCAGGAGATGAGCTCATGTGGAAGAAACAGTTGATATTGACGCACCGTGGCACGTTTGAGGTGTTTATGAAGGGAGAGGGTCACCCGCTTGCCGTCACGCATCTATACTCCGAGTTTAACGATACGGGGGACCAGTTTGCCGATACCTTCACGCCGCATCGCAGAACCTTTCTCATCAATTTGCGAGCAGCAGGGGAGTCGCCAAGGCCGGCCAATCCGTCCGAACTGGACATGGAGGAAACCGTTGAGGACTTGGAAGCGATTCGGGAGGCGCTGGGGTTTCAGATGTGGGATTTTGCTGGACATTCGACCGGTGGGATGCTTGGCCTTATGTATGCAGTGCGGCACTCGGAATCACTCTCATCCTTGATAGTGGTGGGAGCCGCGGCGTCAAACGCTTATGCAAGCCAGCCAGATTGCATCTATCATCCCGAACATCCACAGTTTAGCCGGATGCAAGACCTGCGAAACTTTCAAGTGCAAGCAAACATGAGTGCAGAAGAAAAGCGTAAAAATCGTCAGGAGACAACAAAATTGTCTCTATTCGACCCCGAGAACTATAGTCTGTATTTTACAGGACATGTGCGCAAGAGTGTATCCTCGGTCAGGCTGGCGCACTTCTCGAGATATGACTTTCCAAAGTTTGATGTCACCACACAGTTGCCCACTGTACGCACCCGGACTTTAGTCCTGTGCGGCAGGCACGATGTACAGTGCCCTATCCGTTGTTCAGAGGAGATTGGCCGTCTGATGCCAAACTCCGAGATGATTGCGTTTGAGGACAGCAACCACTATCCATTCCTCGAAGAGGCCAGAAAATTCGCGGACAGTGTTGCATCCTTTCTACAGTAGGAAAGTTAGACAACAAGCCGCTCGAACTCTTTCAAAACAATCAGCGTGACATCATGCAGTTTATCGCTGAGGCTGTGAACACGAACATCGAATTTCTCGGAGCGGCGAGGGCGGCTCACACGGGTTAGACCGAACTTCATATTAAACAGGTGTCACAGAACCCTCGTATTTCTCGTCTGAACAGAGTAGGACTTGTTTTGCAACAGAGACAGATTTGGCAAGGGTGTGGACACTGTGCAGCGCAGTTGGAGAAATGTCGATCTCGTTATGGTTTTCGTTGTGCTGTTACTTACGTCTTTCAGTTGTGTGCTCATTTATGCGGCAACAACGGGCAAGACCAATCCCCTGATACCAAACCACGCATGGCTGAAACAACTGCTCTTTTCTGGAGTGGGGTTCATCGCCATGTGGATTGCAGCTTTCGTGGATTATCGGTTCCTGCAGAGGATTCACTGGTGGATTTACGGTGTTGTGCTCGTGATGTTGATGGCTGTTTTCAAGTTTCGCCCGGTCCAGGGGGCACATAGTTGGATTCCGTTGCCTGGTCTTAGTCTCCAACCTTCTGAGTTCATGAAACTCGCCATTATCATCACGCTGGCTTCGATGATGGCTACGGTTGACGAACAGGAGTCTGCCAGTTATCGGCTGCGAAGTACATGGAAGATGTGGGTTGTTATGGTGGTTCCGTTTTTGCTTACATTGAAGGAGCCCGCCCTCGGCCAAGCGTTGGTGATGTTCGCGATTTTCAGCACCATGTATGTCGTATTTCTTCGCAGGATGTGGTTTGTGCTTGGCGTCTCCGTATTTGTGATGTTCTGTATCGCGTTTATCGCCGTACCGATTGAATTCCCCACGCAAGCAATGAATTTTGTCCAGAAAGTGATACTGAGTCATCATTTGCTGCATGGCTACCAAGCAGACCGTATCTTGACGTGGCTCGACCCGAATTACCAACTCTCTGGAGCGGGTTATGAGATTCACCAGGTGCAGACAGCAATCGGATCGGGAGAGTTAACTGGCGAAGGTTGGTTGCAAGGGGTTGAGACAAGTTCTGGGGGGGTACCAAACCAATGGAACGACTACATATTTTCTGCTGCGGGTGAGGAGTTCGGGTTTGTCGGGTCAAGCATCCTTGTGTTGCTGTTCCTGATACTCATCTATCGGCTCGTACGAACGGCCTCGCGTGCCCAGGATTCATTTGGAGTGTATATTACAATGGGTGTGGTGGCGATGTTCGGCTTTCAGGTCTTCGAAAACATCGCCATGGACATGTATATGAGTCCGTCAACGGGTATCACGCTTCCGTTCATTAGTTACGGTGGAAGTTCACTCGTTGCGAATTTTCTCTGTGTCGGGATTGTACTGAGTGTTGCCCTCCATCAACGTCTGAGTCCAACCTATACTGCAGGCAGCAGCTATTTCAGTGCGTGACCCGATACCAATCGACACTTCTTAGATGAGTCGGTAGTTCTCAGATGAATCCACGCAGTCGAGGGAGGTTTACATGAGCAGGCAATGGGATGCAGACATCGATATCACGGAGACAATGGTTCAAGAAGTGCTATCCAGTCAATTTCCTGAACTGCTTCCGGCGAGAGTTGAGTTGCTCGATGCTGGATGGGATAACTTCGTTTTCATCGTCAACCAAATCTATGTGTTTCGTTTTCCACGCCGAAAAATTGCTGTTGAGCTGATTGAGATGGAGAACCAATTGCTGCCGTGGCTTGCTCCTCAACTGCCAGTGATGATTCCAAATCCCCGGTTTATGGGGGGGCAGTCGTCTTTGTACCCATTCTCAGGCTATCTTAAAATAGACGGAATTGTACCCTACCGAGTACATTTGACGGACGAACAGCGCACCAAGGCTGCTCATCCCTTAGCGAGGTTTCTTCGAGCCTTGCACACACTAGACACAGAACAGGCGATAGCACACAGAATCGCGGCGTCTGATACGATCTTCCGTCTGGATACGAAAAAGCGAATTCCGCAGTTGGTTGAACGCATCAACGAAGCTCGTAAGAAGGGACTCATTCGTGAAACGGGTCCAATGTTGGCTTTCTTGGAAGACTTGACAGACATGCCCTTACGCACTGCGCATCGGCGTACTGTGGTGCACGGCGATCTGAATTTCCGCAACTTTCTCATCACCAAAAATGGTGATCTCACCGGAGTTATCGACTGGGGAGATGCCCATATTGGTCATCCAGCTGTTGACTTGGCTTTGACGTACACTTACTTGCCGCGTTCTTCACATCATGAATTCTTTTCCGTGTACGGTTCCGTTGACAGCGAGACCGAGCTTCTGGCCCGATTTCGCGCTCTATATATGAGCTTCCTCATTCTCATCTATGCTCATGAAATTGGCGATGAGAGACAACTTCTCGAGGCACAATGGTCAATTTCCAACCTCAGTATGAGGTAGGCGACATCCTCACAGGAGGCGACGAGTTGATAAAACTGGTTATCTGGGACCTCGGCGACACATTGAACACCACACCACCCGGCGGGCAGGATGCAAAACCACTTGACGAATATCCGGAAATCCAGCTTCGCCAAGGAGCAAAGGACGTGCTGTGCACTCTGCGCGACTGTGGTTATCGACAAGCAGTCCTCAGCAATACGGCCGTTTCGGACAGTGAAGTCACTCGCCGGATGCTTGCAAACCTCGGGATAGAGGACTTTTTTGATTACGTTTTTGCAACCGCGTCCGAGTTAGACGAAGCGAAGCCTGGCAAGCCCGATACGGTCGTGTACAATTGGGTGTTAGATGAGATGCAGGTTTCTCCCCATGAAGCGGTCATGGTGGGAAACACCTGGGACACGGACATCCTTGGGGCAAATCGCAGCGGTATACACGCACTGTGGCTGCAAAATCCTGAGGTCATGGTACGAAGAGATTCCCATAGCCCCATCAACTCGCCACCGTGGGTCATCCCAATATGGGACATTTCCGACGTGCCTATCGGATTGTCAACTCTCCAATCCACTTGCTCTGGCAGGAGGACTTAGATGCTGCTCGCCTTTCTTCATGGCTTTTTGTTATCGATTGGCCTGATTCTGCCCATTGGCATGCAGAATGGGTTTATTTTGACGCAGGGAGCACTCCATCGCCGCTGGTCGAACTCACTGCCGGCTGTGCTTACTGCCTCGGTGTGCGATACATTTCTTATCGCATTGGCCGTCCTTGGGGTGTCCACGGTGGCACTCCACATCACCTGGCTGCGGTACGCGTTTGGAGCAATTGGCATCCTCTTTCTGCTATACATGGGGACGAGCTCATGGCTGGAGAATCAGGGGACCGAACATGGAGCAACGACAGCGACCGCTTGGACAGCCAGACGGCAGATTGGGTTTACGTCTTCCGTGTCGCTTCTCAATCCTCACGCCTTGATTGACACACTGGCTGTGATTGGTGGCAGTGCAGTGGCCTACACCGCTTGGTCCGAACGTCTCGCCTTTGGCGCGGCAAGCGCCCTCGTTTCATGGCTGTGGTTTTTTGCATTGTCTATCGCGGGCCATGTACTTGGAAAGATGGCCTTTCGCAAGTCAGCAGTTCAAGTGTTAAACAAGGTTTCGGCTGTCATGATGTGGCTGTCAGCACTCTATTTGATGTACATCATTTATTCCTTTCATTAAATGACTCAACGTTTGAGTGATAGCTTACCGAATAACTGTAATATTGTTGTAACAAACCGTACTCTTCCAGCGTCTATGTTGTATCACAGAAGCACTCGTTGCAGCATGCATCATCCATGACAATGAGGCGTTGCAATTCGGATGGGAGTACGGGAGGAGAATCCACGTGGAGACGCAAAAAGTCGGGCCGAAGTTGAAGTGGTATAAAATCTCTGGCTACGCTGTGGACAATCAGTCAGTTGCAATTGTCGCGTTTGTGGAAGCTACTTCTCGGAGGAAGGTCCTGAAATACCACGGTGGACGCCGCCGGCACCAGGGACCGGATGGTCAGGTGGTCGTGCAGTTTCCGACCAGTAAGAGCGACATTCAATTACTTGGAAAGCACTGGACCCCAGACCGCATCACGGAAATCAGCCACGAAGCCATCATTGAAATTGTGCCGGTCACTCGTTACCGATGCGAATGTGGACTAGAGCACGTCTCCGAATTTCCCTATCGCTCGGTTTGGTGCAGTTGCGGTAAAAAAGCATTTCCCTCCTCGACGCCTTCCTTGCACTTGTGAGCCGCTTTGTCAACGTAAAAGCTATCCGAAAAATAACGGCTATGCGCTGACACATACCCTTGGCGGTTCATGCGCACATCCTCAACCGCGGAGTCGACTAGACGTGAATTGCCGTTTCATGGTACCTTCCAGACAGGGGCGCTCCGAATATTCACAAACAAGAGAGCGCCATGTTGCGTCAGGTTCGGCATGCATACTGATGTGGAAAGTGGGTTTGATTGTTTGCGTGCGATTACCCTCGGAATGGTTTCGTCACTATTTTTTGCGGTGGCATTTGTGCTCAATCGAACGATGAGTTTGTCCGGTGGAAGTTGGATTTGGAGCGCGTCACTGCGCTATTTGTTTATGGTTCCAGTACTATTGGTGATTGTCCTGTATCGCAGAAGCTTTTCTGACGTGATGGGTGAGTTATTGCAGGCTCCGCTCAAGTGGGTTTGGTGGAGTTTTGTCGGATTCGGGCTGTTTTACGCGCCGCTTTGCATTGCGGCGAAGTTCGCACCGTCTTGGCTATTGGCTGCGAGCTGGCAGTTTACCATCATTGCTGGGTCACTCCTTTCTCCGTTATTCCGGGAAGGACAACATTCGAAGCGAGAGAACCGCCGCCGCAATCAAGTCCCGATGCGTGGTCTGCTCATGTCCGGTGTCATTTTTTGTGGAATCGTCGTCGTCGAGCTCTCCCACGCGCACAGAACCCCTGTATCCGATGTTCTCTTGAGCCTGCTGCCCGTCATCGTTGCTGCGTTTGCATATCCACTCGGGAATCGCAAAATGATGGAACTCTGTGATGGCCGTATCAGTGCCATTGAGCGTGTCTTCGGTATGACGGTGGCGAGCTCACCACTGTGGATTGTACTATCCTTGATTGGAGTGGGAACGGTCGGTTTACCGTCCCGCGGGCAGGTTGAACAAGCTGCTATCGTCGCAATCTGTTCCGGGGTTATAGCCACGGTTCTCTTCTTTTCGGCGACTGACCTTACAAAGGGTGATGTGAAGAGACTTGCTGCCGTTGAAGCTACGCAGTCCGGAGAAGTGATATTCACTGTTATCCTGTCGATGCTGTTTGTCTCCTGGCACGTTCCGGCCAGATGGTCCTTGGTGGGAATTTTCTTAATTATCATTGGGATGGTGGGTCATAGTTTAATGACCCGGGGTCTGCCAGTCAGTGATAGGGAAAACAATGCGTGTTGACTCCCTGGGAAGGAGCGATGTTTTGTGAAAATCAACTGGTACACGAAGAAGTTGAGTCAATCAAGTCCTCCCGAGTCGAAGCCGAGCAGCTCATCCTCCGGCGATGCGGGGGAGCGCTCCACGGACGGCGAACACCTCCCAATGGTTCATCGCACCTGGATGGATGACATCGTTGCTGAGCATCAGCAAGACGGTGGATTCGACAGCTTGAAAAACAAGGGAAAACCGCTGGATTTGGGGACGGATAACAGTTATGACGCCATCCTCAACCGAACCTTAAAGGAAGCAAACGTTCGTCCCCAGTGGTTGCAACTGCAACATGAAATCTATGACGAGTTACGTTTACTATTGAAAACTATTAAAAACGACCCTGAGGCGGATGTGGATTTGAAGCAGGTGCAGGCAAAGGTCCGCATGTACAATGCAACCTGTCCGCATCCTTCGCTGCAAAAACCGTCACCGACCCGAGAAAACATAGCTCGAATTACAAGCTTTTACGCTGCTGATGCGGATGACGAGTAGATTTTGACATTTTCATCACACAAAATCCACAAGTCTCCATGGGTCCTTGACATTCCGGTCGTACAATGAGAGACAGAAAAGTCTAACTTGTACAGTTGTCCGAGGATTGGGAGGAGTCACGGGTTGGCCGGGAAGATGAGTCCGAAATTTGTCGTTTTATGTACTTTAGCCGTTGGAGCCATTTATACCTCAGGATACGCAGCATCGACAAACACAGCCAATGCGTCAACTGCCTCGGGCCAGGCACCTGCTCAGAATGCACCGTCCGGAAGCGGAAGTCCTGTCGCATCCGCATCGACAAGCGGCCAGGCTTCACAGAGCGGTAGCTCTGGAACAGGCACAGGCAATGTTGCTTCGTCTGCAGCAACCTCAAACTCGACAGGTACGTCCGGAGCGCAAAGTCCTGCAGCGAATACGGCAACATCCACGCACTCGACATCTACGACCACACAAAAATCTGCACAAAACACGACGAGCACAAAACCTTCCACCCAGACATCGAGTACTTCTAGCAACTCTACAGGCAATCGGAGTAACTCAACGTCGTCGACGTCTACAAAGTCAACAGCGGCGAAGACCACCTCGACAAACACGTCTTCGTCAAAGTCGACCTCCACACAGACCGCGAGCACTCCAAAAGTAAATACAACGGAGAAGTATCTTGACGGGACATATAACGGATCGGCGGCGAACCAAATTGGAACGGTGGCTGTGGCAGTTTCCGTCAAGAGTGGAAAGATTGCTAATGTACAAATTACAGCGTGCTACACACATTATCCGGAGAGCTACATTGACCCTGTCTTGCCGGATTATGTCGTAACACATCAAACAACCCAGATTCCGGTTGTTTCCGGTGCAACCCTGAGCACGGAGGACTTTTACTATGCACTAGTGCAAGCCCTCTCTCAGGCTCAAAACCCCAACTATAAGGGATGATGAAATGGCACGTGCACTCGTGTGGGGAACCGAAAACAACAAGAAGAAGTCATGGTTGGCGCTTGGTACCGTGGTTCAGATAGAACTGGTGACGACCTGTGACATGGCCACTATCAACGAGGCTTTTGGTGCGGCGTTGAAGCCCCTCCGGGCCGTCGAAGACGCGTGCAGCCGTTTTGACTCTGAGAGTGAATTAGTACGACTATTACATACGCCCATTGGACGAGCCGTCCCCGTGAGCAGTGTTTTGTTTCAGTCCGTGAAATTCGCACTGGAAGTTGCATCGTGGACCGACGGTAGGTTCGATCCGACTGTTGGTGCTCGCATGGAAGAACTAGGGTTCAAGCGACACTATCTCACCGGGGAGAGCGTTGAATCGACCTTCGAAGCGGCACCAGATGCAACGTATCGAGACGTTGAACTCGATGAGGAGAACCAGACCATCTGCCTGCACCGACCTCTGAAGTTGGACCTTGGAGCGGTAGCGAAAGGACTTGCTGTAGATTTGGCCGTACGTGAGCTGAAGGCGTTTGACTTTCCCGGATTTGTCATTGATGCAGGCGGCGACCTTTATGTGTCCGGTCAGAGTGCACAGACGGACCTCTGGAACGTCGGTATTCGTAATCCGATTCAGAACGATGAAAACATTCTGATGTTGAAACTCACCGACGCTGCGATATGTACTTCAGGCACATACGAACGCAAGAGTCCCGTGGATGCAAACACCCACCACATTCTGAACGCTCGTCAAAATGAGTCGGCCAAAGGTATCCTCAGCACCTCCGCCATTGGACCTTTTGCAATGATGGCTGATGCGCTGTCTACGGCAGCGTTCCTCTACCCTCCAAATGAGGCAGTATCTATGCTCGAAGAAGCTGGTCTCGAAGGCCTTGTGATTGCTGATGATATCAGCTGCCAGATGACATCCGGAATGGAGAGGTACTTGACATGAAGTCACGTGAGAGTATGGAGCGAAGGACGGCAGCCAACGCCAGTACCGAGGCTGCCCAGCGAGTTGGTCCGGGGCGAACAGGCGAGCCCGAAGTTCGGCCGGCATCGACTGGCAGACGTGGTCATACTCGGAAAAAACATGGACCGGGGCCGCTTCGTAGGTTTTTTCGGACGCCAAAGGGCAGCGTACTGCTCGTCTTGTTGGGTCTCACGGTCGCTGGATCCATTCATGCTTCAGACAGACCAGGTATCAAAAACATTCTCATCGCCATGATGATGGCAGCCGCCATCGACGTCGTCGTCGGTCTCATACGGAAGAACAAGCGCGTTTTACCTGATGGAGGAATGGTGACCGGACTCATCATCGGCTTGGTTCTCAGCGGGTCGGTTCACTGGCCGGTAACGGCGCTCGCCGCGGGGCTTGCCGTCGTCTCCAAGCACGTGTTAAAGATTGGCCGAAAACCTATTTTCAACCCAGCAGCACTTGCATTGCTGGTCACTTTACTGTTTTTCCATACGGGTCAAAGCTGGTGGGGGGACCTTGCGGACTTGCCCGTGCTCTTCCTTCCCTTATTGATTGTTGGTGGGTACTTCATTACATCACGCGTTAACAAGTTTCCGCAGGTGCTGACATACCTCGGGACGTACTTCTTGTTACTGACGCTAGCTGCGTCACTACACCTTGGCAATGCTTCGTTTACACCGGGAGACGCACTGCGCGTGCCACTTGTCAATGCGGCCTTATTCATGGCGTTCTTTATGCTGACCGATCCGCCGACGTCCCCAGGGAAATACGGAGAACAAGTCACTTTTAGCGTCCTCGCTGCAGTCGTCAGCGTTGCCATTTACCTCGTTGTCGGCGGGCTCGCTTATTTGTTGATTGGCCTGCTTGTTGCAAACGGTTGGCGGGCCTTAATTTCCTGGCGATCCAACCGTGCAATTCCAAGGACTGGACAGAATGGCCAAGGTAGTCCATCCCCGCAGCGTGACGAGTATTATGTATAGTTCTGTGGGCTATTGATACTCATGAAAGAGGCCTGAAGGGGCCGGGGTGAACCGAGGAAACCTGTAAAGCAGTGTGACAGTACGGGGTCGAAGGTGTCTGCAATGGACAACTCGGCCCCGTTCGTGGTTTCAAATCAATGGGTGATTTGGGGAGCTCGACCCGCCATTTGACCTTCAGCGAACGCGACCATGCGTTTGGTCATTTCACCACCGACGGACCCATTTTCTCTCGATGTCGTGTCACCTCCAAGGACCACACCAAACTCAGAAGCAATTTCATATTTCATTTGGTCGAGTGCAGACTCCGCCAGTGGAACGAGTCGTTGATTACTGCTTTGGCTGCGCTGTTGCTGGGTTGCCATGTGTTTCATCCTCCTGATAAATGATGGAATCGTTTCTTGAACATAGCATTTTCGGCGAAAACCACAATTATGCATGACCACAAGGTGTTGACGTCTAGATACTATTGGATCGGCAGTACAATATTTGGAAAGGATTGTGTTTGCAAGGTACTTGGTATGGTTTGGACGTGCCTCTCGTATCCATAGTGGAGAAGGGAGGGGGGCAAAGGTGAAAGAGATTCTTGCAATTTATGTGATCAATCTATTGACGAGTATCGACAATGCGATTGTCATCGGTGGCATCGCGAATCGTCACAAAAACCTCCTTCCGATTCTGGCCGTTTCCTCCGTCGTGATTACTGTCTGTCGAACTGCGCTCATCGTCGGTATTGCATCCGTGGCTGCGTGGCCGGGTTTTCGCTTGCTCCTCGGGGTTGGCGTACTGTTTGTGGCCATCGGTCTGGCGAGAGTACCCATGGACGATAGAAAACACTTTGGCACATCTTTTTGGGGTGTGTTGAGCATGGTTGTGGTAACAGATTTGGCGCTGAGCGTTGACAATGTTCTCAGTATCGCTGTACTGTCCGCCAATCCGCTAGTTATCGCTGCGAGCGTTTTCTTTAGTCTGCTGCCGTTGTTTATGTTGCTCCCGGTGATGATAACCGTCATGAATCAGGTTCTGTGGCTGCGCATTCTAGCGGCAGGATTCGTCGCAGAACTGGCCGTCGATAGTATCACAGATGATCCGTTTCTCAAGCATTCTGTCCCCTCAGGAAGGATGGAGTTGCTCCTGCGCGTATTGTCTGCCGTCATTGTCATTGCCTACGGGTTCTGGCACGTGTACGGGAGGAAGCACCGCTCACCGAATGGTCTTTGACTTCTATTAAACAACCTTACAACATATCTTGAAGAGAAACTGTTCTGCAAAGCGTGGCGATGTGCATGTGGTGGAATCGACGAGCGAATCAAAGAGATTTGATGGTACAGATGGCTGAACTTACTCGTACGCTAAGGGAAGTGTCAGCAAAATTACCTGAAAAAGGTGTTCAAATTACGGTTGAGTCGCTTCATGTGGATAAAGCCACACTCGAAAGCCTGGTGTTCAGAATGGACAGCCTTGACATCGATGAACTGAGTGGTTCGCTGAATCTTGGAAACAACTTCGGGCCGACACCTGACCGTGACACAAAATCAATCCATCATGTGCGTCTTGGCGATAGGTCTGCATCAGGGCCGCGAACTCAACACTTGTCAGAAACACCCCTCAAAGAGGTACCCATCCATGACTATTCCAAGGAGCCCACACCCGCGCACCAGGGAGATACACCGGCTGCAGAGACACAGGTGTCGCAGAGGCATCCACCCCTGCACGAGGACGGACACGTGCGGGAAACAAATCGTGGATACGTCATTCGATTTTAGTCGGGCAATAATTGCCTCTTGACAGCATAAGAGAGGGGATGGCGGAACGTGAAGCACATCTTATCTCCGGTGTTTGCAATTGGAACCATCCACATTGGGAATGTCGAAGGGGCTTCCTGTGTCAACTTCGGCAATAACTGGCCGACAAATTTTCGCAGTTACAAGAAACACAACCAGGGATTTGGCTCAGTGTCCGGAAACAACAACGTGATGAGCAGTCTGCGCTCGCTTCTAAATGACCCGGACACATATGATATGATGAGCGTTCCGAGCGAACAGGTGCCTCCGTGGGCGGAACAATTTCTAGATGATGAGCCATCTGAGGAAGATAGTGAAGGCCGCAAATTCAAGGAGACGGTGCGATGACGCGGTTTTTATATGGCAAAATCGTCATTGACTCGGTTTCCAGGTCCAGTGCCGTCTGTTATGGGGAAAATCTGCAGAATGGGTTTACCCACACGGCAAAGAAGAACGACGGATTTGGAAAAGTCGACGGTGCTCATAACGTAATTGGAAGCAGTGTCCACGTTGTCAGTGACAAAGACAAGATTGACGCATGGAGGAATCAGGTATGGGGACAAAGGGACGCGACGTAAACAATCCCTTTGAGATGTTGAAGAATCTCGGGGACATGAAGGACATGAAAAAGATCCTCGGGGATGACTTCTTCAAGAGCATCCCTTTTCCCCAGTGGCAGCAGATGACCGAGAATTCGGATGAGGAGGAGGAAACGTTCCCGAGACTGGATTTGTTTGAACGTGGTCAGGAGTTGATTGGGGTGCTGGAGATACCCGGAATTGAGAGTCCAAGTGAGATCTCCTTATCAGTGGGACCATATTCGCTGGTAGTGAAAGGTGCACTCCCATCGCTTTCTGCTCGTGAGGGAGGCGTTCACTTGTCAGAACGCCATCATGGTGCCTTCGAGCGAGAAGTGGAATTTCCCGTTCGCGTCGATGAAGCGAGCGTCAAGGCTTCGTATGCACAAGGTCTGCTAACTGTCCGAGTGACGAAATATAACTCTGACCAGGGCAACCCAGAGCAATATATTCCGATTAGCTTTGATTGACGGGGCCCGTCCGAAGATGTGAATCGCAGACCTCCTGCAAAGGACATTCGCTGCAGCGGGGTCTTTTTGCGAGGCAGACGTGGTTGCCAAGTCTGTCAAGAAGTGCGTGGAACTGATTAAACATTGGCGCTTGATGCGGGAGATGCTCCATAAACCACGTCCGTAGTTCCTCGTAGGGTACTTGTTCGGGAATGATGCCACAGCGATGGAGTATGCGCTTTGTGTAAGCATCCACAACGAACGAAGGGTACCTTGCACCGTAAAGTAGGATGTCATCGGCGGTTTCTGGGCCAATCCCAGGAATGGCCAAGAGTTCGTCGCGCAGTAATGCAAACGGTTGCTGCAACATGTTGGATAGCACGCCGTCGTGCCGTGTCACCACATGCCGCGCAAAAACCTTTAGGCGATTGGCCTTCATGTTGTAAAAACGCGTCGGTACAATCAATTCAGCTACGACGTCTGTATCCGCTGCATCTAGTGCAGACATGCTTAAGAGATTGGCTTGATGCAGGTTCGATAGGGCCTTCACGGTATTTTTCCATGAGACATTTTGAACGAGAATTGCCCCAATGACCATTTCTTCTACGGTGTCGGCTGGCCACCATCCAAGGTCGCCGTAGGCGTTTTCCAGATACTGATACACCGACATCAAGAAGGTTGTGACTGCAGGGCCAATCGGCAGTCTAACTCCGCTTTGGGCTAATGACGGCTTTGCTAACGCCTTTGTCGACATAAACTCACCTCCACGTTTTTTTACCCCTTACGTCCTGCAAACTCAATCATTTTACCGGAAAATTGCCACAGTGGCACACATCAAGATGGAAAAGTTCGAGGGTCGGAAGTGGGCGTACGTCCTGTAGCGAACTTGCGTAAACTGTACCAACACCTACACCTCGTCGGGAACGATTGAAGGAGCGACACCAATGAACAGTCCATTTCAAAATATGTATCCTAACTTACGGGCGCTTCAAGAGCAGTTTAGCAAAATGTTCGGTGGAGACTTTGGAGGTATGGGAGGCTCCCAGGGCGCCGGAAATAGCGGTAGCGGGAGTAGCGGTGGCAGTGCAGGGCCGTTTGGAAGTTGGCCGTTTTCGAGCGGTATGCCAGGGACCTGGACGGACCTCATGGCGAACATGGCAGGTACTGGCAATGTACCCACAACGACGAATGCCATACCCGTTGATATCTATGAATACGCGGATGGCCTGATGGTAGTCGCAGAAATCCCGGGACTCACGGATGCACGTGATGTAACACTGAATGTATCTCCTGACCAACTGGTTATCTCCGGAAAAAATGAACGCGGGTACAGTCAGTCCGGGGGGACTCTGCATGTCTCGGAGAGGCGTATCGGGTCATTTGAACGGTCAATCGATTTGCCCATTCGAATTAAACGCAACGGCGCTCGCGCCAGGTATCAAAATGGGTTGTTGGAAATCTATTTACAAAAGAGTGCGCGCCCTCAAACTGAGCCGGGTGCAACCATCCCAATCGATTTTCAAACCTGACCGTACAGTCACGATATAAGGCAGACAGCTTAGATGAACCGAAACCTGAGTTTCCGCGGGCAGGCGTCGCACAGCCTGAAGATAACAAGTCGCAACTCAGGGCAGGATGCGATTTACGAGCAGGCCGCCGATGATGGCCACAATTACTGAAACCACGGCGCGTACGACTGCGAAGTTGAGTCCATAAAACGGTAATTCAGCAGGGAGCCTCGGCAGAGACACAAGTTGCCAAGTGGTTACAAACGCGAACACCGCCCCAGGACTTGCGTCTGCTCCCAGAAGCCCAGTCGCAAGGGGATACATAGCCCATCTCGAGCCAGTGCCGAATGTCCCCATCAAGGCGCCGATGACGATGGCTAAAAATCCTGCATCCCGCCCGAGCCAGCGAGCAATTACCTGGGGTTGCAGCCACTGTGCCAATAGTCCAGCGGCAAACATTGACACGACAATCCACGGTACCGCCTGAATGAACATCTCAACCGATGCATCCAAACCTGCCCCCGCTGTATGTGGACGAAAAATCGCTGTTGTGATATATCCAATCAAGGTCAGGAAACTGATGAAGACGAGGACCCTATCCATAGCAAGGTCACCTCAATGTCCGCTCTGCTACGAGAGCATTTGCGTAATTCCATGAATTACGGAAGACCAGGTATTTGGATCAGACAGCCCGAGTGACCAAATTGAAACACCAGCAAGGTTGTCGTTTTGGACAAGCTGGAGTTCACTGTTCATTGTTTGCTGCGTCGAATACCATACTTCCTCGTAACCGTCAGGCTTCGCATAACGGGCATAGGCAACCCCAAGTTGGCTGTTAAAAGAGCTTGTCGCCTGGTGCTGCTGCAAAATTGAGTCCACTTGCGCCACCGGGACAGCAATACTGTCCACGCTGCCGTCCTGATGCACGTGCCAGAAACGTGCATAGAACGGAACTCCCAGGATGAGCTTGTCCGCCGGCACTCCCGTGTCGAGCAAGTCCTCTACGGAGGTGGTGACCCAAGGGATGTCAGCAACGGGCCCAGGGGTTTGGTCGGTACTCCAGTGTTCGTCATACGCCATCAAAACGACATAGTCCGTGTACCCGGCAAGTGCTGCGTGAAAATATGCAGCATCATCTTTCAGAAATTGAATGTCCGGAGTAATATCGACTGACAGTACCACATGTCTTCCCGACAGCGCTGTGTGCAGTTCCTTGATAAAGGTTGTAAAGGCTTGTTCATCGCTGGAACGCAGGTTTTCGAAGTCGATATTCAAACCGTCGAGATGGCTTGTTACCGCAGCTTGAACGAGATTATTGACGAGATGTGAACGAGATGTGGCGTTTGTGAGTACCTGGTTGGATAAACTCGCACTGAACTGGTTGTCAACAAGGGCCCAAATTTGCACGTGATGCTGGTGTGCGTAGGAAATCACAGACGGTTCAATCTGATTGTTGATACTGCCATTGCCAGCTTTAACGGAAATCCACTGAGGACTTGCCACCGTGAGCCCGTGGTTTGCGGCAATCAGATTGATGGTTTGGCTTGAACTCGTATAGGGAATCCAACCCATGACTGTACGCTGGTTCTTCTGCCCAAACTGCTGGACGGACTGAAACAGGTTGGATTGCTGTTGTTGTGTGCTGGCTTGAGTGTCAAAGGCGATGGGGAGGAGCTCTCCCTTGAGCATAGAAAGCGGTTGTTCGAAAGAAGTGATGTCTTGCCATGCAGACATCGTCGAACTACCCATATTCAGCGAACTGAGTGTAGGGGCTTGATTCGCGTATGTAGCCGTCCCAAATAATTCGGTCGTCGTGATGGTGGACAACTGCGACGCTTCAAGATGCGAAAGTGCGTTCCAGGACCCACCTCCAAAGATATAGGAAAAGCTGGCGAAACATCCCACAGCGAGGATGACCGCTCCGGCTAGTCCCCGCCACCAGCGACGCCAATGGTACCGGTTTTGCGCGTTCATGAATTCTACTCCTTCCAAATTCGTGCTACTGAGTGTCTGCCAATGTCTGTGCCTGTCAGGGTGTTGGCCGAGTGCTAATCCGATACTGGAGCGGGCTACACGAGCAAATGAGCACCGCATGATTGATTCTATGAAGTCTCACAGTAGTTTAGAAGAATTGGATATTGCCTCTAAATTAGATATGATGTTTTAAGAAAAGAGGGATGTAGTGTGCTGGTGCAGGTAAACGCTGGTGCGTTTTTCAGCGCATCGAGGGTTCCAGAAGACGGGGAGACTTGTGGGATGCGCGCCAACAGGTGGCTGGTAAAATGAAATCCTTTGAAAACGGGACAGCCTTGCAAATTCGACGCATAGACTTGCCGACACCTTTTCCTGTAGGCCCTGTTAACGCCTATTTGATTCGCGAGGCTGACCAGGCTGTCCTGGTTGACTGTGGGCCTGGCACGGAGAGCGCGAGAGAGGAACTCACGCGACAACTTGCACAGGAAGGTCTGGTGCCGCAGGACCTGTCCGCAGTCCTCCTCACGCACGGTCATGTGGATCACGTTGGACAAGCCAGTTGGCTGCAGAGCCTGGGCGTTCCTGTCCTTGCCCCAAGGCACGTTGACACCTGGCTGCAGCCTGAAGGCCAATTTGCAGCATACCGGCGTGAATTTTTCTCGCGTCTCTACGACGTACAGGGAGTTCCATCTGCCGAGGTTGAGCGTTCTGTGCGAGAACTGGCGGCGTTGAACGGGTTTGTACGTCCGGCGACAGTGGACATTACGTTGGAATATGGAGCAACATGTCCCGTTCTCCCGCAGTTTACCGTCATTCATGTCCCAGGACACGCCCAACATGCTATGGGTCTTTGGAACGCTGCAACGGGCGAACTGATATCGGGTGACCAACTGTTACCACATATCAGCAGCAACGCCTTTATCGAACCTGAACTTGGTGCGAGGCGAGGGCAGGAAGCTACGCGAACAGAGAGCTTGATACAATACCGGAATAACCTTGCGCAGTTAATGAATCTTAATATTTCCACCGTCTACCCGGGTCACGGCCCGGTATTTCAACACGCACAGCAACTCATTCAGAGGAGACTTGATGAGCAAGAACAGAGGTTGGAGGAGTTTCTAGACCGTCTCCGCCATCACGGCAGTGTCTCCGCGTACGAATTGGCTGTGGATTATTTCCCGCGCCACACACAGCAAACATCGCTCATCATGTCGGAAACTCTGGGGTATCTTGACTGGATAAAGGGGCTCGGCGAAGTCGAGGAGGACGAAGAAAACTCAGTCGTGACCTGGATAAAATCCAGCTGAGGGGGAGAGCCCCCCTCAGCTTTCATTCGCCTGCCAAATCGAGTTCCCATCGACAAAATACTCTTTCTTCCAGATAGGAACTTCCTTCTTCAGGCGTTCAATGAGGGTTCTGGCTGCAACAAAGGCACTGTCTCGATGCGGTGAGGCCGCGGCGCAGATGACAGCGATATCCGTGGGCTGAAGTTCCCCGATGCGGTGCCATTGCAGGGTGTGGATTCCGGGGTGATCTCGTTCCACATCTCTTGCAATGCTTGTCATATGTTCGAGTGCCATGGATTCATAGGCCTCATACGACAAGTGCAGCGTCTGCTTTTCACCCGTGAATTCGCGAACCGTGCCGCAAAACAAGACGGTCCCCCCACAGTAGACGTCTTCGAGCAGCTGAAACGCCTCAGAAACGTCAAGAGCGGTATCAGCAATGCGGCACGAGTGCCGGGACGTTGAGGCGCCGCCTCCAACAGGCGGGATGAGCGCAATTTCATCGGTTGGCAAGACCGTCTGATTGTCAGACGCATAAGCCTGATTGACTGCGAGCAGGCTGGTCTCAATCTGAGTGGAAATTTCGGGGTATTCACGACTGACAAGATTCTTCAAGCGGGATGCAGTCAGGGGAGCTTCACTGGCTACGGTAAGCTGTCGCCGCCCCGATTTCTCGACAAGGCCGGCAAAGAGTTGAATGGTGTACAGAGGCATATCCTCACCTCAAATCATTAGTCTCAGCAAAATCAAAACGAGAATGCACTGAAACGAAAGTCACAGGAGGAACCACTCATGCCCGAATTACCCGAAACAGGATTTACGCACTTTGATGAAACCGGGAAGAGCCACATGGTGGACGTGTCCGACAAGGCAGAGTCCAATCGAGAAGCCACGGCGGAGGCGTTTGTCCTGATGAGCGCACAAACTAGGCTGCAAATTGAGCAACAGGCCATGAAAAAAGGCGATGTGCTTGCCGTGAGTGAACTCGCTGGTATCATGGCAGCAAAACGCACCGCCGATGTCATTCCCCTCTGTCACCCGCTTCCACTCACGAAAGTGTCCGTTCATTCCAGTTGGGTGGACGAGGAACAGCCGCAAAACGGCGCATTGACCAAAACGGACCACCCTCAGCCAGCCCGACTGCGCTTGCGAGCAACGGTCAAGACGACTTCACGAACCGGTGTTGAGATGGAAGCACTCACAGCTTGTTCGATTGCAGCACTTACAGTCTACGATATGTGCAAAGCCATTGACAAAGATATGACCATCGAGCAAATTCGGCTCGTGCACAAGTCCGGTGGTCGAAGCGGTACCTACGAGCGCCATGACTGAATGAAGCCGGTTGCTTTGTCGCTCACCGCTGTCGAGGAAGACGTTTTCGGGAGACCGGACGGCCACGCCATCCTTCGCGCTTCAGTTTGCCACGCTTCTGGTCACGGTAGTAGATGTAGCCACCGAGAAATGCTGTCGCGAGGAAAGCAAGGATGAGGCCGAGGACTGCAATCACCCCATCTGCCGCTCGTCCGTACGCTAGCCACACGACAACGTGAATTCGAAACAAATTTAATCCTTCTCCCGCAATTAGGAAGACAGCGAGGAGTACGACCCATGCAATAAGGTTACGCAATGCGAAGACGCTCCTTAAAATCAGATAGGACTCTTTGAGCATACCATGTTGGCTGCAGTTACGACTATATTCTATCTGCGTGTCCTATTTTCTGTGTAGAATGAAACGACAGAGAGTGTTGCATGACATAGATACAGCAGAGAGGTGAGCCAGCGGTGGACGTGCTGATTGTAGGTGCAGGGATTGGCGGGAGTAAATTGATGCAAGCCATTCACGGGCATCCCGAGGTTGGCATTCGCTGCGTCGTCGAGGTCAATCCCACAGCTCCTGGCATCTCGCTTGCGACGAAGCTGGGTATTCCCGTACTTACCGACTATCGCGAAGCCATTCACAGATATCCGGTAGATGCCGTGCTTGAAGCTACTGGAAATGATGCAGTCCTTGAGGAAGTGGAAAGTATTGTTCAGGGCGACGTCGCGGTCATTTCTGGCGCAGCTCTTCGCTTTGTCGTGATGCTCGTCGAGGACAAGGTTCGCCTCATACAAGCCTTGCAGTCTCGACAACAACTTGCCTCTGAAGTCACCAGTTTGCGCGAAATTCAAACCCTCTTACAAGCCATCATTCAATCCACCCAGGACGCCATATCTGTTGTCGATGCCGAAGGCCGAGGGATTCTCATCAATCCCGCATATACGCGGTTGACTGGCCTGCGTCCAGAACAGGTGATTGGTCAACCAGCGAACGTGGATATCGCTGAGGGAGAAAGTATGCATTTGCAAGTTCTGCGGACGCGAACACCCGTCAAAAACGTCCCGCTGAAGGTCGGACCCACAAAACGCGAAGTCCTTGTAGACGTAGCTCCCATCCTTGTGGGCAGTGAGTTAAAGGGCAGCGTCGGTGTGATTCACGATGTGTCCGAAATCAAACGCCTGACCGAGGAACTGAGCCGGGCCAACCACCTCATTCGGACGGTTTCTGCGAAGTACACGTTCGAAGACATCATCGGGACGAGCCCTGCCATTACGCTTGCTGTCGAACAAGCGCGGCGTGCAGCAAAGACCCCTGCGACAGTCCTGCTGCGCGGTGAATCCGGCACCGGCAAAGAGCTTTTTGCGCACGCGATTCACCGCCTGAGTGATCGGCAATCATCCCCATTTGTCCGGGTGAATTGTGCCGCTCTTTCGGAATCGCTGCTTGAGAGTGAGTTGTTTGGCTATGAGGAAGGAGCTTTCACTGGAGCAAAGCGAGGGGGAAAGCGAGGCCTTTTTGAGGAAGCGTCCACAGGAACGCTGTTTCTCGACGAAATCGGTGATATGAGCCAAGTCACTCAGGCAAAGTTGTTGCGGGCCTTGCAGGAACGGGAAATCGTTCGTGTCGGCGGGACAAACCCCATCTCCGTCGACGTTCGACTGATTGCGGCAACCCACGTAAACCTCGAACAGGCCGTCGCCAAAGGGCGCTTTCGCGAAGATTTATACTATCGCTTGAATGTCGTACCGATTGTCATTCCGCCGCTTCGCTATCGCAAACAAGATATCCCGAAAATAGTCATGTACATCATTTACAGACACAATCAAACTTACGGGCGCAACGTCGAGGAAATATCACCGCAAGCTGTCGATGCGCTCATCGAGTACGACTGGCCCGGGAATGTCAGAGAGCTGGAAAACACCATCGGACGGGCGATGATTCACATGCCTTTTCATGAAACTGTACTTGACACGCACCATCTACCGCTTCTGCAAAGGGGCGATCCGCTTGCAGGAGCAGACGTGGTTGACACATCTCCCATGGTGTCAAACCTATTGGCACCATCGCCCTATCCCCAGCGACTGTCCGACATGGTCAAGCTAGTAGAGCAAAACATTATCAGGCACACGTTGCAACAGACGGGCGGCAACAAGACCGAGGCTGCCCGCAAGTTAGGTATCTCCCTGAGAAGCCTATATTATAAACTCGGTGACGGTGACGACGAATAGCCGATAGACGATTCTGTTCTCAACTTACTGCGGCTTTGACATGAAACCGCTTGCGTGCAAAAACTTGCGTACCACGCATAATATTGCGCGATTGGCGTGCAACATATTGCACGAATGCAGGAGCGATATCCGCGACTGAGCACGGTGCAAGCTTGAATCCTGCGCCGTACACAGCAATTGGCGAGAAACGATAGCTCATGGCATGGGTTTTGCTTATATCATATACCGTGCAATTATTAAGAGCCTACACATGGCCTTAAATACCGAGTTTCGCAATATTTGGCGTGTCCCGAGTGATGCGTTATGCTAGGGGAGACACGAAGGAGGAACATACCTGATGGAGTTATTCAGCTACCTAGAGAAATATGATTATGAACAGGTTGTTTTTTGCCACGACGAAGCATCCGGCTTAAAAGCCATCATCGCCATTCATGACACAACTTTAGGTCCTGCTCTCGGAGGTTGCCGGATGTGGACCTATGCGAATGAAGAAGCTGCCGTCACAGACGCACTGCGATTGGCCCGGGGCATGACGTATAAGGCCGCAGCAGCCGGTTTGAATCTCGGCGGCGGCAAGACCGTCGTTATTGGCGATGCGAAAAAGGACAAGAGTGAAGCCTTGTTCCGTGCGCTCGGCAGATACATTCAAAGTCTAAACGGCCGTTACATCACGGCTGAAGACGTTGGCACGACAGTACACGACATGGACCTCATTCATATGGAAACCTCGTACGTGACAGGTATCTCGAGCGCCTATGGGTCGAGCGGCAACCCGAGTCCCATGACAGCTCTCGGGGTGTTTCGCGGCTTGCAAGCGACGGCGAAGGTGGCCCTCGGCACGGACGACCTTGTTGGCAAGAAGGTTGCCATTCAGGGGCTGGGAAGTGTCGGCTATGCTTTGGCTGAGTTTTTGAGAGCTGCCGGTGCAGAGCTGATTGTCACGGACATCAACCAAGACGCACTGCGCCGCGCTTCCACGGAACTTGATGCCAAGGTTGTCGAGCCAGGCGAAATATTTAGCCAAGATGTGGACGTGTTCGCGCCATGTGCACTCGGTGCCATCATCAATGACGACACCATTGACAGACTGCGCTGTAAGGTAGTAGCCGGTTCTGCGAACAACCAGTTGGCGGAGGAAAGGCATGGGGACATCCTTCACGAACGGGGTATTCTTTACGCTCCAGACTATGTGATTAACTCCGGCGGCCTCATCAACGTCGCAGACGAACTAGAAGGTTACCACGCCGAGCGAGCCAAGGCCAAGGTCGAGAACATTTATCAGATTATGCTTGACTTGTATCGTGTTTCGGACGAGCAGCGAATTCCGAGCTACCAGGCTGCGGATCACCTGGCGGAAAGTCGGATTAACCAATTGAAGCAGGTTCGAAGCACGTTTGTTCGCAACGCGAAATAGTCCAGCCGTAACGAGGACGCGCAGGAACATCTCCTGCGCGTTCTTTTGGGGTCGGGTGACTGATGCTGTATCATATTGACTCAGGTGAACCATGTCTTTCATACGGATATTCATATCGGCGATTGAAGAATTATTGTGGACGAAATGCACGAATGGGAGGACCACAGTGTGCCCGAATCAGAACTCGATCTCGTTGTACTTGGCGGCGGGACAGGCGGCTATGTCGCCGCAATTCGCGCTGCACAGCTTGGAATGAAGGTTGCAATTGTTGAACGTGACAAGCTTGGGGGGACCTGCCTGCATCGAGGATGCATACCCAGTAAAGCCTTGTTGCGAACGGCAGAGGTGTTGGCCGTTGCGAAGGAAGCCAGCAGTTTTGGCGTAGAGGTCAATCCACCGATGTTGAACCTGGAACAGGCAATGTCGAGGAAGGACAAAGTCGTGGAGCAACTGTATCAGGGTGTCCAGTTCCTGATGAAGAAGCACAATATCAAGATTTACAGTGGTACCGGGCGACTAATGGGGCCGTCTATTTTTTCGCCGCAGGCGGGCTCTGTCATGGTTGACTATGGGAACCCTGACACAGAAATTTTGACGCCAAGGTATACGCTCGTCGCCACCGGATCGACACCGCGGGCTCTGCCTCGCATGGCATTTGATGGAGTAAAGGTTTTGTCGAGCGATGATGCGTTGAAACTTACGTCTCTGCCGGACTCAATGCTTATTGTTGGTGCTGGCGCCATCGGGGTCGAGTGGGCATCGATGCTATCAGATATGGGAGTAGAGGTTACGCTCCTTGAGTTTTTGCCCCGAATCTTGCCTTTAGACGACGAAGACATCTCAAAGGAAGCAGCCCGATTGCTGAAAAAGCGCGGTGTCAAGGTTGTGACAGAGGCGCGCGTCCAACCAGAAACCCTTGACGTAACAGGAGTTGGAGTCCGAGTTCAGGCGGAGGTCCGCGGGACTGATGTGATGGTCTTCGAAGCGAGTCAGATGCTCGTGGCCGTGGGGCGTGCTCCGGTGGTTGACGATATCGGACTTGAAGCTACTGAAATTCAATTGACCCCGCAGCGCGCGATTGTTGTCGACGAAAACTATCGAACCAAAGAGAAGAATATATTCGCTATTGGAGATGTGATTGGCGGCTTGCAACTCGCACATGTAGCGGCTCATGAAGGAATCCACGCCGTCGAGGTCATGGCAGGTTTCCACCCGCGTCCCATAGATTACACGATGATTGCAAAATGCACCTACAGTCGGCCAGAGGTGGCGAGTGTAGGGCTGACGGAAGCCGAGGCAAAAGAGCAAGGTTACCAAGTGAAAACCGGGAAGTTTCAATTCCGGGCGAATGGCAAGGCGCTTGTGTTTGGTGATGCGGAAGGCTTTGTTAAGGTTGTATCCGATGCAGACAGTGACGACCTGCTTGGCGTTCATATGATTGGCCCGCATGTCACAGACCAGATTACCGAAGCCGCATTGGCCCGCGTACTAAACGCGACGCCGTGGGAAATTGCACACACAATCCACCCTCATCCAACACTGTCCGAAGCGCTTGGTGAGGCCGCCCTCGCGGTCGACGGTCTGGCGATTCACGGCAGTTGAAGAAGCAGTTAACGGAGAATTTGAAAGGAGGCAGTTGATTGGCAACCCAGAGACACATTGAACTTGGATTGACCGATGAACAAGTGCTCGAAATGTATCGCTACATGGTACTCGCTCGCACCGTCGACGAGCGGATGTGGCTGCTCAACCGAAGTGGAAAGGTTCCCTTTGTCATCTCCTGTCAAGGTCAAGAAGGAGCCCAAGCAGGGGCTGGTTTTGCGCTCGATAGAACCAGGGACTATATCGCACCCTACTACCGTGATCTCTGTCTCGTCCTCATCTATGGTCA
Organism: Alicyclobacillus curvatus; assembly: GCA_017298655.1. Classification (GTDB taxonomy): domain Bacteria; phylum Bacillota; class Bacilli; order Alicyclobacillales; family Alicyclobacillaceae; genus Alicyclobacillus_B; species Alicyclobacillus_B curvatus. The sequence goes on from CP071184.1 coordinate 1,173,997, forward strand.
TACGGCCAAGACAGAACTGTTGTCTGCATTTGGTAAGCCAGAAGACCCAAACAGTGGTGGACGTCAAATGCCCGGGCACTTTGGAAATCATGAGCGCCGGATTATCAGCGGATCGAGCCCGGTTGGCACACAAATTCCCCATGCGGTTGGTGCGGCACTTGCAGCAAAAATGCGTGGAGAGGACTACGTGGCATACGTGTCGTTTGGAGAAGGGACAAGCAATCAGGGTGATTTCCACGAGGCGGCGAACTTTGCAGGGATTCACAAGTTGCCGGTGATTTTCTTCTGCGAGAACAATCAGTACGCCATCTCGGTCCCGACCAAAAAACAGCTCGGCTGCGAGAATGTTGCAGACCGGGCGCCAGGTTATGGGTTTGAGGGCATCATTGTCGACGGTATGGACCCACTTGAAGTCTATCGAGTTATGAAACAGGCCGTGGAAAAGGCACGTGCCGGCGGTGGCCCGACGCTTGTGGAAGCAAAGACCTACCGTCTCGTGCCGCATTCAAGTGATGATGACGACCGAACCTACCGGTCACGTGAAGAAGTCGAAGCCGCTCGGCAGACCGACTCACTTGTGCGGATGCGCCAATACCTCTTCGAAGCAGGACTTCTGGATGAAGAACGCGACGCAGCGCTGCGCAAGGACATCCTTACTGAGGTAAATGAAGCCACGCAGTACGCGGAATCGGCGCCGCAAGCCGACCCGGCTACGTTGATGAAATACGTTTACGCGGAGGAGGCCGACAGCCGTGGCTACTAAGCTTTACATTGAGGCGATACACGACGCGCTTTACGACGAAATGAAGCGCGACGGCCGCGTGTTTGTGCTCGGCGAAGATGTTGGGGTTCGCGGTGGCGTCTTTCGTGTCACATCAGGACTGCAGGAAGAGTTTGGCGAGTATCGGTGCCTGGATTTCCCGCTCACGGAATCCGCTATTGTCGGTGTGGCAATTGGTGCCGCAGCAGCCGGGATGATTCCTGTCGCCGAAATTCAGTTTGCTGATTTCATTATGCCAGCGGTCAATCAAATTATCAGTGAAGCGGCCAAAATGCGGTATCGGTCGAACAACGACTGGAGCAGTCCGATTGTGGTGCGTGCTCCGTATGGCGGCGGTGTTCACGGCGCGCTTTACCACTCGCAAAGCGTCGAGGCGATTTTTGCACACGTACCGGGCCTGAAAATCGTCACACCAGCGACCCCCTACGATGCAAAGGGATTACTCAAGGCGGCTATCCGTGACCCTGACCCGGTACTTTTCTTCGAACACAAGAAGCTGTACAGGTCTGTCAAGGGTGAAATCCCAGATGAAGACTACACCGTAGAAATCGGTCGAGCCCATGTAGCGCGAAGCGGAGATGACATTACTGTCATTTCGTATGGCTACGCCTTGCACTTGGTGCTGGAAGCTGCAGAAGAATTGGAAAAAGAAGGTTACACCACGCAGGTGGTGGATTTGCGGACACTTCGTCCGCTTGATACCGAAACCATTCTTGAAAGTGCTCGCAAGACGGGGAAAGTATTGATTGTGCACGAGGACAATAAGGTTTCAGGCATTGGCGCCGAAGTCTCCGCAACCATTGCTGAGCATGCGTTGTTTGACCTGGATGCCCCAATTGCACGGCTTGCTGGACCGGAAGTGCCCGCAATGCCATTTAACTCCGTCCTCGAAAAAGCCTACATGTTGTCGGTTGACAAGGTTTATGAAGCGATGTTGAAACTCGCGAAGTTCTGATGTACTCGTGCGGGTCCCAAATCCGCTTTGGAGACATCGTGACACATGGAAAGGGTGAAGTGGATGCCTGACATCAAGATGCCGCAACTCGGTGAAAGTGTCACCGAAGGCACGATTGGCAAATGGCTGAAATCTGTTGGCGATCCGGTCAGCAAGTACGAGCCCATCGCCGAGGTCATCACAGACAAGGTGACCGCCGAAATTCCGTCTGACCTTGATGGCGTCATCAGCGAACTTCTTATTGGCGAAGGCGATACAGTTGCGGTGGGGACCGTCATTTGCAAGATTGCAACGGAAGGCGATACGAATTCGGATGCGAGCAAAGGGGCGTCCGAAGTGAAAGGGGACGACACGGACAAAGACGGTAGTTCATCCCCTGTTCAGGGCAACCACATGATGGCGCGGCCGGCTGAATCCGTTAAGGAAGACAAGGCACAAGTACCACCCGCTAACGCAATGCACGGCTCGTCGTTACCACGTGGACGGTTTTCCCCTGCCGTCCTGCGTCTGGCGGACGAGCACGGTGTGAATCTGAATCTCTTGCACGGTACCGGCGAAGGCGGGCGAGTTACGCGCAGAGACGTCCTGACATATGCCGAACTGCACCCGAATGACGGCAGTATGCCAGAGGCGACGATGAACAGCAGCATCGCTGCCAACGAATCAATGAGTCAGACACCGGTGAGCGCCCAAAAGAGTGACAATGGCAATCACGTCGCAGGTGTGCATGGAGGGGATGACGAGTGGATTACACCGTCTCCAATCCGTAAAACCATTGCCAAACGCATGGTGGAAAGTAAACACACAGCGCCACACGCTTGGACCATGGTCGAAGCAGACGTGACGTCTCTGGTGAACTTTCGCAATACCGTCAAGGGAGACTTCAAGCGCAAGGAAGGCATTGATTTAACGTATTTGCCTTTTTTCATCAAGGCAGTGGCCGAAGCTTTGAAGCGGTATCCCATAATGAACGCCTCGTGGGTGGATGAAAAAATTGTGATGCACCACCGAATTAACGTTTCCATCGCGGTCGCGACAGACGACGTTCTCGTTGTTCCTGTCATCCAGGATGCGGACAGGCTCAGTGTGGCGGGGCTCGCACACAGCGTCAATGAACTTGCTGCTAAGGCTCGTTCCGGCCGGCTTTCCATGAGTGACGTTCAAGGAGGTACATTTACCGTCAACAATACGGGTGCGTTTGGCTCCGTGCTGTCGCAGCCCATCTTGAACGCACCGCAGGCTGGAATCTTGTCCGTTGAATCCATTGTGAAGCGGCCTGTGGTGCTTCAAAATGACGCGATTGCGGTTCGAAGTATGGTGAATCTGTGTCTTTCGCTCGACCACCGTGTACTCGACGGTTGGGTGGCGGGCCAATTCTTACGAGCGGTGCGTGAGCGCCTCGAGTCATTTGACCTGCAGACGGTGCTGTATTGAGTTCTCGGTGTCTGATTGCATGCTGGTTGTCTCAAGGGACGCAAGCTGTGAAGCTCCTATCGTGAAGTCGTCAAGCCGATAGGTAGCCCGATGCGTCGACCCTGCAGCCTGTATGAATGCAAACATGTCAGGCTAGGCAGGGCCGAAGAACGCGACCCGTTAGCACATGGTTTCATTTGGGGATGGCGGTTTCCGCCATCCTTTGATTTCCGAGAACGATGTTTTACACTAGTGACTGAGACCTGGAAGCCGATTTGTCACTGCGGTTAAGGCAGAAAGGAAGGTAGCTCATGGTGGAATCGAAACTTGCGGAAAAACAACGCATCAAGGAAGAGAAGATGAGAGAACAGGCAGCCACGCGCCCAGACTGGCTGAAGATTCATATGAAGACAGGCCCGAATTACAAAGACCTTAAGGACCTCATGCGTGGGCAGGAACTACATACAGTGTGCGAGGAAGCTCGCTGTCCCAACATTTACGACTGCTGGGAACACCGCACAGCAACTTTTATGATTCTCGGAGACGTCTGTACCCGCGCTTGCCGCTTTTGTGCGGTAACCAGCGGTCGTCCGCCGTATTTGGACCTCCTCGAACCACAGCGAGTCGCAGATACGGTCGTGAACATGGGGTTGCAGCATGTCGTCATCACGAGTGTTGCGCGAGATGACCTCGAAGACGGCGGATCGAGCGTGTTTGCTGCCACGATTCGAGCCATCCGCGACCGTCTTCCGGAGTGTGGCGTGGAAGTCCTGATTCCTGACTTTCTCGGGCGCATAGAAGACTTGAAGACCGTCCTCGATGCCTCGCCAGATATTCTCAATCACAACATTGAAACCGTACGCAGATTATCGGATTCCGTCCGGTCTCGTGCGAAGTACGACCGCACCCTGGAATTGTTGCAACGCTCGAAAAATCTGCGTCCGGATATCCGGACAAAATCGAGCATTATGGTTGGGCTCGGAGAGACTTTTGAAGAGGTCCTCGAGACGATGGACGACCTTCGCGCGGTAGGTGTCGATATCGTCACGGTCGGGCAATACCTGCAGCCGACAAAGCGTCATCTGCTCGTCGAGAAATTCTATACACCGACTGAGTTTCTGCGTTTTCGCGGCGAAGGATTAACGCGTGGGTTTGCGCACGTCGAATCGGGTCCATTGGTTCGCAGTTCCTATCACGCGCATGAGCAGGTACAACGTGCAAACGGAATCCCGATTCAGTCACTGAATAAGTCTTCGAATGTAGAGGTCATGGAGGCTGGGGGAGGAGAGTGAACACGTTGCCTGAGTCCAACGCGGCAACACCCACGCTGACCTGGCTAGACCTTGGCAAGATGGCGTACCAAGCGGCGCTGCGTGCGCAGGAACAACAAGCTGCCGCATTATTGTCGGGGGAGAAAGATGAGCAGGTGGTGTTTACCGTTGAACACCCTCCGACGATTACCATCGGAAAAGACGGGACAAGAGAACATATTGTCGCCTCCGATGACGAACTCTCCCGACTGGGATTCGAAGTCTTCCAAGTCGACAGAGGCGGTGATGTAACGTATCACGGTCCTGGACAATTGGTTGTTTACCCAGTGCTTCATCTTGGCCCCTGGAACAACGACGTAAGCCGCTATGTGAGAATGCTTGAAGAGGTTGTTCTTGCTGCCTTGCGGCAGGTGGGAGTGGCAGGTCGTCGGGTCGAGGGATACCCCGGTGTGTGGGTCGGAAATGCGAAGGTCTGCGCAATTGGCGCGAGAGTGAAGCGACGCAAAACAGGAGAGTTTGTCACATCTCACGGTCTAGCGCTAAATGTTACGACAGATATGACCCATTTTCAAACCATCATTCCTTGTGGCATAGTGGACAAGGGAGTCACTTCCATTCAAGAACTGACTTCCGACTTGGTATCATACGTCGATTGGCAACAACGTATCCTGAACTCCTTTGCCGAAGTTTTTGCGGTATCTTTACAAGAGAAGAGGTGAGATGATGAGCCTTGCAGTCACTTCAGCCATCATGGTTGGCATTTTATTCGTTGTTATGGGTGGTATCTGGGTTGCTGGCGGTATCGTCGGCCGCGGCCGCAAGTAAGTGCGATACAGACATGGGGTGGCGCTGACGTCACCCCATGTTGGCTTACTGAAAATGGTCTGTCTGGGAAGGAGCGATGAGGTGTGTCATTGGAACCACGACTTGAAGAGTGGCAACGCAAAACAGAGGCCTCTGTCGCAAAACGGCCCGAGCGAAAAAATGACTTTCCTAATCATTCAGATATCTCGATTTCACGCCTCTATACAACCAAAGATGTTCCCGCAACTGATGAGTCTTATCTCGCCAAGCTAGGCTTCCCGGGCGAGTACCCATATACCCGCGGTATCCAGCCAACAATGTACCGCGGCCGCTTTTGGACAATGCGCCAATATGCTGGCTTTGGTTCTGCGGAGGAGACGAACAGGCGTTTTCGGTATCTGCTCGAACAGGGTCAGACGGGGCTCAGCACGGCGTTCGACCTGCCGACGCAAATCGGTTACGATGCAGACCACGCGATGTCCCGTGGGGAAGTGGGTAAGGTTGGTGTCTCAATCTCGTCCATCCACGACATGGAGACCCTGTTGCAGGATATTCCGCTCGACAAAGTAAGCACGTCAATGACCATCAATGCTCCAGCGGCGGTTCTGCTCGCGATGTATCTCGTGGTCGCAGAGAAACAGGGCGTTCCGTGGAACCAGGTGTCGGGAACCATACAGAATGACATTCTCAAGGAGTATGTCGCACGTGGGACCTATATCTTTCCACCAAAACCGTCGATGCGGCTCATAACGGACATTTTTGACTTTTGTTCCCGCGAGGTACCGAACTGGAACACCATTTCAATCAGCGGTTACCATATTCGCGAAGCGGGATCGACAGCGGTTCAAGAACTGGCTTTCACATTGTCGAACGCAATCGCCTATGTTGACGCGGCCCAAAAAGCAGGACTGCAGGTAGATGACTTTGCACCCCGACTGTCCTTCTTCTTCAACGCCCACAACGACTTCTTTGAAGAGATAGCAAAGTTCCGAGCAGCAAGGCGCATGTGGGCTCGGATTATGAAAGAACGCTTCGGTGCCAAAAATTCGAAGTCGATGCAGTTGCGCTTTCACACGCAAACAGCAGGGAGTACGCTCACAGCACAACAGCCGGACAACAACGTCGTCCGTGTCACAGTTCAGGCGATGGCTGCAGTTCTCGGCGGTACGCAGAGCTTGCACACCAATTCCAAAGACGAAGCGCTCGCGCTTCCGACCGAGTCATCCGCCAGACTAGCGCTGCGTACGCAGCAGATTCTCGCGAATGAAAGCGGACTCACGGATACGATTGATCCGCTCGGTGGCAGTTACTATGTAGAAGCACTGACGGATGCGGTAGAAGAACGCGCATGGGAGTATATCAACTACATCGACCACTTAGGTGGTGCTGTCGCCGCGATTGAACAGGGCTACATGCAGCAAGAGATTCACCGAGCTGCTTATGACACTCAGCAGGCCATCGAAAGAGGCGAGCAGGTTGTCGTTGGCGTCAACCAATTTACAACAGCTAGCGACGAATCGTCGGAGTTGCTTCGCGTCGACCCGGAAATCGGTCAGAAGCAAGCTCTGCGGCTGGCAACACTTCGGAGTCAACGTCCCCTGCAAGCTCACAAGGCAGCGCTGCAGAAACTTCGAGAGACGGCTGTCGGAGAGGGCAACCTGATGCCTGCCATCATTGATGCCGTGCGGGCCTACGCCACAATTGGGGAAATTTGCGACGTCCTTCGCGATGAATTTGGGGAGTACCGCCCAAGCGTCTTTTAGGCGTCAAGGGTCGACGAAACAGAGTGGAGGGGCTATGATGGGTTATCCGATTCGCGTGCTCGTCGCAAAACCTGGCCTCGACGGACACGACCGAGGAGCTCTCGTGATTGCACAGGGATTACGTGACGAAGGTATGGAAGTCATTTACACGGGCCTGCGCCAGACCCCAGCACAAATTGTGTCCACGGCTTTACAAGAGGACGTCAGCTGTATCGGGTTGTCGAGCCTGTCCGGCGCTCACATGGAGTTGTTCCCTGAAGTTGCGCGTTTGCTGCGAGAACAGGGGGCTGAAGATATCCTGATTGTGGGGGGCGGCGTGATTCCCGACGCTGACATCCCACCGCTCAAGGCAGCTGGAATTGCAGCGGTATTCACTCCAGGGACGAGAATTGAGAAAGTTGCTGAGTTCATTCGCACTCACGTGCAAATCCGGGACCTTCCTCTGGATGACGGTGGAACTCCATTTCCAGGCGTTCAAGGTATTGACCACATCGGCATCGCTGTTTTGGACGCTGCGACTGCCATCGCATTTTATACACAAGGGTTAGGTCTTTCTGTGACCCACGAGGAAGTCGTTCAGGACCAAGGCGTCAAGACGATTTTTCTTCCACTCAATGCGGTTCAAATTGAGCTCTTAGAGCCAATCGGAGACGATAGTCCCATTGCCAAGTTCATTGCGGCCAAAGGACCCGGTTTGCATCACATTGCTTACGCGGTCGACAATGTCGAAACAGCTCTCGCCCATGCAAAGACACTCGGTTATCGCTTGATTGATGAGACGCCGCGCAGTGGCGGTCAAGGTAAGTTGATTGCGTTCGTACATCCCAAATCCACCCATGGCGTGTTAACAGAATTCTGTCAGCACGCACACAAAGGAGTTGATGAGTCCTCATGATGGAAGACAAGCTCTACGAACTCCAAGACCGACGACGCAAGGTAGAGTTGGGCGGAGGCGACAAACGCATTCTTGCCCAACATGAGAAGGGTAAGTACACGGCTCGGGAGCGCATATCGATGCTCCTGGATGAGGGGAGTTTTCGTGAATTAAACGCATTTTCCGAGACGCGGACGCGTTACTTCGGGATGGACAAAGTCGATGCTCCCGGTGAAGGCGTGGTCACCGGCTACGGAACCGTTGATGGCCGAACCGTTTACGTATTTGCTCAGGATTTCACAGTGTTCGGTGGTGCGCTGGGGGAAGTCCACGCGGAGAAAATTGCTAAAATCATGGATCTTGCCGCAAAAAACGGTCATCCCGTGATTGGACTGAACGACTCCGGTGGTGCGCGCATCCAGGAAGGCGTGGTGTCACTCGACGGTTACGGTCATATTTTCTATCGAAATTCCATTTACTCTGGTGTCATTCCACAAATCTCGGTCGTTATGGGACCGTGTGCGGGCGGCGCTGTGTACTCTCCAGCCATTACAGATTTCATTTTCATGGTTGAAGGCACCAGTCAAATGTTCATCACGGGCCCAAAAGTGATTGAGACGGTAACCGGCGAGAAGATAACCAGTGAAGGTCTTGGTGGGGCAAAGGTTCAGGAGAGCGTCAGCGGAGTAGCTCACTTTATTGGCGCGACGGAGGAAGACGTGCTGTCAGAGGTTCGGCGTCTACTCGGTTATCTGCCATCTTCTCACACGGAATCGCCTCCCCACGTCGACGGGACCTATACGTTTGATGTTGATGAATCACTGCTCGAAGTCGTGCCCGTGGATGGAACAAAGGTGTACGACGTCAAGGATGTCATCACACGTCTCGTGGATGACGGCGACTTCATGGAAGTACAACCCCTCTTCGCGCGGAACGCAGTTGTTGGCTTCGGCCGCATTGGTGGTCATGCGCTCGGTATTGTGGCAAACCAACCGAAGTTTCTCGCCGGTGGCCTCGACATCGATTCGTCTGACAAAATTGCCCGTTTCATTCGATTTTGTGACTCTTTCAACATTCCTCTGCTAACCCTGGAAGACGTCACCGGATTCATTCCGGGCGTGAAGCAAGAACACGGCGGTATCATTCGCCATGGTGCGAAGATCCTCTATGCGTATTCCGAGGCAACCGTACCAAAGATTACCGTCATTCTCCGGAAAGCATACGGAGGGGCGTATGTAGCTCTAAACAGTAAGGCTATTGGAGCTGACCTCGTGTACGCATGGCCGGCATCTGAGATTGCCGTCATGGGACCGGAAGGGGCAGCAAACATTATTTATGCAAAGGACATCCAGGACAGCCCCGATCCGGTCGCAATGCGCACGGAACTGATTGCAAGGTATCGTGAACAATTTGCAAACCCCTACGTGGCGGCGGGCGCCGGCATGGTGGACGACGTCATTGATCCGCGAGAAACACGGCAAAAAGTGTTTGAAGCCCTGGAGCTGTTGCAGAACAAGTGGGAATCAAGGCCGCCGAAAAAACACGGCAACATTCCTTTGTAATAGGATTTAGGTCGGAAAATCATACGGGAGAGATAAACGTAAGCGATGGAGAGATGACAGTCATGAATGATGCTCACGTAACTACAGATGAGGCAGCCGCGCTGTTTCTTGAACTCGTGCAAATTGATAGTCTGTCCTTGCAGGAAGGAAACATCGCGCGTCGTTTGGCAGCGATGTTGGAGGGTTACGGTTGCACTGTTCGCTTTGACGAGGCCGGAACAGCACTTGGCGGCGATACTGGTAACCTGATTGCTCACATGCCAGGAAATCCAAAGCGGCCCACCGTCCTCTTGACGTCGCACATGGATACGGTGGTACCGGGGACAGGGATTAAGCCGCAAATCGACGAACATGGCACGGTCTGGAGTGACGGTTCAACGATTCTTGGCGCCGACGACAAGGCAGGGATGACAGCGATTTTGCTTGCCCTAAAAGCACTCGCTCTGAACAAGCAGGATCATTGTCCTATCGACATCGTGTTCACCGTCGCAGAAGAACAAGGTCTAAAAGGTTCCCGACATGTAGACTGTACTGCACTGGAGAGCAACGTCGGATTGTGTCTCGATTCCGGCGGCCCTCTTGGCACAATTGTCGCTGCAGGACCGACCCAAGTGAAGTGGTCTGCTGAGTTTGTGGGACGGGCAGCACACGCTGGCGTGGCTCCGGAGCGCGGGGTTAGCGCGATTAAAATGGCTGCCACCGCAGTCTCACGTATGCCACACGGCCGACTGAGCGCGAACACGACGGTAAACGTCGGCAGCTTTATTGGGGAAGGGCCGACCAATGTTGTTCGTGACCGCGTGACACTCGCTGGAGAAGCAAGGAGTCTCGATGAAGACGAACTGTGGCCCGTCGTGGAGAAGATGGAGCGCATCTTCGAACAAACTGCAACGGAATTTGGAGGTAGCGTGAAGTTTGTGCAGCAGAAGATGTATAGCGGATTTTCGTTTGACGAAGGTAATGACTTACGTCGTGCTGTAGAACTTGCCATGGAGAGTGTTGGGCTTCGCCCATCGGCAGTGAAAAGCGGCGGCGGCAGCGATGCCAACATCTTTACGCAAAACGGCATTGCAACCTTGAATATTGGAATTGGTTACGAAGACATCCACTCAACGTCTGAACACGTTGCACTCTCAGATATTGTTCAGGCAGCCCAAGTCGCTGAGGCGTTTTGCCGACAATACACGAAATAGATGAGATGGGCCGGAGGGTCTGCTCTGGCCGGATGAGTGATTGCGCAAAAACACATACTATCCCCCGACGGTTCGTCGAGAGGGGGATTTCTGTGAATGAATCCAGAGCGACGGGGTCAGAGACCGCCAACCAGACTAAGGAGCAAAGCACTATGCGACCAAAACCAGTCCGCGCATTGTCTGTGCGCAGTCTGGTTTTGATTGGGATAGGGGGCATTATCGGGGCAGGGTTCTTCCTCGGTTGCGGTTTGCCCATCAAGAGCGCCGGACCTGGCGTGTTGCTTGCTTTCCTGCTTGGCGGTGTCATTACGGCCCAAGTGACAGGAGCACTCACGTCAATTGCAGTAAGCCACCCGGTGGCTGGTGCGTATCAGGTCTTTCCGCAGATGTACGTTGGACGTTTTGCCGGTTACATGCAAGGCTGGACGTATTATTTGACCAGCATTTTAACCATTTCCAGTGAAGCCGTAGCAATGGCTGTGTTCATCAAACTCTGGACTCCACATACGCCAACCATCCTGTTGGCTGGGCTGTTCGCGGCGGTGATTATCATCATTAACGCGTTTGGTGTGAAGAGCTTTGAACGGGTCGAATCAATAATGAGCGTACTGAAAATTGGGGCACTCGTAGGGTTCATTGTTTACGCCGTCATTCTGGTTGTCGCATATTTGAGTCACGGTACACTGTCTACGGGTTCATGGGGAAGTGTCATGCGTCATCCCGCAGCGTACCACAGTTGGCTGCCAAACGGCTGGAGTGGTCTCGGACAGAGCATGCTGGTTGTCATTTTTGCGTACGCAGGTATCGGTGTCTTCGCATCTGCCGCATCCGATATCAAAGACCGCAAAGGGATAGACAGGGCCGCTGTGTGGACTGTTATCCTTTTGACAGTAATGTACATTTTGTCGATTGCACTCGTATTGTGGTTTGTCTCGTGGCAGAAGGTCAGCACTTCTCAAAGCCCTTTTGTGTACGCTTTGATTGCAAGCGGCGCGGGTCAGTTCGGTACCATTCTGAATGGCGTCATTCTCGTTGCCGCGTTCAGTGTCATGTCTGGCGCGCTGTTCTCGGCAAACCAAATCTTGATATCGCTTGGTGACCAAGGCGAAGCGCCTTCCAAAGTCAGCCACGAGACAAGGCACGGAACCCCGGTTGTTGCGCTGATTGTCAGCGCGGTGGGCATTGCAGCGGCACTCACAATTGCCGTGGTACTTCCAGCCAACGTGTATAGCTTTCTTGTTAGTGCGTCCAGTTACTTCACATTCTTCAACTGGTTTATGCTGCTCTGGGCGTTTCTCAATTGGCGGAGAAAAACAACAGAGGATGAAAAGTTCACGTCGCGCCTGACATTCGGGCAACCCGTGTCGACCGTGATTACCATGGTGTTGCTGGTAGGACTTGGCGGATATGCGTTACTCCAACACGACCAACGAATGGGATTTTACGCTGCTCTCAGCATTGTCCTGGTACTCGCAATCGTGTATTTCATTGGCATGCGCCATCGCCATGCGTCTTGATCAAAAGCGCAATGGTTGTAACAGCAACCCTTTGAACACAGCGCGCGTTCACACCTTGATGTGCCGGCTCGCTGCAGTTGACACTTGATTGCAGCGCGCTCGTCCTGCAGGATAGAAAGTGAGGTGATGGACAAGTGCATGAAGAAGACCTAGCAGAAGTGACCCTGGCTGTCAGGGAGATGTATAAAGGAAAAATCGTGCAACTACAGGAGTGCGACGTTCGTCTGCCAAATGGGCGTTCATCAGTTCGAGAAGTCGTGCGGCACCCTGGGGCTGTGGCCATCTTGGCCGAGCCCGCAGCAAATGAATTGGTGTTGGTTACGCAATTTCGCTATGCACCGGGAGAAGCATTACTGGAACTCCCAGCTGGTAAACTCGAGCCTCGAGAGTCCGCCATCGATTGCGCCGTTCGGGAACTCGCAGAGGAGACAGGGTATTTCGCCGAACAAGTGCGGCACATTTTCGAATTCTACACAAGTCCTGGATTTGCTGACGAGCGTATCTCGCTCTACTATGCCACTGGTCTCAGTTCTGGGGAAACCAACTTTGATGACGATGAATTCGTTCTCATGCGCTCGTACCACCGCGAAGAGCTGATGGAGAAGTTAAACAACGGCAGCATCCGTGACGCCAAAACCATCATCGGCATTCAATGGTGGCTGCAAAATGGAACGAAACGATGACTTTGACGTCGCAGTATTTTGCTGACTTTCATATCCACGTAGGACGAAGTAAAGACCAGCCGGTCAAGATGGCAGCAGCGCGGAATCTGACGGTTGAGGCAGTGTTCCGAGAAGCGAGAGAAAGAAAAGGCCTGGATATCATTACTCTGATTGACGGCGTCTGCACAAATGTCCTCTCAGAGCTTAAGGAGCTTGTGGGACAGGACAGGCTCCGGGCTGTTCCATGCGGTGGATATCAGTTTGAGAATGGCTTGATGGTTCTCATCGGATCGGAAGTTGAAGTCGGTGGACCTGTCGGAGGAGCTGCCCATTTTGGTTGCTGGTTTCCTACCCTTGACGCGGCAACAGATTTTCACGACTGGCTGGCCACTGTTCAGACGAACCCGAGCCTTTCTTCTCAAAGGGCTCGAGCGGACGCCTACAAGCTGCAAACCGAGACCACAAGTAGAGGCGGTTTGTTTATTATCCATCACGCCTTTACACCCCATAAAGGCATGTATGGCAACTGCGTATCCCACCTTACCGACATGGTCGACGGCGCCAAGGTCGATGCGCTTGAACTCGGACTGTCGGCCGACTCGGACATGGCAGACTGCATTCATGAGCTCAAAGACATAACGTTTATCTCGAATTCGGATGCCCATTCAGCCGCCAAGATTGCGCGCGAGTACAACGCCCTTCAGCTCCAGGCCGCAACCTTTGACGAAGTCAAATTTGCACTTCGCAGGCAGGGAGAGCGCTTTATTACGGCAAATTTCGGACTACACCCGGCGCTCGGAAAGTATCATCGCTCCCGCTGTGCAAAGTGCGGCGAAACCTGGAACGAGGAGACGGGCCGTTGTTCATGTGGCAGTACCAAGCAGGTGATTGGGGTTTATGACCGTTTACTGCAAATTCGCGACAGCGATGCCCCTTTTCACCCACAACATCGACCACCGTACCGGTATCAGGTGCCACTTGAATTTGTACCGGGACTTGGACCGAAATCACTTGCGAGATTGCTTGACGAGTTTGGAAGCGAAATGGCTGTACTTAATCGTGTGTCATTCGATGAGTTGGCGAATGTGGTAGGCAAACAGCTAGCGGATGTCATCGACAAATCGAGGTCTGGCGAAGTGCAGTTCATTGAAGGCGGCGGCGGGGTCTACGGGAAGTTAATCCTGTGAATCTAGGATATTGTTCGATAGAGTCGCATAGTATCAATCAAAACCTTGATTTTACGAATAGGTGGAGATTGAAATGGACTTTGCTGCGCTGCCTGATATGCGCAAGTGGCTGGAACCCATTTACGGGCGTGTCACGATATGGAAAAGGGAAGCCTTGCCGACGGGTGTATTTCTGCTGGCCGTAATGGTCTGCGGAGTCATCTTCGGTGCCGTCGTGGCAGGTCAACTCAACCCTGCAACAACCAACGTCCTGTCACAAACCATGAGCCAGTTCCTTGTCGCAGTACGGGACCACCACCTCGTTAGTCCGAACGTGACGCTGTGGCAGCGATCTGTTTCCGAAGTCAAATTGTTTGCTTTGATTTGGCTAAGCGGTGTCTCCTTGCTGGGATTGCCACTTGTCACCTTGGTCTTGTTTTTCCGTACCTTCAGTATTGGCTTTAGCGTAGCATATTCTGTGTTGGAGTTTGGCTGGCACGGGCTGTTGGTTGCCAGTCTGGTTATTTTCGTGCACCAAATTTTGGCCCTCGGATGCCTCTGGTTCGCCGGCGTAACCGCTATCCGCCTGTCGTCATCGGTGGTCCATCGGGCGTTCTCGTTTCATGAGCTTCCGGGCGTTCTCATCCGCTATACCGGAGTCATGTTGCTTTGCCTCTCCGGGGCGTTTGTCGCTGCACTCTATCAAGCGTACGTGGCTCCATCTATCCTGGCTGCGGTCCTCGGGGCGTAATCCGGTGCATCGTCGGTGACATTGCATCGAATTCTCAACACCCCTGAGGTGGTATTTGTGCCAAAGGAGACCAAAATATGGGACGTCGGTTTACTGACAAAAACGAGTCATTTCACTGCGCACACTGCGGAGCAGAGGTGTTTCCCGCCGCAAAAACTTGCCGAAATCACTGTCCAACCTGTCTTCACTCTGTACATCTTGACGTGTATCCCGGAGACCGTGCAGCCAATTGCGGCGGCCTGATGATCCCGATTGGGGTATTGTACCATCCTCAGAAAGGCTACCAAATTATTCATCACTGTGAGCAGTGTGGACACGAATCGCGCAACATCGCTGCCTTGGAAGATCCAATCCAGGCGGACTCGCTTGACGCCATTTTGGAGCTAATGAAGAGACCCGGAAAGGGGTAGACGTTGTGGAACGACGCATGGAGACACCATTCCTTCATTTTCTCCGGCTCGCGCGCCGCGTTATCATATTGGTTATGATTGCGTGGATCATTCTAGGTGTGGCCCGGATGTTACGACTCGAGTCATCGAGAGACCCGTTTGCACCGCCTAGCCCACCGTTTCAGGCAGTATCGTCCTCAGGTGGAGCCAAGGCGGCATCACCATCGCACGCGGGATGGGAGAAGACAGTCGGTATGTGGATTCATCAAGTTCGACAGATGATTTTATATGCCCCGAAATGACCTTAATCGTCAGAGATTCACGGTTTACTGAAGTCTCGTGTCGAATCTTAATGCAGGAGATTGTCTGTACGTGTTGAATACGAGAGCAGACGGATGGACTGATTGTGCCTGATTTGAAATCGGGCTTGATTGATCCCGGATCGGTGAGTTTTGGGAGTGTGAAGGGGACGGTTATGGAGCAACGGATTGAACCATTTGTCGAATACCTTGCAGTCGAGCGGGGATTATCGCTCAATACGCTGGACTCTTATCGTCGCGACCTTGAGAGTTTCTTTCGTTATCTTGGCACAGAGATTCCGGCTGTAGCGGTTCGACAAGTCCAGGTCATTGGGTACCTCGCACATCTTCGCAAGTTGGGGCGTGCCAATACGACTGTTTCGAGAAACCTGGCAAGTATTCGTTCCTTTTACCACTTTTTAGTTCGGGAAGAAATCATTGAGGCAGACCCTACGGTCAACGTGGAAACACCCAAAGTGGAGAAGCGACTGCCGAAAGTTCTGACTGTCGGGGAAGTCGAACGCCTGCTGGAAGCGCCAGATGGTATGACCTCATCAGGGTCACGTGACAAGGCAATGCTTGAGTTGCTCTATGCCACGGGCATCCGCGTGAGTGAACTTATTTCCATTCAACTGGACGACTTGAACCTCGCAGCGGGCTTTTTACGATGTATGGGGAAGGGCAGTAAGGAGCGTATTATACCCTTTGGTGAGATAGCACAGCAGGCCCTGTTACAGTACATCAACTGGGGCAGACCTCAGTTGACACGGGCAAAACCCTCGCGTGCGGTCTTCCTGAATCATCTCGGTGACCAGATGTCACGTCAGGGATTTTGGAAAATCTTGAAGAAATATGCGCGGGCTTCAGGCATATTGACGGACATTACACCGCATACACTTCGCCACTCGTTTGCAACGCACTTACTGGAACGCGGTGCTGATTTACGTGCGGTCCAAGAAATGCTAGGACACGCCGACATTTCAACGACACAGATATATACGCACGTGACGAGAACACGGCTGAAAGAAGCGTACGTGTCTTCACATCCACGCGCTTAATGAGCCATGTACGCGCTTGAACTGAGGAATGTCGCTTTCCATTTGCGATACACTAGGTGATTGAATCGCCCATCAGGAGGACGCCTTCAAGCGTCGTTGTGATGGGTCCTTTTATGACAGACTCACCGACTGAAAGGCGGAGAAAAGTGAGCAAACGAATGATTTGGATTGTGCTTGACAGCGTCGGCATCGGCGCTGCGCCTGACGCTAGCCGTTACGGACAGGCGGACGAGATAAGCAACACGCTTGCGCACATTGCGGCGTCAGTGGATGGACTGAAGGCGCCGAATCTCGCGTCCCTCGGGCTTGGCTGCATCGATTCAATTCCCGGCGTTCCCTGTACTTCCGTGCGCGGAGCTTACGGGAAGATGCAGGAGCGTTCCTTCGGCAAGGACACCACCAATGGGCACTGGGAGTTCGTGGGTGTGGAACTCGACAAACCGATGCCCGTATACCCACACGGCTTCCCGCGTCACATCATCGAGCCATTTGAGGAGTATGTTGGCAAACAAGTCCTTGGCAATCGTCCGGCATCGGGAACCGTGATTATTGACGAACTAGGAGCGGAGCA
Source organism: Alicyclobacillus curvatus (assembly GCA_017298655.1). Taxonomy (GTDB): domain Bacteria; phylum Bacillota; class Bacilli; order Alicyclobacillales; family Alicyclobacillaceae; genus Alicyclobacillus_B; species Alicyclobacillus_B curvatus. The sequence goes on from CP071184.1 coordinate 1,191,026, forward strand.
TCAAGCTACGGGACGCCCCATTGTCTATACTTCTGCTGACAGCGTATTTCAGGTAGCCGCGCACGAAGATGTCGTACCGCTCGAAACGCTCTATGACTGGTGTCGGTATGCAAGGAATATCCTCCACGGACCTGATGGAGTCGGACGCGTCATTGCGCGGCCGTTTATCGGATCGCCAGGGGAGTACAAACGCACCGGCAATCGCAAGGACTTTTCTCTCACCTTTGGTGCCACCGTTCTCACGCGGGTTGTAGAGGCTGGGTATCCTGTGTGTGGTATCGGTAAGATTCACGACATTTACGGTGGAGAAGGAATCACCGAAGCTGTGCATACTGACGGCAACGAAGACGGGGTGGACAAACTTCTTGACGCGATGGACAAGAATCATCGCGGAGTCATTTACGTCAATCTGGTTGATTTCGACGCGCTATATGGGCACCGCAACGATGCAGTCGGATTCGCACGGGCGGTAGAGCGTTTTGACCGTCGGCTGCCAGAAGTCATGCAGCGCCTCGGTCCGGATGACCTGTTGTGTATCACGGCTGACCATGGGTGCGACCCGACAGTGCCAGGCACAGATCACACACGGGAATGGGTTCCCGTGCTGCTGTTCACAACCAGCTTAACGTCCGGCGTCCATCTCGGTGAGCGAAGCACATTTGCGGATGTCGGTGCGACCGTTGCCGATTTCTTCGGTGTCGAAGCGCCGCCTATCGGAACCAGTATGCTACCAACTCTGGGGCCTTTGCACTAGGCTGCCAATCATAGAGCGGGGACGGTGGAATCCTCCTGCATCTGTACTTCTCCATGAGGACAGTCTACGCGCAGGGGGAGGTGGCCAATTTGCCGGAAGGGATACGCTGCATGGTTGAGGAATGCATTCACCACGAGCCTGGTCAGAGGTGTTCAGCACCCGAGATTGAAGTTCGAACGGATGGTAATGCGATTGTAGGCACGTCGAAGGGTACAATGTGTCACACGTTCCGCTACCAAAACGACCCCCAGGTGCACACCGGAAGGTACGACGGCGAGAGTGTGGAGCACCACTAACGACGCGTCCGCTCATCAAAACGGTCCTCCTTGATTCGGCTCCGACGATGTCGGGGCCGCTTTTTTGTCGTCCGGGTGTGATAGAAGCAGGTTTCAGAGCGCACACTACCTGTCAATAGCACCGTGACTCTTGTGCTCTGGAAAGGAGTGAACGTTTGTGCGAACTGCTGCAAAGCTTTCGGCACTGTTAGCCATACCAATCGCGATGAATTTCCCAACCGCTCATGCGTCAACCGTGTCAGCACACCCACTTCTTAGCGGGTATGCCTTGTCTGTCACACGGGCACTGCCTCCGAATGTGGAGTTCCACGTGACTTCTGAAAAAGACGATACAGGTGATCAGAGCCCGCACCTCGCTGCAGAGGCCCGCTCAGCGGTAGTCATGGATTTTTCGACAGGCAAGGTTCTGTTTGAAAAGGATGCCCACGAGAAATTGCCGCTTGCCAGCGTGACCAAGGTAATGACCCTGCTGCTGATTATGGAAGCTCTCGACAACGGTCAAGTCCACTTGACGGATAAGGTGAAGACCAGCGAGCACGCGGCAAAAATGGGCGGTTCTCAAGTGTTTCTTGAGCCTGGTGAAACGATGACGGTGAATGATTTGTTGAAGGCAATTGCAATGGCATCGGCTAATGATGCCTGCGCCTCAATGGCAGAGTACTTGGCCGGTACAGAATCCCAGTTTGTGCAGAAGATGAATCAGCGGGCGAAACAACTTGGAATGGATGATACGCATTTTGTGAACAGCAATGGTTTGCCGGAAACAAATCATTACAGTTCAGCTCACGACATCGCAATCATGTCAAGGGAACTGCTAAAACATGAGGAAATCACCAAGTACACTTCGAAGTACAGTGACTACCTTCGCAAAGACACAGAACATCCATTCTGGTTGGTGAATACAAACAAACTTGTGCGCTTCTACGATGGTGTCGATGGGCTAAAAACCGGCTTTACCTCCGCGTCCAAGTACTGCCTGTCTGCAACAGCAAAACGGGACGGATTTCGAGTGATTGCTGTCGTCATGGGTGAACCAAAGTCTACAGTCAGAAACAAGGAAGTGTCGGAACTCTTAAATTGGGCGTTTGCGGAGTATCAATCGCGGGTATTGTATCCGGCAGGAGCCACGGTCCAAGAAATTGAAATCCCGCATGGAACCCCGGAAGAGGTTACTGTACGTACCGCAGACACACTCGGTGTCGTTATGCACAAAGGTGAGAAGGCAGATTTCAAAACGTCGATAAAGTTGAATAAAAACCTCCATCCGCCACTTAAACAAGGGGACGTCGTGGGCAAAATTACCGTCTCAAGGGATGGGGAAGATGTGGCTTCGGTACCGCTTGTCGTGGCGCAGGACGTTCGGAAAGCAGGATTTTTCCAGGCCTTTGGGCGGACTGTTCGAAAAATGGTCACGTTTGGGCAAGCGTAGTTAAACCTCTTCATGTCGGTTTGGTCGTCTCATCTGTGCGTTCATCTCAGTACGGATGGGGCGACCAATGCGCTCTATTTCCGCATCCACCGCTGTACCCCCCTTCTTGCACGAGTGGTGCGAATCCCCTCGAAATACCACAACTCCTGTCTAGTTTTGTTGGGAGGCAGGAAATACCCAATGATGCACTGAAATAGAGACCCGTAAAGGCATGATGTGCTGGAAGGGAGCGCTGTCGAGGTGCAGATTGATAAAGACGTCGTTACTGGAATCCTCGTGGTACGCTTGCGAGGTGAACTCGATCACCACGCAGTAGAGCCGCTGCGTGACGAGATTGAACAGTCTCTCGAGAATACACACTATCGTGGATTGGTCCTGTCATTTCAGGGTATTGATTTCATGGACAGTTCTGGTCTCGGACTCATATTGGGGAGATACCGTACGCTTTCCGCAAGAGGCGGGCGGATGGCACTCTGCGAGGTCAACAGCAACCTGCGGAAAATTTTCGAGTTATCCGGTATCTTTAAGGTTGTACCTGTTTATGCATCCGAGAACATTGCTCTAAAAGCGATAAAGGAGGCCTAGGGAAATGGAGCCAAAGGTCCAGAGTAAGGTTATCGCGGCGAACTACATGCACCTGCAGTTTCCCAGCCAATCCGAAAATGAATCCCTTGCCAGGGTCGCAGTTGCTGCGTTTGTCACCCCCATTGACCCTACGGTGGAACAGTTGACGGAGCTGAAGACCGCTGTCTCAGAGGCAGTCACAAACGCCATCATTCATGGCTATGAGGGTGGAGAGGGCGAAATTCGACTGCACTGCAAACTCCACCAAGGAACAGTTGAAGTCATTGTTGAGGACGACGGTGTGGGCATCGATGACATTGAACAAGCCCGACAACCCCTGTATACGTCACGACCGGAGTTGGAACGGTCTGGGATGGGACTCACCATCATCGAAAATTTTGTGGACGACTTTACCATCGAATCTGAACCGGGGCGAGGGACACGTGTAGCCATGCGAAAGGTCCTTGCTCTCGGCGAGACGTTCAATTGAGTGGAGTCGGTGCCGATGGATCATGCGAACAGTGCAGAAGCGAGAAAGTTTTCCGACGACGAGATTCGGCAGCTGATTATCGATAGTCAATCCGGCAATGCAGAGGCCAGAGATACTCTGGTACTTTGTAACCAGCGCCTGGTTTGGGCAGTTGTGCAGCGTTTTCTTGGGCGCGGCTATGACCCTGAAGACCTATTTCAAATTGGTTGCATCGGCCTCATGAAAGCCGTGGACAAGTTTGACTTGAGTTATGAGGTAAAATTTTCCACGTATGCTGTTCCTATGATTATTGGAGAAATCCAAAGATTCTTGCGGGATGACAGCACCATCAAAGTCAGCCGCAGCCTCAAGGAAACAGCCAAACATATCCGGCGTGCCCGTGACGACCTGGCGAAAAAGTTTGGACGCCAGCCAAGAATTCACGAAATTGCGGATGAACTTGGTATCGAGCCTTCAGAAGTCGTATTTGCCCAAGAGGCGTTACGGACACCAGCTTCGATTCACGAAACTGTCTTTGAAAACGACGGCGATCCGATTTACCTGATGGACCAAATTGCTGAAGACGAAAATGTTGGCTGGTTTGACAAGATAGCCCTCCATGAAGTGCTCAATCGACTGCCAGAACGAGAACGGTTGATTGTCTATTTGCGATTTTTTAAAGACAAGACACAATCTGATGTGGCGAAGGTACTTGGCATCTCACAGGTACAGGTATCACGGCTGGAAAAGAAAATCCTGCGAACGATTCAGAGTGAACTGAATCAGTGAAGGGGTCAGCCAATCGGCCGTAAACGCGTCAATCAATCCTTTGGAAGGGTATGGCACATATGCCATGCCCTTTTTGTTCAATTGGTTGCTTGGACCTCTGTTCTGCCAGCACAGCCCCGAATCCATGACTTGCAACGTGGACACACTAATTTGGAATGTGAGGTAAGGAGGAATGGTGGATGAGTACAACCGTCAAGGACGACAAACTGAGTTACCAACAGCTTGTGGACCGACACCGTCCGGCGCGACCCATATTTAAAAATACTGTGCGGGCGTTTGTGGTCGGAGGGGCCATTTGTCTCGTTGGGCAGGGAGTGCAAACCTTGTTTGTCCGCTACGGCGGATTCAACGTCACCGATGCCGGAAATCCCACGGTTGCTGTGATGATTCTGCTCTCTGTCATCATGACTGCGTTCGGCATTTACGACCGCTTTGCACAATGGGCAGGTGCGGGCTCTGCAGTACCGGTTACTGGGTTCGCAAACACGATGGCATCGGCGGCGATGGAACATCGGAGCGAGGGCTGGGTAGCTGGAATTGGCGGAAACCTCTTCAAACTGGCCGGGCCTGTGATTGTGTACGGTGTCGTTAGTGCTTTTTTTGTGTCCCTGGTGCGTTACGTGATGATTCACATCATAGGGTAGCCCTCACCTTCATCAAAAGAGCTGGACGGAACAAGGAGGGACGATGATGAAAAAGCTTGGCCGCCAAACGTGGCAGTTTGAATCGGAACCCGTGGTACTGTCAACCGGTACGATAGCGGGAAAAGTTGAGAGCGAGGGGCCGCTCGGACAGTGGTTTGATGTTCGCCAGATGCAGGGCGGCATGCAAGACACTTCCTGGGAGCGTGATGAACAAAACCTCATGCGTCAAGCCGTCGAAACCGCACTCTCGAAAGCCAAGCTCTCCCCAAGCGACATTGACGTGGCAATTGGCGGGGATTTAAACGCGCAACTGACAGGCTTTTACTTTGGCCTCCGAGATTTCAATTTCCCTGAGTTTGGGGTCTACAGCGCATGCTCGACGATGACGCAATCCATTGCACTCGCTGCCTTGCTAGTCGACGCCGGTGCAGCCCGCACGGTGTTAGCGGGAACGTCTAGTCATAACAGCACTGCTGAGCGCCAGTTTCGGTTTCCAACCGAGTACGGCGCACAAAAACCGGAAACCGCACAGAGAACCGTGACCGGCGCAGGAATGGCTGTCGTCGGCGCTGGCGCAGGAACTGTCATCATTCGGGAAGCCACGATTGGTGAAGTGGTGGACTTTGGGATTAAGAACCCGTGGGAATACGGAGCGGCCATGGCACCCGCTGCCTTTCGCACCATCATGACGCATCTAGATGCCACAGGACGACACATGAACGACTTTGATTGCATTGCCACAGGCGACCTCGGGCGCATCGGGCACGCGATTTTGCAGGATTTGTTTGCACAGCAGGGTCAGGACCCCGGAAGCATTTTGACTGATTGCGGAATGCTCATTTATGCTCCCGAACAACCTGAAGTATTTGCTGGCGGCAGCGGTGCAGCGTGCAGTTCACTAGTGACGTTTGGGTACCTTCTGGAAAAGCTCCGCAACGGAACTTGGAGTCGCATTCTGATTGCGGCAACAGGAGCGCTTTTGTCGACGTTTAGTTCTCAGCAAAAGGACTCCATTCCCGCAATTTCTCATGCCGTGGTATTTGAACGAAGGGGAGGGTGAACAGGTGACCATCAGTTGGATGACCTTCGTGTGGGCATTTGTCGTCGGCGGGTTCATTTGCGCAATTGGGCAATTGATTATGGATGGCTTCAAACTGCCGCCAGGGAACGTGATGGTGATTCTGGTCGTTGCTGGTGCCATTCTCGACGGCCTCGGGTGGTATGACCCATTGATTCGGTTTGCTGGCGCAGGAGCGACCGTTCCCATCACCAGCTTCGGGAACGCACTTGTACACGGCGCCTTATCAGAAGCAGACAAGCACGGCCTGATTGGCATCATTACAGGCATTTTTGAAGTCACCAGTGCAGGTGTCTCAGCTGCGATTATCTTTGCATTTCTGGCTTCGGTATTCGCCAAACCGAAAGGGTAGAGTCGCGATGCACCAAGACCATCGCAAAAAGCGCGTCATCTTGGTGACCGACGGGGATACGTTCGCCCGGCGGGCACTGGAGATTGCTGCCAAACAACTAAATATGCGTGTCATCTCAAAAACGGCAGGGAACCCGACACCGCTGTCTGGCGTTGAAATCGTCGATTACGTGAAACGGGCCAAGTATGACCCGGTCCTTGTCATGTTTGATGATAATGGCGACGGAAATCAGGCCCGTGGGGAAGAAGCTTTACACGTCATCTGTAATCACCCCGACATTGAAGTCATTGGCGCCCTGGCCGTCGCGTCGAATACATCACTTGTCAAGGGAGTCGGCGTCGACTTTTCCATCGATGAACAGGGTGACCAGGTTTCGACAGGTGTTGACAAGGACGGCCATCCAATTCCTCGCTATTTGGTCTTCGGAGACACTGTCGATGCACTCCGAGATCTCGATCTCCCTGTGATAGTCGGCATCGGGGATATTGGCAAGATGGCGGGACGCGATTCGCCGGAACGAGCTGCCCCGATTACGACCATTGCCTTGCAGCGCCTTCTCAGAGCATACAAAGACAGAAGCGAAGGGACTGCCCACGCCAATCCCTAGGACGTCGCATACAGTGCAGTATCCCAGTTGAAGAGAGGTGAGCAGCGTGCTGAACATTCTTATGTTCTTGCCGCGCCTGTTCCGTTATTTCGGCATGTTCCAGACATTTATCGGAGTCGTTCGACCTGTCTGGCCACACATTGCTCGACTATGGCAGCGGCCGAGAGCGGCCGGAGCCGTGGCTTGATGTTGCTGTATGTTCTTTAGAGAATAGCCCCAACGCCCGATGTCAGAGAACACGAACACTTGTCTACTTCCGCTCCTCGAGCCATCTCGCCGTTTCGGCGGGGTCGGCTCCCGCCTCGCGGTCAACACATTCCATCATGTGCTATAATGGGGCAACGCCTGCACACTCCGTCCAAGCAACACGGCGGGACTGAGCAAAGGAGTAGAGCCCATTTGATGCAAAGTTTGGTGGACCCCTCTTTTATTTTCCGATTCATTGCGGTGCTAATAGGGTTAGTTATCCACGAGTTCGCCCACGCAGTGACGGCGGACGTGCTTGGCGATAAAACGGCGAAGATGGCAGGGCGGGTTACGCTAAATCCGTTGGCTCATCTCGATCCGCTCGGTTTAATTATGATCCTCTTTGCCCCCATTGGCTGGGCCAAACCAACGCCTGTTAATGCCAGTAAACTGCGGCATCCCCGTTCTGGAATGATACTTGTTGCCCTTGCGGGACCTATATCCAACCTTCTCATTTCAATCATCTGCCTTACAATTCTGGCGCTCGTTTATCCGGTTTCAACCGGCGGATTCCTCGCTCAATTGCTGTGGTGGGGCGGCATCGTAAATCTATTCCTGTTTGTCTTTAACCTCATCCCAATTCAACCACTTGACGGCTCGCGAGTCGTGGCAAGTCTGTTGCCTTATCGGCTGTTGGTCAAATACCGCAAGCTTGATATCTACGGACCCTTCATCTTGCTGCTGTTTGTTATTATTCCACCGCTCCGCAATCATGTCCTGTATCCGCTCCTCAACGGAGTGCTGACGTTTATGCTGCACATTTTCGGAATCAGCGGTATCTGATGCGAACATGGGCAAGAAATATTCCAGTGCCTATATGTCAGCTTATCTGGAGTGCTTGCTTCAACCGGATGGAGGAAGTCAAACGTGAGTTACGAAATTACTCTTGAAAAATTCAGCGGCCCCCTGGACCTGCTGTTACACCTCATCCGCAAACAGGAAATTGACATCCACGATATTCCGATTGCACTGATAACCGAACAATTCCTGTCGTATCTGCGGGCTATGGAGGAACTCTCCCTCGAAATTGCGAGTGAATTTTTAGTCATGGCTGCCACTTTGCTTGCAATTAAAAGCCGCATGCTGTTGCCGCGAAAAGCGGCAGAGGTGTCGGAAGACGGCGCGGAAAACATTGACCCACGTGACGAGTTGGTGCTGCAGTTGCTAGAGTATCAGCGGTGTAAATGGGCCGCTGTCGAACTTAAGTCCCGCGAACACTTACAAAGTCTTGTCTACACCCGGCCGCCGATGGACATGAGGCCGTTTCACAGTTCGGAACCGCAACCCTTAGAGGGAGTATCACTGTGGGATATGGTGGACGCCTACCGAAAATTGCTCGTTCGAATTCCAAAGGAAGACCGTGTTGCGGAGATAAAAGGACGAGAGATTTCAGTGGAAGACACGATGTCAGCAATCTTGACGCAGTTACGCCGGTTTTCTCGTGCCACTTTTACGGAACTTCTCGGAACAATGCGGACTCGCAGTGACCTTGTAGCCTCGTTTCTAGCTCTTCTTGAACTCGTAAAAATAGGCGCTATTCAATGTTACCAAAAGTCTCCGTTTCATGACATTGAAGTCACACTAAAGGAGGAATATGCGTGATAGTCCCGCTTGTTGCTCCGCTTGAAGCATTACTCTTTGCAGCTGGCAGTGAAGGACTGTCGACGCAAGCGATTGCGGAGATTCTTGAAGTCCCTGTCGATACGGCAGTAGAACTTTGTTTGACGCTCAAAGAGTCCTATGCACAGCGTGAGAGTGGGCTTGAGATTGTGGAGCTGGCAGGGGCTTGGCAAATGGTCACGGCAGCAGATTTCGCCGAGTATCTACAGCGGATGGCCACTAGTCCCTCTGCTCCGGGGCTCAGTCAAGCTGCTCTTGAAGTGCTGGCCATTGTTGCATACCGACAGCCGATTACGCGTGGGCAAGTAGAGGCCGTGCGTGGCGTTCAATCGGACAGAGTGCTGCAAACTTTGCTGCATCGCCAACTGGTGTGCGAAGTCGGGCGCCAGGACTCTCCCGGGCGTCCCATCCTATACGGAACCACTGCCTTTTTTCTGCAGACGTTTGGGTTGCCGTCCCTTGACCACCTTCCACCACTGCCTGTCTTGGATGACATCCCGGAAGACTTGTCACTGTTTCATTTGACCCCATCATTACCTCGGGACTGATGAACTGCCCTCGGAACAAAATGAACTTCGGGGGATCAGCAAAGCCATCTCTATACGTATGAAGGCTGTGGTGAATAGGCATGCTATGACCGTTCCAAGTAAAGGTGGGACGGTCTTTCAATGTTCAAGATATGGGCAATCTTACTGGTTGTGCTTGTCCTCCTCATGGTCACCATTGTTCTTTCGCCGATTATTGTGGAAGTAAAACTGGAGCATCATGGCACCAAGTCTGCTGGCACGCTCTCGGTCCGCACCCTCTACGGATTGGTGCGCATCAAGCGAGAACTTGCAGAGTTGCACCCAAAACTGTCGAAAGAGGGTCCAGCTTTAAAGTCTGTTCACGACACGACAAAAGCGACAGGCAAGGAAGAAACCACGCTCACTGCGAAGGAAGTTTGGAACTTCCTCAGTCACTGGCGAACATACAGTCGAGTTGCACGGAGATTGTGGAGACCCGTTCGAACATTTTTGCGAACCATCCGCATGACGAAAGTTGAGATTAAGGCAGCGCTCGGTACAGGGGATGCGGTATCGACTGGCTGCCTTGTAGGCACTGCTTGGAGCGGTATTGGGATGCTCGTAGGCGAGCTGTCGATGCTTACCCGCCTTATCGAACGGCCGATGCTTACGGTCACCCCTGACTTTTCCAAGCCGCGGCTCGACGTCGCCGTTCACTGTATAGGTCGGACGAAGGTCGGTTACGCTATCATCGGAGTAGTACGGACGCTTTGGACGTGGGTTAGTGTTCGCGAGCTGATGCGAAGTCTGCCCAGCCGGTCACGCAAGGAGGAGAAAACATGGAACACCCCATCCAGGGGCTGATGAAAACAGCCATGGAAAACATCAGAGAGATGGTGGATGTCAATACCATCATCGGCGATCCGGTAGAAACCCCTGACGGCACAGTCATCCTCCCAGTATCTAGGGTGGGTTTTGGATTCGCTGCAGGGGGCAGCGAGTTTGGAGCTGCGGACACCAAGCCAACTTCTGGGCAAGGTGGAGAGAACCCTTTTGGTGGTGGGTCCGGAGGTGGTGTATCCATCATTCCAATTGGCTTCTTGATTGTAAAAGGCGAAAATGTTCGCCTCCTGTCGACGGATAACCAGAATCAATTGTATGACCGTCTCATTGACATGGCCCCAGCTGCGCTCGAAAGACTTCAGACGATGTTGCGCGGTTCCGAGGATTCCAAGTCAAGCCACGGACCAACTGCTGTGCAGTAAACGACAAGTTGTCCTAATTCGGTACGAGCTGGCATACCCATGGTAGCAGAAGAATTTCTCACCGTGGGGGTGCCAGCTTGATTGATTTCATCTGGCTTTTGCTGTTTTGCGCCGGACTCGTCACTGCGATGTTCACAGGGAAAGTGGACGCAGTATCGAAGGCTGTCCTCGGCGGCGCCGAATCCGGAGTCGAACTCGCCATTGGTCTCATCAGCGTCATTGCGTTCTGGCTCGGCATCATGAACATCGCGGAGAAAGCTGGCCTCGTAGAGTGGCTCTCGAAGGTGCTGCGTCCAGTCGGAAGGTTCCTGTATCCTTCAGTACCACCGGATCATCCCGCCATGGGCAGTATTCTCGCGAACATGAGTGCGAATATCCTTGGCCTCGGCAACGCTGCTACGCCGCTTGGACTAAAGGCCATGCAGGAATTACAAACGCTCAACGCAGATAAGGAGACGGCAAGCGATGCTATGTGCACGCTTCTTGCCATCAACACTGCCAGTATCACCCTCATACCCGCTACCGTCATTGCAGTTCGCATGCAATATGGTTCGGCCCATCCGACGTCGATTGTGAGCACAACCATCTTTGCGACAACATTTGGCACGATAGCGGCAATCATCCTCGATAGACTCTTTCGCCGCTTTTCGAAACGGAGGCGATAGGGAATGCAGGATATGTTGTCTGCAATCTCGGCCTGGCTGTTGCCACTCCTGATTGCCGGCATTATGGTGACGGGTTTTGTCCGCCGAATCCCTATTTACAACGCCTTCATTGACGGGGCAAAAAGTGGTTTCGGAACAGCAGTTCGGTTGATTCCGCACCTAATTGCGATGATGGTTGCTGTGTCTGTATTTCGAGCATCGGGTGCAATGGGTTATGTCATCGGTTGGCTCGAGCCTGTCCTGGTATGGGCCCATATTCCACCGGAAGTGGCCCCCATGGGCCTTCTTCGTCCGATTAGTGGCATGGGGAGTCTTGCTCTGATGACCGACATTTTCAAAGTGCATGGTCCTGATTCATGGCTCGGCCAACTCTCCTCAACGATGCAAGCCGCATCAGACACGACGCTCTATGTCATTACCGTGTACTTTGGGAGTGTCGGGATTCGCAAAATTCGCTACGCCTTAAAAGTCGGCTTGCTCGCCGACCTAGCGAGTGTAATTGGCAGTGTTCTCGCCGTTTACCTTCTCCTTGGGCCAATGCCAAAGTAACATCTACCACTTAAATCGTCATTCATGATGTGATGTTCGCTTCTGAACATCACATTCGTTATAATGGGAACGGTTTTCATGTGTGCTTTCGAGCAAGGAGAGATGATATGACGGAGCGGTTGCAAAAATTCCTGGCTCGCGCCGGGGTCGCATCCCGCAGAAAGTGTGAAGAGCTTATCGTGGCAGGGGACGTAGAAGTGGATGGACGCGTCGTTTCAGAACTTGGAACGGTTATCGATCCGCTGCGGCAGAAAGTCAAGGTACGTGGGCAAGCGGTCTCAGCAGAACCTGTTGTCTGTGCCGTTTTACACAAACCGGTTTCTTATGTAACGACGGTTAGCGACCCAGAGGGACGGAGAACTGTGCTTGACCTCGTTGCCGGGATAAATGCGCGCGTATATCCTGTTGGACGATTGGATTATGACACGAGCGGGTTACTCCTTCTCTCAAACGATGGGGAACTCACGTATCGTCTGCTTCACCCCAAGCACCATGTCGACAAAGTCTACCGGGCCACCGTGCTTGACATGCCATCCGCCGAAGCGCTGCGGCAACTTCAGACAGGAATTGTCCTTGAGGACGGTATCACGAGTCCGGCCGTCACTCACGTCTTGCGTAATCATCCGAAGGAATCTGTTATCGAGATCACCATTCACGAAGGAAAGAATCGCCAAATACGACGAATGTTTGAGGCCATCGGCCATCCCGTAAAGCGCTTGAAACGAATTCAATTCGGGCCCCTTGAATTGGGGACGCTGCCGACAGGGGAATGGAGATTGTTGACCGCCGCGGAGCAGAAGGCCCTCTACGAAACCGTAGGCATGGTCCCGCCAGAGCCACCTGTGCCGAAACAAGCGCAGACAACGACGAAAAATCGACCGAGAAAACGTTCCTGACAGATGCCCTTCGGAAGATGGGCGTGCCTACTTTATCACGAGTGACTTGCTGCCTGTCGAAATGACGGGCATAATGGTAGCGAAAGGGATTGGAGGGACTCGGATGGACCACCAGCCGTACATTCTCGTTGTCGATGACGAGGAACGCATTCGCAGACTCGTGCGAATGTACCTTGAGCGCAGCGGATTTCGAGTAGATGAAGCAGAGGATGGAAATGAAGCATTGGGGATGGCATTGGCCAAACCGTATTCTCTGCTGATTCTCGATTTGATGCTCCCAGGGTTGGATGGCCGTGATGTGTGTCACCAAGTTCGACAGTCCTCCAACGTTCCAATTATCATGTTGACCGCTGCAGGCGACGAGACCGAGCGCGTCCATGGATTTGAACTGGGTGCCGATGACTACGTGGTGAAGCCTTTTAGCCCACGAGAATTGGTTATGCGAGTGAAAGCATTGTTAAAGCGTTCTGGAGAGCCAGACCTGCAAAAGCCGGAGTTACAGCAGGTAATGACCTTTCGTGACCTGGCGATACACCTCGATGCGCGTCGTGTTGAGGTTGCGGGTGAGGAAATCAGCTTGACACCGAAAGAGTTTGATTTGCTCGTATACATGGCGCAGCGACCGGATAAAGTGTTCAGTCGTGAAGAACTCCTGCGTGACGTCTGGAACTACCAGTTCTACGGAGATCAAAGGACTGTCGATACACATATCAAGCGACTACGTGAGAAACTCGGACAGGCTTCCGAGCGAGTCAGTCTATACATTGGCACCGTCTGGGGTGTCGGGTACAAATTTGAGGCAAATCCGTGATTCAAAACAGCATTGTTGCAAAACTATGGCTCACCATCGTCGGCATGGTAGGTCTTGTTTTGCTATTGTTATCCTTTCTCCTGCAGCAGTTTTTTGACAACTACGTTTATCAGCAACAAGGCGCCGAACTACGTCGAGTTGCGTTTAGCGTACAAACCCTTATCGAAAAGAACCCTGAGAGCCTCAGCAGCAACGTCCGACTCGCCAACAACATTGCTGTCATCTTTGACAATGCAAATATCGTTGTTCAAGTGCCGATTGCGCACCAGAGTACACTCGGCAAAGTTTTTGATGCATTTAACCAACCCGACAAACAATTGTTTATGAACGGGCAGCCGGTCATCAGAGAAGCCGGGACGGGCGGCAAGGACCACCTGTCCGTCTACCTTCTCGTCAAGAGCCCCGGGTCCGGAGCACCTGGGATGATTCAAGTCACGCAAAAGATGAGTACCCTGGACGCTCCGCTGACGCGTATGCGCAACCTCATTGTGTTTGCCGTCGTCCTTGGCGTGCTGCTCACGACTGGACTCGCTTTTGTTGTGTCTAAGAATCTATCTCGACCCCTTGTGCAGATGAACAAGGCCGCTGAAGACATGGCACGTGGTAACTTTCACCACCGGATTCAGGTGGTCACGAAGGACGAAGTCGGACGCCTCGGTCGAACATTTAACTTTTTAACGAATGAGCTCGAGCGTACAATCGCGGCCCTGTCGGTTGAAAAAGACCAGCTCAGCAGCATTTTGTCGTCGCTTGTCGACGGCGTGGTGGCGGCCGATGCCGGGGGGCACATCACCCTTGCGAATCCTCCCGCATTGCGGCGACTCGCATCCTTTTACGACCTCTCGGTCGCACCAGAGCCGCCTTCGTCTGATGGAGACAAACGTCTGCCCGCTCCACTACTCTCGATGATGGAAAACGTATCTCGGGTCAATCAGACGCAAACACGCGAGATGAACTGGCATGGGCGCGACTATGTTTTTGTGATGACACCGCTGTATGAGTCCGACGGATCGACGCCGCGCGGGGTTGTCTGTGTTTTCAGGGACATTACCGAGGAGAAGAAACTTGACCGATTGCGCAAAGACTTCATTGCCAATGTCTCGCACGAATTAAGAACGCCACTCAGCATGATGCAGGGCTATAGTGAGGCCCTATTGGACGAATTTGGCGATGACCCGGTCTCACGGCGTGAACTTACGGGTATCATTCACGATGAGTCGCTTCGTATGAAACGACTGGTGAACGACTTGCTAGACCTTGCACAACTGGAATCCGGGCACTTTCAGATGGACTATCAGCAAATCGATTTTGCCGAACTTATTGAACGTGTTGGGCGCAAGTTTAGTCAACTGGCGGCAGAACAGATTGTGTCTCTCGAAACCAAGGTCCCAACCGAGCAAATTCTCATTCTTGCCGACGCAGACAGGATGGAACAGGTCTGCACGAACCTCGTAGATAACGCCATTCGTCACACGCATGAAGGCGGGCACGTCACGCTCGTCCTTTCTCGAACGGAGAGACTGGCGAGGCTGACTGTGACAGACACCGGCTCAGGCATTCCGAAAGACGATCTTCCGTACATTTGGGAACGGTTTTACAAAGCAGATAAGGCAAGAACCCGGGGAGCGTCAGGGGGTATTGGCCTTGGACTTTCGATTACACGGCATATTATCCTTGAACACGGGGGAGATATTATGGTCAACAGCCGGGAAGGTCACGGCACGACATTTACCGTATCGTTGCCACTCGGGGACCTGAGACAGGCCTCACAGGAGGAATGAATTTGGGTTGGGTTTACTATTGGCGGCTAGTCGATACGGAGTTTCAGGCTTCGTGCCTGAAGGCCCGTTTTGAGTCCGCAGAGGGCTGGCTGTACCGTCGGGCGCCCCAATATATTGGCGTCTTTCGAACGCCCGGCGGCAAATATGGCATCAAAGTGCTGTTTTAGCAGTCAATGAGTCAGCGCAGCAGGTGCAACATGGCGACTCTGTGATAACAAGTCAATCATCAGTGTCAGCAAGTCCCGGTCTTCCCGCGGCAATGTACTCAATCGATGTGCTGCCTGCAGATATGGAGTTGCCGATTCGTTGAGGACGAAGTTTTGCAGGTATAGTGGCAACTCATAGGGTGAATTCTTCATCTTAGGCGGTTGCAAGGTACTGCTCTCATCACACAGCGCATTGAGTGGGACACCCAGCGATTCCGCAAGTCGCAGTGCATATTCGAGCGACGGAAAACGCTTACCACGTTCTATGGATGAGATGTGTGGCGTTGAGATTCCAGAGCGCAGGGAGAGTTCTTGTTGCGACCAACTCCGTTCCTGCCGGAGTCTTCGCACACGGGTGCCAAACGAAGGATTCAAAGTAATTTCCTCCTTGCTGGGGAATATATTGTCTTTCTCTGACACTGTAGTCCGTTCATGCTTTTTTGTAAATCGCCGATGTTGAATTCGGTTAACTTTTTGAAGAGAAAGGACGAAATTGAGGATTTGTACACAAGTCTGAGGGGCCAAAGGGACATCACAAAAGGCATTGTCGACCAGATTCAGGATGCAAAGTTCCGTGTTGCCATCACAGGTGCAGGCATTAGCAGTGCCAGCGGTCTGCCACTCCTCGGGGACGACGTCGGCGGAATTGAGCTCCGAGAGTTTTTCGACGGCTCTATCTACCACCAAGACAAGAAGCAATTTTACGATTCATACCGGAAAATCTTGCGCATGTTTGTACAGGCGCGCCCGAATCCTGCACACACTGCTCTTGCAGCGAGTCACGTGTCTGTCATTACCCAAAACATTGACGGTTTGCACCGAATCGCGGGGTCAGAACGTCTGCTGGAGATTCACGGAAACATCCGTGAGTTGCGATGCATGAACTGTGGGTTGGTTGAGTCCAGTATGAGGGCTCTACACTATTCAGTGCCAAGATGTCCGAACTGCAATCAGATTCTTCATCCGGGCATTACCCTCACTGGGGAGGAGGTTCGGCATGTCAGTCGTGCAACGGACTGGGCTGGCCGCGCCGACCTAATCCTCATTGTCGGAACAGAGTTGTCCGCACAGCCAGTCGCAAAACTCCCCGACGCGGCACGCCAGGGCACACCCATTATTGAAATCAATCAAAACGCAGAAGTGCTCTTGCCAATGTTACTTCAGCAAGAGCACGCGTAAATCGTTTGCGCTAGCGCGCATTCATCAACCGCGCCGCGATGTTGTTGCAAACAAAGCAGGTTGCCTACCAGCGAGATTCTCGACCAGATGTGACAAACCCTATGGCCACAAAAGCGCCAGCCATCGCTAAGAAAATGGTTGTGAGTGTTTGACCATGCTCAGAAAAGAACACAGACATCACGGCAAAGACAAGACACATGATTGCAAGACCGAGATAGTACTTGAACATCCCGAACCCCCCTTAACAGATAGAACGATAATGAAACAATAATCGGAAAGAATCCACCACATATGTTATCATCCTGTCTGCTTTGGTGCAATCAATCGCTGCTTCGTATTGAACAGTTCATGCATCTGTACCTGCCTCTTCGTACAAACTTCATCATTTCGTCAAATTCTGCAATCTAGGATTTACCTATTCCTTTCCGGATGGTCCTTCGCTATAATAAGGTCAGACTTTCCCATATCCTTTTTGAGAGCGCCCCCTAATCCGGTTGGTTTACCAAAGGGGGCGCTCCTCTCATTCCTAGTCAAAAATCGAGGTCTATGACGTTATTTGTGTAAACTTGTCCTTCGTCTGTACTATGATACAATCAAAACCAACAAATACAGTTGATGAGCCCGGAAAAGGGGTTGTTCCATGGTTCGACATTGGTATGTTTCGGAACACAGCCGCAAGGCAAAATTGTTGAGGCAAGTCTACGAGCAGCTTCGTCAACGTGTGGACAAGCAACACTGGGTAGAGTCCTTTCAATGGGAGACCGTCCAGGGCCAAGATGGTATTGTTGCGCCGAGACAAGACAAACAAAAGTTATTGAACTTGAAGATACAAGACGAGCATTTAAGTCCATACAGCAAAACGGACATGAACCTGTTCCAGATGCACATGTTGAATGAAGAGGTTGAAATCACCATCTTCAAGGCAGCTCACGGCTGGGTTCTTGTGTACGACGGGGTCAGCGAAGGTCCGAGACCGTTTGGCCAACTGGGTTATGATACGCGCTGATGGACCTCAACAGAAAGACGCTCCGCACGGTCAATGCGTCGTAACGATTGTTCAAGCAGGATGAGCAAGTAAACAAACAACAACCCATCGCTCCACCATCCGTTGGATAGTGCAAAGGTGTCATATAGCCCATGGGCGACGGCTGGCACGATGTACGCCCAGGCTTTTGATTTACCTCGAAAAACCGATTGTGCAAAGTAGTAGCCCATCCAGATGCCGAACATCAGATGCGCAGGTACGGCGGTTACAGCACGCAAAACGGCCGTGGAAATCCCATCGTGCGTCACATACAGAATGTTCTCTACGCACGCAAACCCAAGTGCAGTGGCGCCGGAGTAGATGATGCTGTCGAGAGGCGTGTGAATATAGCCGCGTTGGAGTGCACCCCTGTCGACGACGGCTGCTTTGAGGAATTCTTCCACCATGCCAGCCACAAAAAACGCTGTAACGAACACCGACGGCAACATCAGACTATTGGCAACCCCAATTCCATGGGATTCCATGAGCACGCGCTCGAGGAGGCCGGCTGGGAGGACAACCCCCGCCCCGCGAAGAAACAAGGACCAGACGCGTCGCTTCGGCTCGGGATGCAGTCGGTCACGGGTATACAACCAGATCAAGAGTAAGCAAACCGGCAGGACGGCGAGAATCGCGTAAAACATTCGGCCCGCCCCTTTCCACTTGAGATGAAGTCAGTATCACCGCCATTAGGGTTCTTCATCCGAAGGCATGACAGGGCAAAGAGGATTGCTCAGATGTGGGCGAATGAGTGCAACAGTGATGTGAAGACCTCACAATAAAAACCGAATGTGGTACGCGGAAAGGTTGAGAGAAATGGTTCATCTGAAAGGGTTTTTGAGGGAATTACATAACCATACTGTGTCCGTAGAGGACACAAATTATCGAGTCGAGTACGCCCTTTCTGTTGGTAACGAGGAGTTACCGCTCACATCACTCCTTGAAAATTCCATTGAGATGCGATTTACTGGCGAAAAATCTTGTGTTCATTGCGGCCGCAAGGTTAAAAAACTATTCCAAAACGGGTATTGCTATCCGTGCGTTACGACGCTCGCTGAATGTGACCTCTGCATTGTCAAGCCCCACGAGTGTCACTACGACCAAGGGACCTGTCGTGACAATACATTTGGAGACAGCCACTGTATGATTCCACACTACGTGTATCTGGCAGACAGCAGTGCGGTCAAAGTGGGACTTACGCGCAAGGGACGCCAGCTAAAGCGATGGACGGACCAAGGAGCAACGTCAGCTGTACTATTGGCGCAAACACCAACGAGGAAGTTGGCGGGGCAACTCGAAATGCATATCGCGCAACACCTTCCTGACAAGACGGATTGGAGAAAGATGCTCCGGGATACAGGGGACCGTGACGCGGATTTACTCGACGTTCGGCAACAAGTAATTTCCAGGCTTGACAGTGGATATACTGGGTTTATCTTGGCGGACTCCGGCCCGATTCATCGTTTTGAATATCCGCGGGTCAGCGGCTTTGAACCCATTCTGAAATCTCTTTCGTTGGATAAGGAACCGACTGTGTCCGGCCGGCTGTATGCGATTAAGGGACAATATTTAATGTTCGAGCACGGCGTTTTGAACATAAAGAAACACGCGGGGTTTCACGTCGAAGTATCGGTTTCTGCCGGAGTAAGTTGATGCATGCGCTGCCGCAGCAAGGATAATAGGCTGTCAGGTGTGTCTGCCACCATGATATCACCGTCAAAAAATACATAGGAGCACTGTGCGCACAGCTCACACTCGCTCATACAAGTGTTTTCGATGATGGATATGCCAACGAACTCTTCTTCTAACCGAAATAACTCGGGCCTCGACGCCGGATTGGCATCGCAGACTTCAATGAGAATAAACCCACCGTACATTTCCTCGTTCCCTCCATGACTGCTAGTGTACCACGAATGTCTGGTGACCTCACTGCAGCACGCGACCTTCCCGAATTGAAATGGATGAAAATGGATTCGGATGGCAGCCTTTTCTCTCGGGTACAATATCGCGTAATCACATTGCCAGGGAGGGAAGACGTACGATGCCGTGGGTCTACGAGGCTCGCCTCTACGATTCAAAATCTGTCGCTTCATACGTGGCCATGTGCGTTCGTGACGACCATTTGCTGCGAGGCTCAAGTGACGTGAAAGTGCAGGTATACAGAACAAGGAAAGGAAACTACGGAGTTCGCTATCAGCACTAGGTGCCCCCTTAACACTGCGTCAGCCCTCGGTTACAATAGGTGTAGACTTGAAGCCGAAAGGACTGGCACAAAATGGCGAATTCAATGAATCTCAAGTGGTGCAAAAAGAATCTTGAGAAGTACTCTCAGGCGGTCTATGACCTGATTGTTCAAGAGCATCCCGAAGTGGAATGTGAAATTGTCGATTGCGCTGATAAATGCGCACTCTGTACAGACGTTCCGTTTGCAGTTCGCAACAATGCAACGGTTGCGGCCAGAGATGCGCGAGGCTTGTACATGAAATTGGAACGAGGATTCGGATTTGTCTCGAAGCCGATACTTCCTGGCACCTACGAAGATGCTGCGAGTAAAGCTGAGGAAGAGACACCTGTGACAACCTGACAGTCCGGCTCATGTACTCATGACTTATGAAATACTGGACCCGGTGGGCATCTGTGGAATCCGGAGGTCAGACATCACCGCACAGGGCGACTGAGAATAGGATTGAGCGTAGGACCTTCTCAGTTACACCTGTGAGGTGACGGTGAATGGCGACGAATCCAAGGACCGGGACCAGAAAGCGGCAAAATCCCGTTGTCAACACGGGTTTGCCCAACTTTGTCAGTTTGGTAAATCGTTATAAAAAGGCTGTTGTAGGTATCGAAGTAACCCAGGAGCGGCATGCTGCCCCGAGGTTGCTTCCGTTTGGAATGCCATGGGAGCGACCGGAAGCGGAAAACTTCCGGTCCATCAACATAGGAACGGGATTCTTCTTTGACCAGAAGGGACACATATTAACCAATGAGCATGTTGTCCACGGAGCAACCAAGGTCCTGCTTCGCCAATATGGGAAGCAAGAGCCGATTGAAGCGACGATTGTAGCCTCGGACTACCGTCATGACATTGCAATTCTCCGTGCCCCCATCGCTATCCCAAAGACCATTCTCAGGATGAGTGAACAAAAGGCGGCTAAGCCTGGTGAGTGGGTCGTGGCAATCGGTTCTCCGCTCGGACTAGACCATACGGTGACCGTTGGCATCGTGAGTGCCGTCGGACGACCTCTGAAAATTGGCGAGCGAGACTATCCAAACCTGCTTCAAACGGATGCAGCAATTAACCGTGGAAACAGCGGTGGGCCACTCATTAACCTCTCTGGACAGGTAGTCGGCATGAACACTGCGGTCAGTCAGAGTTCTCAAGGAATCGGTTTCGCAATTGCTGCCGAGGTTCTGCACGACACCGTTCGTCGCCTCATGAAATAAGTCAGCAACCGTAGCCTCCGTCAGAGCCTGAAGGGCTGCCACCTGGTCTCGCCTTCAGGCTCGCGCCTAGAGATGACCCGTTCATACTGGTCACCTACCCCTTTTTGTCCCTGGTTAGGCACATTACCCCCGATGCAATTGTCGAGCCAGTGCATTTCAATCCGAGTGCCTGCGCACAATCTAGGTTGACTGGAGAAGTCCCAGGTGCATGTTGCCATGGTCACAAACCTACATAGACAAGCCTTGGTGCTGATTGAGGGAATTTGGCGTGGTCTGATAGAGCAGAAATGCTGGTTGGGACAGATGATGCCGTGG
The DNA here is from genome assembly GCA_017298655.1 of Alicyclobacillus curvatus. Lineage (GTDB taxonomy): Bacteria > Bacillota > Bacilli > Alicyclobacillales > Alicyclobacillaceae > Alicyclobacillus_B > Alicyclobacillus_B curvatus. Next base: position 1,212,515 of record CP071184.1, read on the forward strand.
TCCCGTGAATCGTTCTGTGCGCACTGTCACAATCTCAGTGAGTGCCATGTGATTTGCTGAGAAAAAGACGAAGATAAAGTTTTCCTGATTGCGCAACTGGGTGTCGAAGTGAGGAGATGAAATTCATGACAAGCGGAGGTTCTTCGAATTCGGTGTCCTGGAACGATTTCCTAGGCCCAAATTACGCCTATGTGTTGGAGTTATACGACAAATACCGAGCAGACCCAAATTCTGTGGACGAAGCAATGCAACAATACTTCAATCGAGCCGCAAGAAATCAACAGGAGCAGCAGGCACGCGCAACGACCGGCACATCTGGCCCCGAACCGAGGGCGGGTGATGTGCGGAGTGAGGATGTTCGTGTGGTCATTGCTGCGGTTCAACTGACCCGTAATATTCGTGAGTTCGGGCATCTTAGTGCACGTATCAACCCGCTAGCGAAAGACGTTCCAGAAAACGAAATTCTTCGCACAGAAACCTATGGTATTTCCGACAGCGACCTCCTGCGGATACCTGCAGATTGGATTTGGCAGGGGGCTCCGGGGGCGCTCCATACCGCGAAGGACGTGATTGCCTATCTGCGTCGCATGTACACAGGTACACTTGCGTATGATTTCGGACACGTGAACAATGCGGAAGAATTGGAATGGCTGACACACTACGCCGAATCTGAGACCCATCACCGTACGCTCAGTCGGGAAGAAAAGAAGTCGCTGTGGTACCGACTGCTTGAAGTTGAACAGTTTGAAAAATACCTACATCGCACATTTGTCGGCCAAAAGCGGTTTTCCATTGAGGGACTGGACGTGCTTGTGCCGATGCTTGACTGGTTGATTGAGCAGTCCGTGTCACTTGGCACACGGTACATCTCGATGGGGATGGCGCACCGAGGGCGGCTCAATGTCCTTGCACACGTTCTCAGGAAACCATACGAAGCCATTTTTGCTGAGTTCCATGCATCTCCAAATAAAGACTTGGTGCCGTCTGAAGGGTCCATGGGCATCAATTACGGATGGACAGGCGATGTGAAATACCACCTCGGTGCTCACCGCACCGTGGACGAGGGAGAACTTGTAGAAGCTCGAATCATGCTTGCCAACAACCCAAGTCACCTCGAATTTGTCGATCCCGTTGTTGTCGGCGCGGCCCGCGCAGCACAGGATATTCGAACACAGCCAGGCGTCGTGCAGACTGATATAAGGCAGGCACTGGCTGTACTCGTTCATGGTGATGCAGCGTTTCCAGGCGAAGGTGTTGTCGCCGAAACCCTGAACATGTCGCGTTTGCCAGGTTATCAAGTTGGCGGTGTCATTCATATCATCGCGAACAACCAATTGGGTTTCACCGCTGAGGCAGAAGAAAGTCGTTCCACGAGATATGCAAGTGACCTGGCGAAGGGATTCGAAATTCCTGTGGTGCACGTATCCGCAGATAGCCCAGAATCCTGCATTGCTGTTGTCCTCATGGCTCACGCGTATCGGGAACGGTTTCATAAGGACTTTTTGGTTGATCTCCTCGGATATCGACGCTTTGGCCACAATGAAATGGACGACCCAGCACCGACACAGCCGCTTCTGTACGCAAACATTAATGCGCATCGGGATGTGCGGGAGATTTATCAAGATGACTTGACGCAACATGACCTGCTCTCAGAAGCAGAGATAGCATCAGCTGAAGCCCGTGTCCAAGAGCGGCTTCAAAATGCGTATGAGCGCGTTCAAAAAGGTAACGTAAAGCAATCTCCACCGGTGCTTAACCCCATCAATCGAACGGATGAATTTGCGACTGCGGTGGACATTGAGCAGTTGCGAGTCATGAACCAGCAGCTGTTGCAGTGGCCAGAGAAGTTCACCGTCTATCCAAAGCTTCGCCGTATTTTGGAGCGACGGGCCGACATGCTCGCGGACCAGGGAAAGGTGGACTGGGCAGCAGCTGAGGTATTAGCGTTTGCGAGTATTCTTGGCGAAGGAACAGCCATCCGTCTGACTGGTCAAGATACGGAACGAGGTACCTTTGGGCATCGCCATCTGGTCCTTCATGACCACGAGAGCGGAGAACGATATATCCCACTTGCACACATAACAACGAATCAAGCCTCTATCGACGTTCACAATAGTCCACTGTCCGAGACTGGGCCCCTCGGATTTGAGTACGGGTATGACGTTCAAGCCGAAGACGCACTTGTCTTGTGGGAAGCTCAATTCGGCGATTTTGCGAATGTTGGACAGGTCATTATTGATCAATTTATGGCGTCTGGCCGGGCGAAGTGGGGACAGCCATCAGGCCTGGTCCTACTCCTGCCACACGGTTACGAAGGGCAGGGACCCGAGCATTCCAGCGGGCGCCTTGAGCGTTTTTTGCAGTTGTCAGCAGAGAACAACTGGGTTGTAGCCAACGTCACTTCTGCTGCCCAATACTTTCACTTGCTGCGGACACAGGCACAGCGACTTCGGCGCGAGCCTTGTCCACTCATCATCATGACGCCGAAAAGTCTGCTCCGACATCCGGGCGCGGCATCGCCATGGCAACAGCTCGCAAAGGGAAACTTTCAGCCGGTAATTGTTGACGCTTCAACCGGGAACGATGATTCAATTTCGCGACTAATCATCTGCAGCGGAAAGGTAGCCGTCGATTTGTCAGGTGAGCAGGGACAAATCGAGTCGTCAGCGCATACGGCGATTTGCCGGCTTGAACAGCTGTACCCGTTTCCCGCGGACCATATGAGCAAAGTTATCACTCGTTTTCCTCGGGTAACTGAACTGGTATGGGTACAGGAAGAGCCTCGCAACATGGGAGCATGGACTTATGCAGTTCCGTACCTCAAGAACATGGTCGTGGACGGGATATCCGTACGCTATGTAGGCAGAAAGCCCCATGCAAGTCCAGCCGAAGGAATGGCGGACATGCACCAAGCTGTTCAAGGACAGATTGTACAGACGGCGCTCTTTGGAACGTTGCAGGACACAATCACTGAATTCTAGATAGAAGTCGAGCGAGCACTCCCAAGATGGGTGTGGAAAGACTGATGCAATTGCAGAACTTTGAGCCACGATACAGGCAAAGGGAGGATACAGAAAATGGTGGAACTGCGTGTACCTGAACTCGGTGAATCCATCGTCGAAGCGACGATTGGGAACTGGCTAAAAAAGGTTGGAGAGTCTGTGGCTGCAGGGGAAGCTGTGGTGGAGTTGGAAACGGATAAGGTCAATGTAGAGGTCATGGCTGAGACAGGCGGCATCCTACAGTCGATTCTGCATGCTGAAGGCGCGACAGTGACTCCAGGCGACGTTATCGGCGAAATCGGCGGGGCAAATACTGCAACCGCCGAACAGCAGCGAAGAGGAGAAGAAACGCCACAGGAGGTAGCCAAAGAGTCGCCAGCCCCGAGGTCGAACGCAATGAGCGCGCCGGCCGCGCCGCTAACAACCGAAGCCGACCAACCACGTGTGACCAGAAGTGGGGACACATCAACGGAAGTGGGGACGCCAACAACGGAAAATGCGACAAACCTTCCTCCTCGGGCCACACCAGCCGTACGCAGAATGGCGTCGGAACACGGAGTATCTCTCGATGCACTATCTGGGTCTGGCGGCCAGGGACGCATCACACCCGCAGATGTTGTGTCTTCCCATGAAGCCTCACCGCCTCATTTGACGCAGAGGCAGTCGGAGCCTTCTGCCCCTGCAGTGACGAGTGGTGCTCCGCTTGCGGTTGCCAGCAGTGATGAAACAACGGCCCCTCGCGAAGAGCACATCCGCCTGTCGCGCAGGCGCTTGACCATCGCCAAACGGTTAGTGGAAGCACAGCATACGGCAGCCATGTTGACAACTTTCAACGAGATCGACATGTCGGCAGTGATGGACGTGCGAAAACGACGTAAGGACAGCTTTCGCGACCGCCATGGAGTTGGGCTTGGGTTCATGTCTTTCTTTACAAAAGCAGTAGTCGGAGCCCTGAAAACCATACCACAGCTAAATGCTGAGATTCGCGGGGAAGAGATGATTGTCAAGCACTACTACGACATCGGTATTGCTGTCGCTGCCGAAGGCGGTCTTGTCGTTCCGGTCGTGCGTGATGCAGAGCGTATGAGCTTCGCACAAATTGAACAGCAAATTGCAGCATTAGCTAGACGCGCCAGAGACAATCAACTCAGTCTTGAAGACTTGCGGGGCGGGACGTTTACCATTACCAACGGCGGTACTTTCGGCTCTCTGCTATCGACGCCGATTTTAAATCCACCTCAGGTTGGAATCCTTGGTATGCATAAGATAGAGGAACGACCTGTAGGAATCAATGGGTCAATTGTCCTCCGTCCTATGATGTATGTGGCCTTATCCTATGACCACCGCATTGTCGATGGAGCAGAGGCAGTGCGCTTCCTCGTGAGAGTTAAAGAACTACTGGAAGACCCGGAACAATTGTTGCTCGAAGGCTAACGGAAGCAGCAAGTCCACATCACTGGTCGTTCCAGCAGGTCCTCGGAGCGGTCGGTGATGCACTTGGTCCCATTCTCTGCACTTGTGCGGATTTGGTCAACTCGCGGAGAGTGGACAGTGCAAAATGGGTTTCCATCGTTCCATAGATAGGTACGACTCCATTTCTGTCCACTGTTTGACATCAGAATTCACGGATGTCAAGATAATCCTGTCTATCTATACGATTCGAGGTGAAACTGCTGATGCCGTTAGATGCAGAAGGAATTCGACAACTAAACAGCAACGAACTGAAACAACTCCTCCATGATAAGCACGCGCAAGTCATTGACGTCAGAACGCCGGAAGAATACGAAGCTGGGCACATCCCAGATGTTGTGAACCTTCCCATGCAAGAGGTTGAACGGTGGTCCAAACAACTGTCAAGGGATACGCATTACGTCTTCGTCTGCCGCAGTGGCGGGCGTTCACAGAGGGTTGCTCAGTTTTTGAAGAATGAAGGTTTTTCGGATATCGCAAACTTTGCGGGAGGCATGCTCGGATGGGATGGCGAGATTCGCAAGGGTGTTGATGCCTGAACGCAGGTCATTTCCGTGTCTAGAGCAACGCCTCAATGTGTTGGTCAAGAAAAAAGAGGTGCCTCGGGTACAAGTTCCTTAGCCAGACGAGAATCTCTGGGATGGACTCAGCAGCAGTCCATCCCAGTCCTATCACTTCATCATTCCGTGACTGTAAGCGGTAGTGACCCGATTTAAACTCTACACCAGCTTCCAAATCCGTCCACGAATTGCGATGAATAATGGCCCGTAATCGATTATGTTCCGCTCGCACTGAGTAGACGCGAAACTGGCCGTTTGCCATCAGGATGACAATGGCCAGGGGCTCCATGGTGAAGTCGCCTTCCTCTTCGCCAAGCATCACATACACGTTTTGCACTCGATTTTTCATGCAAACCTTCACCCCACTGTTTGTTCACTCTACCGCCATCGCTTGACAATTGCAACGCACAAATGGGCGCGTGCCGTTAAATGACGGCCACTGTCAACATAACTTGGGAGCACATGAAGGAGGCATTCGTGTGGATTACCAAGATGTTTTGGCCGAGGTTGGAGCAGGAAGCGCGCACCCCGGAGGTCCGGCCATCACTGACTTGTGGGCGAAGTCCGTCGACTTTGCCACTGTTCAGTCGGTACTCGAAGTAGGCTGTGGCACTGGACGTTCGCTGGTGCATGTGTGCGCACGCGGCGGATGCATGGGCACAGGTATCGACATCCGCAAAAGGATGATTCAAAAAGCGAAAAGCCGAGTCAAGGGTCTCGGTATCAACAACCTGCGCTTTGTCGTTGCAGATGCCGGAAACATACCCTTTGAAGACGAGACATTTGACCTCGTGTTTACCGAGTCCGTCAACGTTTTTCTTCCTGAACCTGCAGCGGCCCTGCGTGAATATTGGCGGGTCTTGAAGCCAGGGGGACACTATATTGACGTTGAGATGCTCGTGATGCAACCGGTTGACGATACGTGGCGACGCGGCGTAGAGGAGGTGTATGGAGCCAAGTTCGTGCCGGACCAGCGCGGTTGGAAAAGGCACTACCAGACGGCCGGTTTTACACGCGTCGATGTGCTCACAACGCGCTCTGTGGACCCCTATGACCTTGGCCCATATGACGGTGCATATGAAAACATGGACCTGGCCAGTCCGGGTGTCTATCAGCAACCTGAAGTCCTACAAATATTGCAGGCGAACTCCGCATGGATGGAACGATATTCACGCCCACTTGGCTTCGGTGTCTTCAAGTGCCGGAAGTGACTTGTCAGAGGAGGACTTTCACCGGATCGAAGCCGATGTAGTCGGCACTTGTGAGCTGGTACCTAACCTCATTTTTGACACCCTCGAAGGCGAAGCGATGGGTGTTGCCGTGCAGATGTCCGTACACGCACACGTTTACGCCGTATTCTTCCAGAAGTTCTGAAAACACTGTTGGCTCCCCGCTTTGAGCAAGCGGAGGATAGTGAATCATGCAGATTTTGTCCAATCCGGTTTTGTCTGCCTGTTCCAAAGAGAGTCGCAAGCGCTCTGCCTCTCTGTGCATTAAGCGCGTATCATCCGGGCCAAACAGCGGATGGTTCGGGAGCAACCACCCCCGAGTCCCGCAGATAACGACGTTGCCAGTCATAACACTGTCATTTTGCACGGCATACAGTCCGGCTGGTAAATGCGCCCTAACTTTAGAGATACCACTCCACCAATAATCGTGGTTGCCTCGAATCATGACCTTTGTGCCTGGCAGCCGTCCGATGAATTGCAGGTCTGAATCCGCTTCTTCCAGCGTCATTGCCCACGAAATGTCCCCGGGGATGAGCACGATATCGTCGGGGCGAACTCGGTCATGCCAGTGCGCCTCAATGTTCATCTGATGGTTTGTCCATGCCTCGCCGAAAACATCCATAGGTTTCTGTCCAGAACTCGATAAATGCAAGTCTCCGATAGCGTAAATCATAGCTCGACCTCTTTCCTTTGCCAGGCTTATTTCGGTCCTGTAACGTGTGCAGCAGACATCAGCAAACGGCCTGCGAACAAGTTCAGGCAACACATGAGTTGAGATTCAGCTTCAAACCAGTGCACGTTCAAAATCAGCTGGTTTTGTTCTATGGGTCATGGACGTCGGTGCATCCAACTTTGATAATCGAAGCAGGAGAGAAGGAAACCTGCTTGTGGACGGAAATGCAAACGCGCATCATTCAAAAGACAGTCGGCAACACGGTTGTCGTAGCATCGCCCGGAAGCGGAAAAACCACGGTGTTAACGGAACATATTGTACACCAACTGCGTGGTACAGAGACTGATGCCCGAACTGTCATGATGATTACATATACGCGTCAAGCAGCAGGGGAGCTCAAACAACGGTTGCAACATCACGGACGAGACCTCGGCATGAGCAATCTCCATGCTCTACGGATTGGCACCTTTCATGCCGAAGCCTTTCGAATGTTATTACAGACTGGGTTTAAAGTTCCACCGGTCCTCGGAACGAACCAGCAATACGGCCTTCTGCGCCGAATTCTAAGAGAACAGGGCCTCACTGAACCAGCGCATGTGACGGCACTCAGTCAGGCGTTGACGAAGACAAAATCGGTGTGGCCCACTCTACCGCTGCCCAGGCAGTACCGCAAGGCTGCGAAGCGATATGAGGATGCAAAACAGACCCTAGGGCGTTGGGACTACGATGACATACTTGTCGAATTTAGCGCGCAATTTGCCGTTATCAAAAGCGCGGTTCCGCCAGTGCGATATTTGCTTGTTGATGAGTTCCAGGATACAAACGCCATCCAGTGGGAGATTGTTTGTGCTTTTCAACGCATCTGGTCGAGCCGTCTGTTCGTTGTGGGTGATGACGACCAGTCCATATACGGGTTTCGCGGTGCGAGCCCAAAATGGCTCCAAGCAGCGAGTGATGGAATTCCGGCGACAGACACCTTCGTCCTTTCGACAAACTTCCGGTCCGACATGCAGATTGTTGCGGCCGCCAGTGAGCTCATCCTCCATAATCAGCAACGAATTTCCAAACCCTTTGAAGCTAGCAGTACAAATGAGGGCTCGTGTGGCTTTACAAACTGGCGTGATGAGGAAGAAGAAGCACAAGCAGTGAACAGATTGTTGCAGTGGTTACGCAGCTCAAAGCCGAGTTGGCGTGTTGCAATCCTTGCCAGAACGCGACGACAGTTGCTTGCTTCATGGACGAAAGCCGATAGAGACGGCCGGCAGAGGAATGCCGAATGGCACACATTCCATAGTTCAAAAGGCAGGGAGTGGGATGCCGTCATCATCACGGGTGCCGTCGAAGCGAACCCTTACTTACGAGAGCCGGTCGAGAGTGAAGAGGAGGAGCGGCGATTGCTTTACGTGGCGATGACGAGAGCTCGCCATTCTCTATGGGTCACGTATCCGGAAAGAATTCAGAACATGCGCACGGTGCCGTCTAAATACATCGAAGAGACAAGGATGGTTCGGTTCCCGCGAAACTCTTGGCCGCAAGTCCTGCATTGACTTCCATTTTCAAGTCGTGCTATATTACATCTCGACTTGACGAAGCGAATGGCTTAGCAACTGCCGTGCGGGTGTGGCGGAATTGGCAGACGCACCAGATTTAGGTTCTGGCGGGCAACCGTGGGGGTTCGAGTCCCTTCACCCGCATTATTGACGCCATGGGGAAAACAGATGGGTGTTTTCCCTGTTTCGCATACGACGCTCACATCTTGTTGTGACGTACACGGCATTCGGCGAGATGGGCAGGGACAACGTCCACGTACGGGCGAGTTCCGTCCGTCTTTTTTGCTTGTTGCGGCTTCGTTTAATACCTGGTCATCCCCTTAGGCTGGTCGCCGATTTTGCGGTTGTTCATGTTTTGCGAAGTGGCAGTCTGTTCTGTGTACGCCGCGCACGAAAATGATATGATAGGATAAAACCATGGAAAGGGGTGGCAGGACGTGACAGTTACAATTTACGATGTTGCGCGGGAAGCCAAAGTGTCGATGGCAACCGTGTCACGAGTACTGAATGGAACAGCAGTCGTCAAAGAGGATACAAAAAAACGCGTCCAAGATGCCATCGCGAAACTGGGGTATCGGCCGAATGCAGTAGCACGCGGTCTCGCGAGCAAAAAGACGCGAACGATTGGCGTCATCGTCCCCGACGTCTCGGCTGCCTTTGTCGCTGAAGTGGTTCGAGGGATTGAAGATATTGCAACCATGTATGAATATCACATCATACTCACGAATTCGGATGGCGAAATCGAGCGAGAAGTCGACTTGGTAGGAACGATGTGGGAAAAGCAGGTCGATGGCATCATTTACATGACCAACAAGTTGAGTCAGGAGCACATTGCTGCTTTTGAAGCTGCACAGATTCCTGTGGTGTTGTGCTCGACAGAAGACCCTGAACGTCGCATTCCATCTGTGAATATCGACAACCGACAATCTGGCTACGACGCAGGAGAGTACCTCTTGTCTCGTGGATGCAGTTCACTTGCTTACGTAACGACACCCACAGGTGTCTCCATTGTCGCTGACAGGCGTGGAGATGGACTCGAGCGTTCCGCGAAACAGCCGCTTATCCGGATTGAGGTACCCGATGCGCATTATCACAGCGCTTTGCCCATCATTAAGGAAGTTCTACAGTCGACCAAGGTCGATGGTGTCGTAGCAGCTTCAGATGAACTTGGTCTAGCCGTTATTCACGCCGTGCAAGACCTCGGTCGGTCAGTACCGGAGAACGTCAAGGTCATGTCTTTTGACAATACTCGCCTTGCGGAAATGGTTCGCCCCGAGATGACTGTCATCGCTCAACCGATGTATGACTTTGGTGCAGTGTCCATGCGGTTGCTCACAAAGCTGCTGAAGGACGAACCTGTAGACAACTACTCGGTGACGTTGCTTCACAACATTGTCGAGCGTCATTCCACTTGATGTTACAGACTTGAGTAGGCGTCAACGATGACGAGCGGTGAGCAGGAGAACAAGGGGGAACCAAATCGTGCTGGAAGCGTTTATTGAAGAGCACCGCGCACGAATTGTGACATCACTTCAAGAACTTCTTCGTATTCCGAGTGTAGAAGGGGCATACGTGCCGGGTCAGCCGTTTGGACCGGAAGTAGCCAATGCACTGAAATACGTATTGCAGTTAGCTTCACAACACGGCTTCGCGGTTACGAACGTAGACGGTTACGCAGGGCATGTAGAGTTTGGTACAGGCGACGACTATGTCGCTGTTTTGTCTCATCTCGATGTTGTCCCCGCAGGAGGAAACTGGTCTTATCCACCTTTTGCCGCCGAAATCCATGATGGCAAAATTTACGCACGAGGAGCCATTGATGATAAGGGACCTGCGCTCAGTACGCTATGGGCCCTCATCGGCCTGAAGGCACTTGGTTACGCCCCAAAGCGTAAAATCCGCTTGATTTTTGGACTAGATGAAGAGAGCGGTTGGAAGTGCGTACAACACTACTTTTCCCAACAGCCATTACCACTTGGCGGATTTACGCCAGATGCCGACTTTCCATTGATTCATGCGGAAAAAGGTGTCGCAACGATTCGCATAGAGGTCCCTGCTGACGCCCAGTCCATGAACCCAAAGGTCTTGTCGTTCGACGGAGGACAGCGCAGCAACATGGTACCAGACTTAGCCTCAGCCATTGTCGATTGTCATTCTGAGACCGCTGCACTTGAGTGGGAGCAGAAGTTGCATAAGGAAGCCCGTGCAAGGGATTGGAACGTTCACATTAACGTAACAGGGGCTCATATCGAAATTATTGTTAACGGCACATCGGCGCACGGAAGCACTCCGGACGCTGGTGTCAATGCGATAACCCGACTTGCCAGTCTCCTGTCAACCCAATCAATCTCCAATGCATCCATGTGGCGCGTGATTTCGCTCATTGACACGAAGGGCAAAACCCTTGGCATTGAGTCCTCGGACAATGTAACAGGACATTTGACAAGTAACGTCGGGCGTGCCTATCTGGACGAAGGGAACTACGTATTCCTGGTCAACATTCGATATCCCATCGACGAAACGGGGAACGAGTTGTTACAGCGAGTTCAGCAAACCCTGTCTGATAAGTGGAGCATCCAGTTGGCGGGCGATATGCCACCGCTGTTCGTACCGCTCGACCACCCTGTTGTTGAAGCATTGTCCCGCGTGTACGAACAAACGACAGGGCAGCCGGCAATCCCTCTGGCTATTGGCGGTGCAACCTACGCGCGAGCAATCCCCAACGCGGTTGCATTCGGCGCGTTGTTTCCAAATCAACTCGATTTGGCGCACCAAGCGGATGAGTTTTGGGCCGTTGACGATTATTTGCGTTGTATTGAGATATATGCGCACGCGATGTTAGAATTAGCGAATACCCTATAGCAATATAATCTAAAGGATGGAACCATTCTAGGTAAAACGAACCGGGATGGGCTGAGTTAGTGCCGAATGCAGCGAGAAAGGGAGGGGTACCCATGCGGATTGAGCGGATCGCCCGAGACAAGGTGCGTATCTTCATAAGTTACGAGGACCTCGAACGACGCGGCATCGACCGGGATGAGATTTGGCATAACGGAAAAAAGGTTCAGGAACTGTTTTGGGACATGATGGAGACTGCATACGAAGAGGTTGGGTTCGAAGTTGCCGGCCCAATTTCCATCGAGGCGTTCACAATGCCGCAAGAGGGTGTGGTTGTCATTGTAACACGCGTTCCGAGCCTTCCCGCTCGCAAGGAAGAGGACGACGACAGCGAAGATACGATGGATTTTGAACTCCCAGACCCGTTGGATTCGAACTTTGTATTTAAGATCCGGGACTTTGAAGATGTGGTATTGATTGCCCATGCACTCGTGGATTACGCGATTGTCACACGTCTGTACATCCACAGTGGTGCCTACTACCTAACTGTTGATGAGAACAGTATGAGTGATGACGAGTACGACTCAATCTGGGCCATTCTTCAGGAGTACGGAGAATTTTCTGGGTTAACGCCGACATGGCTCGACGAATATGCAAAATGCATTCTTGACCGTGATGCGATTTCGACTATCGTTGAACGTTTTTCCCTTCATTGAGTGGGAAATGAGCGGAAAATTCATTGGCTATTCCAAGGCGGACAAGCCAACCGTCCGCCTTTCGATGTTTAGGCATTGACGTATGCTGTATAGGTTGTATACTTGTGGCGTCCTGCGAATGATTTAAAATGATGCTAGGATACTCGAAATGCAAGTGGACTCGTTTCTAAAAGGTGGGTAATACATGACAAACCTTCAATCTGTGTCGACAGACCCCACGCCGGAAAACCTGGACGTGTTTGTGAGCACGCAATCCATCATTCAGGAAGCGCTTTCAAAGCTTGGCTATTCGGAAGCGATGTTCGACCTCCTTAAGGAACCTCTAAGGGTTTTGACAGTTCGCTTTCCCGTTCGTATGGATGATGGCTCCGTACAGGTCTTTACGGGGTATCGGGCACAGCACAACGACGCTGTTGGGCCAACCAAAGGCGGAATTCGTCTGCATCCTGATGTCACTGAAGACGAAATTAAAGCCCTATCAATCTGGATGTCTATCAAATGTGGCATTGCGGACCTTCCCTACGGGGGTGGCAAGGGCGGAATCGTCTGTGACCCAAGGCAGATGTCGTTTGCAGAGATTGAGCGACTCAGTCGCGCCTATGTGCGTTCAATTAGTCAGATTGTTGGGCCTGCGAAAGACATTCCGGCTCCAGACGTATTTAGTAACTCACAAAATATGGCCTGGATGCTTGATGAATACTCTCATATTCGCGAATTTGATTCACCCGGCTTTATCACAGGAAAGCCGATTGTTCTCGGTGGAAGCAAAGGACGCGAACGTGCAACAGCACGCGGTGTCGTGATTTGCATTGAACAGGCCGCTGCAGCTCGTGGCATTGATATCCCAGGAGCCCGCGTCATTGTTCAGGGATTCGGGAACGCGGGAAGTTACGTCGCTCAGTTCATGCACGAATCTGGAGCTAAAGTCGTTGGTATATCTGACGCATACGGCGCGCTCTATAATCCGGAAGGCCTTGATATCCCGGAGTTACTTGAACAACGCGACTCATTCGGCACCGTTACCAAACTATTTAAGAACACCATCACGAATAAGGAACTGCTCGAGCAAGAGTGTGACATCCTTGTTCCAGCGGCCATTGAAAATCAGATTACCCAAGAAAACGCTGCACGAATTCAAGCAAAAGTACTTGTCGAGGCCGCCAACGGTCCCACAACTAGCGCCGCTACGGAGATCCTTGACGCTCGCGACATACTCATTGTACCTGACGTGCTGGGCAATTCGGGTGGCGTGGTTGTATCGTACTTTGAATGGGTGCAAAACAATCAAGGCTTCTATTGGACCGAGGAAGAAGTCGATGAAAGACTGGTTGAAGTCATGAAACGAAGTTTTGACTCCGTCTATCAGACGGCCCGTCGTTATAAAGTAGATATGAGACTTGCCGCGTACATGGTTGGAGTGCGCAGAGTCGCAGAATCTGCAAGATGGCGCGGTTGGGTATAATTCATCCTTGCCCTGCAGGACTTTTTCATTCCAATGGCGAAGCAGTATTTTACTGGCCGGAAAGTTTATGAACAGCATTGCTGGACCATAATATACTTGTTTGCGATTTGGGACTAGGGGGTACTCACTGCATGCGCTCCGAAACGCTCGTAACTGAAGGAGTGACTGACGACGTGGTACTGGCTAACCAACGGGTGAAAGTACACATCCGGTGCCGGAAGTGCGGCGAAACTTTTATCCTTCGAGGCGTACGGGACACCAAGGGTCACATCGAAACCGGCTTTAAGAAATGTCTATGTGACAACGAAGATGACTTTGAGATTGAATCCCTTGCGTAACCGAGGCATTTCGTAGGTTGGTATTGTAAGTTTGGTATGAGCAACGTTTTCGTGGAACATCGGAGAAAAAAGCTGTACAAACGGAATTCCTGATGCCTGTCCATTTTGGACAGGCATATTTTGTTTGTCTTGAATCAAACTATCTTCAAACCAGAATCTGTTCTGGGAATCATGGACGACTGGAAGGAGCTGCAGCAAACACATGGGCATGAAAGCAAGACAGTGGCGTAAAGCCTTCGTGATTGCGTCTTTATCCGTCTTCCCTGTTGTCGCCGCCGGGGTGGCGGTCAGGGGTCCGACAAGCAAATGGGCAGCGGTTGGCACGCCAGTTGTGTCCGCCTTTACCATGAGAAACCTCATCCTTGGAAGTCAGGGATACGATGTCTATGAACTGCAAAATCGGCTCAGTTTCCTCGGATACTACAAGGGAAAAGTCGATGGCAAATTCGGGTGGCAGACATATTTTTCCGTCAAAGATTTTCAATCTCGCTTTGGCCTCCCGGTCACGGGTAAGGTTGACCTAAAGACAAAGCAAATTCTCGTGAAAGCGACGCAAGGATGGCACTACACGGGACCAACTGCTGCAGGGACAACGAATGCACCAACGACAGCGAACAACCGAGCAGCACAAAATGTACCAGCCAGCAACCCTGCGTCCGCATCGGTGGCCCAAACGGTACCAGGTATCACACAGGCAGACATTAATCTTATGGCTCATGTCGTCAACGGTGAGGCGAGAGGCGAACCGTATAAAGGGCAAGTCGCTGTTGCTGCGGTTATCTTAAATCGAATGAAAGACCCGCGTTTTCCACACAGCATCCCGGCAATTATTTATAGTCCGGGTGCATTCACGTGCGTATCTGATGGACAGGTGAATCTTGCCCCGGACGCAAGTGCACTAAAGGCGGTTGAAGCTGCCGTTCACGGCTGGGATCCCTCGCACGGAGCGACATACTACTTTAACCCGGCGACGGCGACGAACCCTTGGATTTGGTCACTACCGGAAATTCTTCAAATTGGACATCACATCTTCTGCCGATAGGCGAGGGGGGGATTTTCATGCATCGAACGACGTGGTTTGCCATTCCAATCGCTCTACTCGCTGTGCTATGTACAGGACTCGGGATTTGGTCGTACAAACTGAATACGGACCGTCAGGCAATGGTCAATCAAAGCGATGCACAGTACTCAGCGGCTTTTCACAGTTTGGTCAGCGATATGGACCATCTTACGCAACGACTCGGGGAATCGGAAGTGTCTACTGACCAGTCAGGGTTCGCCGCGTGCGCACAGGATATCTGGCGACTTGCATACGCGGGTCAGACTGAAATTTCCAAGTTGCCCGTGGAACTTATGCCCATGCACCATACACAGGCATTTCTGACTGCACTCGCCAATCAGTCCAATGCGTGGATTGCGGATAAATCCAGTCCACGAGACCCGGCAGTGTTCAAACAGGTGAACAACTACTATCAGCGCGCCACATCACTCAAAACGGAACTGCAGAGCATCCAGGGGAAAGTGCTGGGCAGTGGTCTCGGCTGGGTTGCGGTGAATCGCTCAGTCAATCAAAAGGGCGGATACCACACTGGAGACAACCAGGTTGTGGATGGATTTCGTACACTCGAAAAGGATTTAACTACGTTCTCAGAAACGGCATCCCTTGGAAGCCAACTGGAAAGCACCAAGCCTCCTGTAAAGCACCCACAGGGAGCTATCGTGACCCCAACTACCGCAATGAACAAGGTCGCGGCTATGCTCCGTATCGAGCGTGGTCGTGATTGGAAGACGACGACGTCCAATTTAGGTGGACGCGAGACTGTGTATCTTATCTCTGGCAACGCAGGACACAACCCCATTTCTGCAGTGGTATCCAGGGCTGGGGGAAACGTATTGTCGCTGCATGAGGACAGAAATCCTGCAAATGGCAATTATGGTTTTGACAACGCAGAGAATCGAGCGAAAGCGTGGCTGCAGCAAAACGGTTTTGGAATTGTTGATGCAGAAATTGCCAATCAATACGGCAACGTCGGCTACTTCGTATTTGTCCCGCAAACCGCAGGAGGTCTCGCGATTCAGTCCCCAATCACAATCAACATGGCTCTTGACAATGGCGATGTTCTGACGCTTGACACTCAAGCGTATTACCGTAACCCAGTTCCAGCGACGGCCCCAAAACGTTCGTACAGCACAAGTCAGTTGCAACGGAAATTGAACCCTCAGCTGAAGGTTGAAGAAGTACGCAATGTTGTCATGCGTAACCCAGCTGGACAAGTCACAAGCGCGGCGCAGTTTATCGGGGTTCATGGCAAACAGACATATTCCGTGATTCTAGACGCGACTACTGGAGATGAACTGTCCGTCAATCAGATATCCTGATGATGCAACTAGGTATACTGGTGATTTCCCTGACACAATGTGCCACACGTCGGTTGTAAATTCGTTATAATAGTTGACGTAGACTTTTTTAGGCACAAAAGGGGGGACCGCCGTTGCCTTTACCTACTGTTGGACAGGCGTTGCGTGTCCGAACATCGCAGGATACAAACGGCTATTTTCGTTCCCGGTTGACTGACATCTCGAGCGACGGTCTGATTATCGAACCTCCACTGGCAATGGACGGCCGCCCTCTGTTTCCCATGGCAGGTGAATCATTTTGGGTGGAATTCCACGCCATCGACGGTGCCATTTGCTTTTTTCGCTCGACGTTCGTGGCACTCACAGAGACCCCGACACCGGCATGGGTCGTAACACGGCCACAACTTGCTGACGTTCATCGACAGCAGCGACGTGAATTCGTTCGAGTTGAAGTGGAGATTCCAGTGCGTCTCGAGGCATCGCGCGGCGGCGGGATGCAAATGTGGGAAGTCCGTTCTAAAGACTTAAGCGGAGGCGGCATCGGATTGTGGCTCCCAAAAACAGCCGTGCTGCAGGCGGGGTCAACGGTGTATTGCAAGTTCACTTTGCCGCGTGACGACTTCCCCATCGATACCCAAGGTGTGGTCGTACGCGTGGGTGAGAGAAACGACAACGGATACGGAGTTGCGTCCATTCAATTTTTGAAGATGCGGGAAAACATCCGGCAACGCATTATCCAATTTACTTTTTGGAGACAGCGGTTTCTGTCAAGCCTCTCCGAGGACTTGCATCATTCCTAGGGTGCTCGACTCAGAGACAACGGTTTTGCACAGATGGGGTTCTCCAAGCCCGTAGCAAATGACGACAAAGGTCGGTCGGCTGCGGGTTTTTTCTGTCCAAAATTGGACATGTTTGCACGGTTGTCCGCATACCATACCCTCTAGGAGGCGATGATGCGATGCATCGGGACAAGTCTGCAACGAGAGACCCCTATCATAAGTTCGCGGCTCGGCTTGACGACCTCATATTGTCTATCGCGGTAGGGTGCGCGAGTATGCTCGTGCTCGTACAGACTGCACTGCAAGTCCCTGCCATTCACAGAGTATTTGATGAATGGCGCTCCGGTTTTGTGGCAGCAAACACACCAACCATTCTCCCCAGTCAACGAGCTGTCGTTGAACTGGCGCTGGCTCCCGACCAGACCAGCCCTGAGGTTTCAATCCTCATCAACGGACGAAAAGTGGTTGACTTCAGCAAGAGTGTACTTGTGACAATTTCCTTACAAACCTCTGACTACGTCACCGTTCAAAATGACAGTGCGCATGTCGTCTATGTCACTGTCAATCAAAGCGACCCGGCTCTGCTTGTCCCAGCGCCCGGGCAACGCGTGATTGTCGGCCCAAATTCGCTCGCTAATTTTCCTGCAGTTCAGTTTCAACCACCCGCTAAGTGACCGACAAAGCGCTGATTTTCGGCATTTGTTTTGGACTTACCTTGGTTGCGGCAGGAAAGGGGGTGTGCTATCATCAACTTGTAATTGCTTCAGCAGACCGCTGCTTTCTAGTTTTGTAATCGCACTCGTCAACCATTCGGGTGAAATCTCGCGGGAGGCGTCCTTGTATTGAAAGCGGGCTCTGTGGCCTGCTTTTCGTTTTTTATTCGGTGTTGTGGGGGAACTTCTGTGGGAGAACACGTCAGCATTGCAATCGATGGCCCGGCTGGAGCTGGGAAGAGTACGGTAGCACGCATTGTTGCGAAGCGTCTTTGTTTACTGTACGTCGACACTGGAGCCATGTATCGGTCAATCGCTTGGCTGGCAGTTCGCTTCGGGGTCAGTCCCGCGGATGAACGCGCACTCACTCGACTCTTGGACGAGTATCCACTCACGTTTCAACGCGACCCGGAGCTAGGCACACTGGTCGTCCGTTTTCAAAATCAAGACATCACCTCTCTGTTGCGTTCACCAGAAGTCTCTGCGATTGTCTCGCAATTGTCCGTCCACCCTCTTGTTCGTGAACGCTTAACATCTATCCAACGCTCGCTCGGTCGTGATACCAGCGTGGTGATGGACGGACGGGACATTGGTACAGTGGTCATGCCTGATGCCGATGTCAAAGTGTTTTTGACTGCGAGTTTGGACGAACGTGCTCGAAGACGTGCGGAAGAAATCGCCGCTGCTCAGGGTCGCGAGGTCAGTGAAGTATCTATCCGGGAGTCCATGGCCGAACGGGATGAACGGGATTCTTCACGTGATGTGGCGCCCCTGCGACCTGCCGCTGATGCGTACATCCTGGATTCAACGGGAAAGTCCGTCGATGAGGTTGTGGATGAAATTCTGCGCCTTGTTCAGGAGAGTGTGAAATGAGCGATGTTTCGCGCAGGTATAGGTCTCCCGTCTACAAAGTCATTCGGGGTGTGGCTGTGTCTCTGGTTCACCTGCTGTTCCGAGTCCGTGTCAGCGGTCGGGAATACCTCCCCAAAGACGGAGGATTCCTTATTGCGAGTAATCACATCAACGTGCTTGACCCGTTTGTGATTGGCGCTGTGGTTCCCAGATTTGTGGAGTTTATGGCGAAAGATGAGTTGTTTCACGTACCGGTTGCATCTGGTCTGATTCGCTACCTCGGTGCTTTTCCAGTGCGGCGCGGAGCCAACGACAAGGCTGCTTTGAAGCGGGCACTCGAAGTACCTAAACGCGGAGGATGCCTGGTTATTTTTCCGGAAGGGCATCGGTCTCGTGACGGCAGGATAGGCAAAGGGCTTCCAGGAATTGCTCTTGTCGCTCGGCGCTCAATGTGTCCTGTGGTACCGTGCGCGATTGTCGGTACATACGGTTTTCGGCGAACAGTCATGATTCGATTTGGTGAACCGATTGTGCCTTCCGAGGACGACACAAATGAGACTTTATTGGACAAACTGATGACACAGATTCGTTACTTGCATAGCGTTTCAAACCTTGGGTCGTGAGCCGTTATTCGTTCTCTGGCCCGCATAACTGGGCCTTGGCCTGGTACCTCAAGGTAGTGATAAAATGATGGTGTGTGAATAGGAGGGCATTGTATGTCAGAGGAAACTCGCGAAGCCGTATCAGAAACCGTCTTGAATCCCGGTGACGTCGTCACAGGTCGCGTCATCGAAGTGGACGACAAGAAGGTTGTTGTAGACATCGGCTATGCGTTTAACGGGATTATCCCGATTCGGGAATTGTCAGCACTGCGCATTGAGCATCCGTCTGAGGTGTGCGCGGTGGGTGATGAAGTCACGACTAAGGTCATTAAGATTGATGAAGAAGATCAAGTCGTCGTCTTGTCCAAGCGCGAAGCGGCCGCACAAGGAGCATGGGACGAACTTCAGGATAAGTTCGAGAACGCAGAGACGTTGGAGGTTACGGTCCAGGACGTTGTCAAAGGCGGTCTCGTAACAGATGTCGGAGTCCGCGGTTTCATTCCTGCTTCACTCGTAGACCGTAAGTTTGTCGAGAATCTCGACGAGTTTAAGGGGCAATCCATTCGAGTCAAAGTTGTTGAGCTCGACCCAGCAAACAACAAGTTGATTCTTTCCCGGAAAGCCGTGCTCGATGAGGAGTATGAGGACACCGTGACACAAACGCTCGAATCACTTCCAGTGGGGTCAGTCGTTTCGGGGACTGTTCAAAGGCTGACCAACTTCGGTGCATTTGTTGACGTTGGCGGAGTTGACGGACTTGTCCACATTTCGGAACTTGCATGGCACCATGTAGATCACCCTGAAGACGTTGTCAAACCTGGAGATACCGTACAGGTCCGCATTTTAAAGGTTGACCCGGAGGCTGGCCGCGTTTCTTTGTCAATGCGCGAAGCGATGCCGAGTCCTTGGGAAGAAGGCGTTCAGGAATTTACGCCGGGCAGTGTCGTAACTGGTGTGGTGAGACGTATCGTGGACTTTGGAGCGTTTGTGGAACTAAAGCCGGGGCTTGAAGGGCTCGTGCACATCTCACAAATTGCTCACCAACACGTGGCTCAGGCTTCAGACGTACTCGAAGAAGGGCAGGAAGTCAAGGTCAAAATACTTGCGATTGACCCTGAGCGTCAGCGCATATCGCTGTCCATTAAGGATGCGTCCGACGACCGACCACCTCGTCGTGAACCTCAGCCACAGCAGCAACACCAGCAGCGCTCCTACCAGAGTGCCCCGCAAGATGATGTGACGGGAACTGGAGCAACCATCGGTGACCTGTTCCGCGACCTCTTCAAAAAACAATAACCGGCAAAGGGGCTGCTACCATAGCAGCCCCTATTCATTGACAACGTTCTGACGAAACAAGTTTAACGCGGCCGCCGCGATTTCACCCCCATTCGCGCATACTACCGCGATTCTTGGGAACACTGCCTGAAGTATCCCAGGAAGGTGTTGACGTTGACGGGGGATTCATTGACCATCGCATTTTGGACGACAATTTTGCTCAGTCTGATGATATTATTTCTGACCAGCGAGGACGTCGACCGTGTCGTTGGCGGCGCTGCGCACTGGTTGTGGTTTTCTCTCCCATTCAACGGACTCGTTTTGTTCTTTCATTTTTGTAACCCTACGACACGGTTTTTACCCCTGGCGCTTTTGATTGTGTCGTTACTTCATTTCATCCCCACGCACAAACATGCCGTTGCCCGATTGCTTCCAGAGGTCTTTTCTCTCAGCACGCTCATCCTCAGTATCCAGTGGCTCATTTCACGCGGATTTGCGCCACAAACATGGTTCCACTTACCTGTAGAGAACTGGCTTAGTGTGCTTCTCACACTGGGTATCGTAATTACCTTCCAACCAACCGCGCGCATCGCCTCTCTTAACATCATCATGCTCGCAGAACTCTCGATACGCTTCCTGTACACTTGGCTGCTGCACCCCGCGAATCTGTTATTGACTGACAACAATCTCTTTAATCAGTACTGGCTGTGTATGCTTTTACTCTTCGCTGCCAATGTATCCAACATCAGGGTATTTCACCAAAAGAGTCTTCCGCATTGACGAGCCGGTATGGCAATCCGGCCGCAATGTGTAAACTAAGGAACAAGGTTTAGTGCGAGTTCGAAACAAGATATTTGACGGAATCTCTTTCGTGAAGCATAATGAGGAATTGACAAGTTTTTAGGTGGGAGTGCTGGAATTGCCAAAGATTGCGCAGGTACACCCGGACTCACTCGCTGAGGAACTGGAGCTCGAGCCCGGAGATGAACTTTTATCAATAAATGGTCAGGCGATTAAAGACATCGTTGATCTGCAGTTTGCATTGGCGACAGAAGATCTGGAAATGGAAATCAAGAAGGCTGATGGCGAACAGTGGGTCCTCGAGGTTGAAAAGGGATACGACGAAGGTCTCGGTGTAGACTGGGAAAATCCAACGGTCGATAGAGTGCGACTTTGTCACAATAAGTGCGTATTCTGTTTTGTGGATCAAATACCAACGAATATGCGACAAACGCTCAATGTCCGCGACGATGATTACCGTTTGTCATTTCTGCACGGGAACTTTGTTACCCTGACCAACGTTAAAGATGACGAGTTACAGCGTATCGTTGACCTGAAAATGTCACCCTTAAACATTTCCGTGCACACGACCAATCCCGAGCTACGAGTTCGGATGCTCGCTAACAAACGGTCGGGTGAAATCATGCGGCAAATTGAATTCCTCGCCGCAGGCGGTATCGAAATGAACACCCAAATTGTCCTCTGTCCGGAATGGAACGATGGTGATGAGTTGGACCGGACAATCCGTGATTTGGCTCCACTGTATCCCGCGGTCCGGACACTCTCAGTGGTTCCGGTGGGCCTCACCAAGCACCGACGAGGCCTTCATTCTTTACGCTCTTGCAATCCACAGGAGGCTGCGCGCACAATTGAACAGGTGGCCAAATGGCAAGAAAGACTAAGACCCGAACTCGGAGTTTCGTTCGTGCACGCGGCGGACGAGTTTTACGTCCTGGCCAATGCTGATGTTCCACCTGGGGAGCACTACGACGACTTTGCCCAGACAGAGAACGGCGTAGGCGTTATCCGTACGTTTCTCGATGAACTGGAAGAGGCCTGGCCTCGTGTGCCTAGGGCAGTGTCTGGTGGCAAGCGAAAAATTGCCATTGTCACAGGTGCCTCTGCTGAACAGACCATTCGGAGGTCACTCGCACGATTGAACTCGTTTCAAGGACTCGATTACAAGGTGTTTCCGATTGTCAATGATTTCTATGGACACCACGTCACAGTGACGGGGTTGCTTACGGGTACGGACATCGTTGGTCAGTTACAAGGACAGATGGATGGATTTGATGCCGTTCTGCTGCCGGACATCATGCTGAAGGACGATGCGGACGTGTTTCTTGACGATTACACGGTGGATAGGGTTGAGAAAGAACTTGGATTGCCGATAACGGTCGTCCCGGCGACGGGAACTGGCCTATTGTTTGGTACGCTTGGACACACCCAGGCCCTGCCGCCGCGCCGGCGGTATGAAGCCACGCTGCGCGAACAGTACCCCTGCTAAGAAGTTAGCGGGCTGGCGTAAGTTACCCAATGTTGTCGGCACATGCAGGCCGTTGGGATTAAATCATTCGAGACAGGACTGAAGCGTATGGCGTTACCCGTAGTAGCGATTGTAGGACGAGCCAACGTCGGCAAATCAACACTATTTAACCGCATCGTCGGTGAGCGAATTTCGATTGTAGAGGATGTTCCTGGAGTCACAAGGGACCGGTTGTATGCACAGGCGGATTGGAACGGGCAAAATTTTCTGCTGATTGATACCGGAGGTATTGAGCTTTCCGACGTGGATGAGGTCGCAAATCTTATTCGCGTTCAAGCCGAGTTGGCAATTGACGAGGCCCAGGTGATTGTCTTTCTTGTTGACGGTCGCTCAGGTCTCACCTCCGCCGATCACGATGTGGCTCGCCTCTTACGGCGATCAGGTAAACCTGTTGTCCTTGGTGTGAACAAAATAGACCATCCCAATCATATGGCATCAGTGTACGACTTTTACGAGCTCGGATTTCAAGAGCCGATTGGTATTTCTTCCGAACACGGTCACGGCACAGGAGACCTTCTCGATGCAGTTGTTGCCCATCTGCCCAAGACTGACGAAGAAGTTTATGATGAAGACGTCATTCGGATAGCCCTCATTGGCCGACCGAATGTCGGCAAATCGTCACTCGTCAATGCGCTTCTGGGCAGTGAACGGGTCATGGTGAGTCCAGAAGCCGGCACTACTCGCGACGCAGTAGACTCACCGCTTGTGTTCGACGGCCAGCGCTTTGTTTTGATTGATACGGCGGGTATCCGTCGCCGAGGCAAAGTATATGAACGCATCGAAAAGTACAGTGTCATTCGCGCACTCAGAGCCATTGAACGCGCGGACGTCGTGTTTGTCGTCCTTGACGGGGAAGCTGGCATTATTGAGCAGGACAAAAAGATTGCTGGATACGCAGTTGAGGCTGGACGAGCGGTGGGGATTTTAGTCAACAAGTGGGATGCCGTTGAAAAAGACGATAAGACGTCACAACGGGTCACTGATGAGATCAGAGAAGAGTTTCCGTTTATGCGCTGGGCTCCGGTACAGTTTGTTTCAGCCCACACCGGGCAGCGAGTGATGCGGATGTTGCCACTTGCTGTGGAGATTTCAAACAACCATGCTCTGCGCATTTCAACGTCAACGCTAAACACGGTGATTGAGGAAGCAACAACGAGCGTGACGCCGCCATCAGATAAGGGCAACCGCCTGCGGATTTACTACGCAACGCAGGTCGGGACAAAGCCCCCGATGTTTGCCATGTTCGTGAACAGAGCCGAATTGTTCCACTTTTCTTATCAACGATACATAGAAAATCAGCTGCGTAAATCGTTTGAATTGTCGGGTACACCAATCCGGATTGTTGCCCGCAATCGCTCAAAGTGATGAATTAGAACCACACGTCTCTGGAGGGGGAGAACTGCAGTGTTAGTGCTCAGTGCGGTCATCGCATATCTTATCGGCTCGATATCCTTTAGCACTCTGATTGGTCGATGGTTCGGCAAAATCGATATCCGTGACCATGGAAGCGGGAATGCAGGGGCGACCAATACCCTGCGCGTTCTTGGGGTTAAGTATGCTGTCATTGTTCTTCTAGCAGACATTGCAAAAGGTGTCGTTGCCGTGCTGTTGGCTAAAGCCCTCGGGGCGGGAAATCCTTGGGTTACATACCTCAGTGCCCTGACCGTTATTATCGGCCACAACTGGCCCATCTATTTCGGGTTTCGTGGCGGAAAAGGCATCGCAACAACGATTGGTGTGTTGTTAATACTAATGCCGAAATCAGTCCTTACTGCCTCGCTCGTGGCCGTCATACTGATTGCCTTGACGCGTTACGTTTCACTCGGCGCGATTGTCCTGACCGTCTTAACTCCAGTGGCAGGGATTTTGTTCCATAGCGGAACAGGGAAAGTGGTTTTGGCTGTGGCAATCGCCGTGCTGTCTATTTGGCGACATCGAAAAAACATTCAGCGTTTGTTGCACGGACAGGAACGCCGCGTGTTCAGCAAATAGGGGGATTAAGTGTTCGGCTGCATAGGAACGTTGTAGTGTCCGCTCGAGGAGGAAGCGCTCAAGGAGGAAGCATCGATGAATGTTGCAGTGCTTGGTGCCGGCAGTTGGGGTACAGCTCTCGCCGCCACATTGGTGAAAAACGCTTGTAGAGTGACCATCTGGGCACGAGACAGGCAAGTCGCACAAGAGATTAACGTGCAGAACCAGAACTCGCGTTACCTTCCGGGGGCCAAACTACCGGTGGGTCTTCACGCCACAACAGAACTCGAAGATGCGCTGATTGCGTCTAATGTGGTCATTTTCGCCGTTCCGTCCGGGTCGATGCGGGATGTGGTGGAACGTTCCAAGCCCCTCATCACCGGCCATCCAATTCTCTGCCACGCAGTCAAAGGTTTTGACCCTCAGACATCCTCCACAATGACAGACCTTATCCTTGAATACCACCCGGAGGCAGAAAAACGGGTTTGTGTCATTGCAGGTCCAAGCCATGCTGAAGAAGTCGTAACAGGTTTGCCGACCACCATCGTCGCCGCTGCGTATTCCAGACTGACAGCAGAGACAGTGCAAGACCTGCTCATGAACCGCGTGCTCCGGGTTTACACGAACCCGGATGTGAAGGGAGCAGAGCTTGGTGGAGCGCTGAAGAACATTATTGCGCTTGGAGTTGGCATTGCGGATGGCCTGGGTTTCGGTGACAATGCAAAAGCTGCCTTGATGACCAGAGGTCTTACTGAAATTGCACGCCTTGGCTTAAAATTGGGAGCATCTGTACTCACATTTGCCGGATTGTCAGGCGTTGGAGACCTGATTGTCACGTGCACCAGCAGACACAGCCGTAACTACCAGACGGGAAAATGGCTTGGGCAGGGTAAATCCCTCGAAGAAGCCTTAAAGCTGGTGGGGATGGCGGTCGAAGGTATTAATACCACACGGATTGCAGTTGCATTGGCTGCGACACACGGTATCGAAATGCCCATTGCGCAGGCCTTGTACGAAGTTCTGTTCGACGGCAAAGCACCACGCACTGCTGTCGAGGACCTGATGACGAGAGCCCGAATTCATGAAATTGAGGAAATCGCTTCGGAACAGATTTCGGCCAGTTGGGACTAGTATGTCTCAGGGCAACCGGTTGACCTCTTCGCCTGTGGATTTTGGATGCATACTCTGATACACTTTGAATCGAGGTTACGGTTGTCCGACGTACGGTAAAGACTTGTCATACACGGTTGGCCGTACATCCAGGGAGGGTTGTCCAGTGAGCAATACACCGCAAGAATTGAAGTACTCCAAAGAACACGAATGGGTACGCGTAGACGGCTCCAAGGCTTACATAGGTATCAGTGATTTTGCTCAGGATGAATTGGGAGATATCGTCTTCGTTGAGCTCCCAGAGGCAGGTTCAACCCTGAGTGTCAATTCGACGTTTGGTACGGTTGAGTCTGTAAAGACGGTCTCAGACTTGTTCGCCCCGATTAGCGGCAAGGTTGTTGAGGTCAACGGCAAGCTTGAGGACAGCCCTGAACTTGTCAACAGTGACCCGTACGGCGATGGTTGGATGATTGTCGTTGAAATGTCAGAGCCCAGTGAACTTGACGACTTGCTTGATGCGGCTGCATATAGCGCTCACGTTGCGGAGTGAGTATTCTAGTTTCATTTATGATTTGAGGGAAAATTACTTGCCCTTGAGACTCGAAGATAACACATTAGAGAAGACACATATGCTCAAAAGCACACAGTCTTAGGCTGTGTGCTTTTCTATCCTCCGATGTCCCGCAAAATACCCAACTCGGTTTTGGAGGGCTACCCACATCCCCTTATATTCCCAACAGGCACAACCTTCTAGCATCGACAAAGGTTCCCGTTCTACCTCACTTGCTTGGACAATATACATCAAAAGTGTCTAAGCGGATAATGCCTTCCCGGAATACCATCGACACCGAAGCATATAATGTATTGTCCTATTCGCCATGGACACTCGTGTAGATTGTCAATGGCTCGGGGAGGATTACGGGCGAAGCAATCTGCGCCGGTCATCTTGAGGAGGGGGAAGCGTGGAAAAGTTCGACGTATTCAAGGATATTGCAGAGCGAACAGGAGGCGACATCTATCTCGGCGTAGTCGGCCCCGTGCGCACTGGCAAGTCTACCTTTATCAAAAAGTTCATGGAACTGATTGTACTGCCGAACATCAAAGATGAGTCCGAACGGGTTCGTGCGACTGATGAGCTTCCACAGAGCGCTGCTGGCCGAACCATTATGACAACAGAACCAAAATTCGTCCCGAACCAGGCAGTTGAGATATCTGTGGCCGAGGGTCTCGACGTCAACGTTCGTGTCGTCGACTGTGTTGGTTATACCGTGAGTGGCGCGAGAGGCTACGAAGACGAATCTGGGCCAAGGATGGTTACGACCCCGTGGTTTGACGAACCCATTCCATTTCAGGAAGCGGCCGAGATTGGCACCCGTAAGGTGATTGCGGACCATTCGACGCTCGGCATCGTCGTTACAACAGACGGCAGTGTCGCTGAAATCCCGCGTGAAGGGTACGTCGAGGCTGAAGAACGGGTCATTGACGAACTGAAGGAGCTTGGAAAACCATTTGTCATTATTGTCAACTCTGTTGACCCAGAACATGCACGGGCTCAGCACTTGCGCGACGAGCTTACAGAGAAGTACGATGTGCCGGTTATTGCACTATCCTGCTCGACACTAACCGTGCACGAGATTCACGCAGTCTTGCGCGAGGCTCTGTACGAATTCCCAGTCAAAGAGGTTAACGTTAATCTCCCAAGCTGGGTGATGGTTCTCGATGATGACCACTGGCTCCGTCAGGATTTCCAATCAAGCGTCCAGGATACCATTCAGGACATTCGACGCATTCGCGATATCGACCGAGTCGTCGCAAACTTTTCAAATTACGAGTTTATCTCTTACGCCGGACTCTCCCACATGGATATGGGGAAAGGTATAGCAGTCATAGACCTGTCAGCGCCCGATGAACTATACGACCGCGTGTTAACAGAAGTGGTTGGGGTACAAATCGCAGGTCGCGACCAACTGCTGCGTATGATGAAAGACTTCGTCTATGCAAAGCGGGAATACGACAAGGTTGCCGAAGCTCTGAAAATGGTCAAGATGACAGGCTACGGAGTCGCCCCCCCGGCGCTCGAGGAAATGACCCTCGATGAACCAGAACTCATTAAGCAAGGGTCAAGATTTGGTGTGCGCCTGAAAGCTACAGCTCCATCGATTCACATGATTCGTGTCGACGTTGAGTCAGAGTTCGCCCCAATTGTTGGCACGGAGAAGCAATCTGAAGAGTTGGTGCGCTATCTAATGCAGGACTTCGAACAAGACCCGCTCAAAATATGGCAAAGTGACATCTTTGGCAAGTCATTGGCAGCCATTGTGCGGGAAGGCATCTCTGGCAAATTGTCCATGATGCCTGAAAACGCACAGTACAAACTTAAAGAGACCCTCCAACGCATCATCAATGAGGGCAGCGGTGGTCTTATCGCCATCATCCTTTAACACAAAGGATTCTTCTACAGGGTACTCTATTGCCTCTATGCTCCAGTAACAAGCAGCTCGACCATTCTCGTGGTCGAGCTGCTTGTTGTGCCAGCACTTTGGCTTGGCTCATGTTGTTTCAGGGCGATAGGTATAAAATACTTGAATTGGGATAGAACAGAAATAAAGACGTCGTGACACCAGAGTTGCTGTATTTGCCACGATATCCGGTGCGTCGTTAAGGAACGTATGAAAAGGAGTGCTCAAGATGAACAAAACTGATTTGGTGCAGGCCGTCGCAGAGCGGACTGGAATCACGAAAAAGGAAGTTGCCCAGGTTGTGGATGCGGTTTTTGACGTCATTCAGGAATCCTTGAGTCAGGGAGATAAAGTACAGCTCGTTGGTTTTGGCAACTTCGAGATTCGAGAGCGAGCTGCACGCAAGGGACGCAATCCCCAAACGGGCGAAGAGATTGAAATTGCTGCAAGCAAGATCCCTGCATTCAAGGCAGGCAAGAGCCTGCGTGAGGGTATTCGCTGAAAGACTGAACCAACGCAACGCGAAGCCTGTTTATCCAGAAGGTGACCACGGAACAACAGGCCTGCCGATTGCACCGTCCCATTAAATCAGATATAATTGCTCTGCGCTTTGGCATGTGACGGGATGGAAGTTGGCCGAACGATGGGGTGCCTGTGAAAGATGCCTGCAATCAACGGTAAATTCCGTTCAAAAAACCAGCGTGTATACGCTGGTTTTTTGCTGTAAGAGAACAGGTTGAAACGGTCGGCAACGCGAAGTTAGCGTTGGCTGACAGTCTTGCCATAGGGGGATGGATGATGGCAGATTCACCAGTATTGGGGGATTATTTTGTCATTCGTGCACTTGAAAACGGGGTGCAGTTAATTGGTTTGACGCGCGGCTCCGAGACGCGCTTTCATCACGCCGAGAAACTGGACCGAGACGAGGTCATGATTGCACAGTTTACAGAACACACCTCAGCAATGAAAATCAGGGGTAAAGCGATTGTCTACACCAAGCTGGGCATCATTAACACTTCTGAACGAGAGCCTTGAAGAAGCCTTGACAGGGGGGGCAGATGTGTTTTGGGCCCATCCCGGGGCAGCACCGGTCCAGGTACATATAGAGAGCCGAGTCGTGTGGTATAATATGCACGACTTACGGTCTGTTCGGGTAATGCTAGGGGGATTGAAATGGCGATGACCGATGTGAACCTCATCCGCTTTGAAGACGTTGACAACGAGGTCCGTGCATACACCCATCACGCCTTTTTATATGCTGCCAACGTGAGACCGTTCGCGAGCCGGTTTCATTTTGACATGGCGAAGGGCGTACTGCAGGCGGCTGGCTTGTCTAGAAGAGCGTCCATCGCCATTCTTGAAGCTGTATTGCTATTGCATCGTGGTTTGGCGATTCACGAGGAGGTTGACAATACCACCGAGCTGTTACGCCAACTTCGTGTGCTCGCGGGAGATTATTGCAGCAGTCAGTACTATTTCCTCATCGCACGGATAGGGGACGAACGGCTGGTGCAGGCATTGTCTGATGCTGTAGTACGCATCAACGAGGCAAAGATGACGCTGCACCGTCACCTAGAAGAGTTGTCTTTTGAGTCGTATATACAACTGCAGGAAACAATTCACGGTGAGTTGTTGTTTGCACTCGCACAGACATATGTGCCGGGGGATGCGGGTTGGCGTGTGGCACTTCGGTGCGCGATTCGTGCTTATGTGGTGCAAGTGGAAGTTGACGGTCGCGCCGAGGGAAAATCCTTTTCTGTACGACAAGCCTTCGAGTGGATATCCGAAGTCAAAGAGCGTCTCTTCCAGACGCAGATTACAGCCTCATTGCAACCGGTAACTTCGTTCGTACTTGGGACATGGAGTACTCTTCGCAACCTACAGGAGAAGCAGTCTTTGGCGGAGGGGAATCGTTAATGGATAGGGAAACAAAAGCGGCGCATGTGAAGGCAGTTTTTACTGACATTGCAGACCACTACGACTTCATGAATTCCGTGCTTAGTCTCTGGCAACACAAAATTTGGCGTCGATTCGCAATGAAGCATGTGAATCTTTGCAAAGGTGGAACTGCTCTCGATGTTGCTTGCGGTACGGGTGATTGGACACTGTCACTAGCAAAAGCGGCCGGCGACAACGGGAAAGTGGTGGGCATTGATTTTACGCGCGAGATGCTCAACGTGGCGAGAGAGAAACTGCGTAAGCGAGGTTTGCTCGACCGAACGGTTGAACTCGTTGAAGGAGACGCAATGGAGCTTCCGTTTGCAGAGGATTCCTTTGAAGTGGCGACAATCGGTTTTGCGCTTCGAAACGTACCTGATATCCTGACTGTCCTGTCAGAAATGACGCGTGTAGTAAAACCGGGTGGGCGAGTTGTGTCCTTAGAGCTGTCCAAACCTGAGGCCCCCATCTTCAAGTCGCTGTACTATTTATATTTTAACCATATTCTCCCTCACATTGGTTCGCTAGCTGCCCGAAGTAAAAAGTCCTACGCGTGGTTGCCTGAGTCGTTGGTTGATTTTCCGGATAGGCGAGGTATCGAGCAACTGTTTCGTCAGGCTGGGCTGTCGGACGTTCGCAGCTATCCGTTGACTGGAGGCATCGCAGCCTTACACGTTGGGCGTAAAGCATAAAATGGAGGCCGCCGCACCGATGGATTTTCGCCAGGTTTATGATGAGTATCGAACAGACTTACAAGAAATTGACCGATTGCTACGGCGTTCCATGGAGAGCGATAACGACCTTCTCGCTAGTTCATCGCTTCAGTTGCTTGAAGCCGGTGGTAAACGAATTCGTCCGTTGTTTGCGCTTCTGTGCAGTGAACTGGGCCGGCGCGGCGACCGTGCACGCGTACATACTCTTGCCGCATCTATAGAACTGGTCCATATGGCATCTCTTGTGCATGACGACGTAATCGATGACGCATCCGTGCGTCGCGGTCACCCGACGGTACGAGCGCAGTACGGTAATCGGCCAGCAATGTACACAGGAGATTTTCTATTTGCGCGCGCGATTAGTCTTCTATCCTCCTTGGCGGACACCGACCTCCATATAGAAATGTCAAATGCAATTGTTCGAATGACGGAGGGGGAGATTGACCAGATTCGGGATTTCTTCGATCTCGAACAGCCGCTGAAGAACTACCTTCGCCGGATCGAGCGAAAAACCGCGTTACTCATCTCGGTCAGCTGCTCACTTGGTGCAGCGGTTGGTGGGGCTTCTCCTGACGTCGTGGCCCGCGTCCGGAGATTCGGATACTTTACGGGCATGGCGTTCCAAGTTATCGATGACGTGCTCGACTTTTCTGGTACAGAATCCGTTGTGGGGAAACCGGTCGGAAACGATCTCTGGCAGGGGAATATCACGTACCCTGTCCTTTACACTGTCCAATGTACCGCACAGGGACCTGAGTTGCGGTCTTTGATTTCACCGACGATGACACGAGAGGAACTTGTGCAAGCAGTTGCTCTGGTGCGGGACTCTGGCGGCATTCACCAGGCTGAGCAGTTGGCTGAACGATATCTCGCCAAGGCTCTGGCCGTCCTCTCCGAACTCGAGCCGAGTGACACCAGAATGGCGCTCCAAGTTGTCGCGAGATTTGTGAATCAACGACTGTTTTAAATGGCCATCTGAACCGAGTACAGCAGAGGGCAAAGCGTGAGTTGAACGAAAGCCGAGATTTCTTTACAATGGGCAGGGGCCACTACGCATCTGGCCCAAAGATGACCCACGTGACGCAAGGAAAGTAACGTGATGTAGAGGAGCGATTGTGTTGGCAGCAGAACGCACATTTATCATGGTCAAACCAGATGGGGTCCAGCGAGGACTGGTTGGCGAAGTCGTAAGTCGCTTTGAGCGGAAGGGTTTGAAACTGCTCGGTGCCAAACTGATGCAGGTTTCTAATGAGTTGGCTGAGTCTCATTATGCAGAGCATCGCGAACGCCCATTTTTTAATGACTTGGTTTCATTTATCACTTCTTCGCCGGTCTTCGCAATGGTGTGGGAAGGTGAAAATGCTATCTCTGTTGCACGGAACATGATGGGCAAGACAAACCCGTCCGAAGCTGCACCCGGAACCATTCGCGGAGACTTGGCCCTGACCATTGGTATGAACATTGTGCATGGGTCTGATTCTGC
Source organism: Alicyclobacillus curvatus (assembly GCA_017298655.1). GTDB lineage: Bacteria > Bacillota > Bacilli > Alicyclobacillales > Alicyclobacillaceae > Alicyclobacillus_B > Alicyclobacillus_B curvatus. The sequence goes on from CP071184.1 coordinate 1,244,932, forward strand.
AGACAGTGCCGCCCGCGAGATTGGCCTGTGGTTCAACGACTCGCTCTCAGAATATGAACGGGCAGTCGACGTCTGGTTGAAGTAATTGCCGGTTACGTTTTACCAGCTCGGATGTGGAGGACGGGGGATAGCATCGTATCCTTCGTCCTTTTTGGTTCGCTCGTCGTTCCTAGTTCAGTTGTCATCTTCTGTCGAACTCTTTTCGTTGTGTGCGACGCTCGACACGTGTTCTGTGAAGCGGAGTTGAGGAATCGTTTGAGTTCATTTTTGCAATCTGCCACAGCCTGTCCCCCAGCTGCAATGCAGTTTTTCAGATCGCGAAACGAGTGCCAAGAGATGTGGCTGACATTCGGTGATAGCGAAAATACATCACTTCCCTGAACATCCGCATCAATCGTCTCGTCGAGAATGATATCGAACGAACGAGTAAGGACGTGCGCGAATGTCTCTGGCTGCCACTCTTCCTGCAGGCGGTAAAGATTTACTGCGATAATGTGTGTACATCCAGCATCCCGTAGCACCTCAACGGGTACATAACTGCGCAATCCGCCATCGACCAGCAACTTCTCTCCGATGCGAACGGGAGTAAAGACTCCAGGTAAGGAGCAACTGCCGCGTACCACTCTGGGCAAATCAGTCACGGGATAGACCTGTCTCTCATTTGAACCACGGTGTGTAGAAAGGGGAGCCCTTACACCGCGTGCCTCTAGGTCACCGTAGACAACGGGCAAGCCGCTGTACAAGTCTGTCGCGATGACGTAATAAGGAATATTCGTGGTTCGTTTGCGCAGAGTCTTCCGAAAGTACTGCTCTAATCGTCGTCCCTGCAGCAGTCCAGCGGGCAATACGTACGTCTTGTCCCTGCGTGGCCACATTCTGTATGTCGCAAATGTCAACAGAGATGAGACGAGTGGGAAACCGTAGTCGAGCAAACGTGCACCCGGAAAGCTTTCAACCAGTCTCACCATCTCCTGCGGGGTTACCCCGTGGGCATACAGCGTCGCGACGTATGACCCTGCACTCGTTCCTGCGACACAGTCAATCTGAATGCCTAGCGCCTCAAGTGCATCGAGTACGCCAACATGCGCAGCCGCCTTCAGGGTTCCGCCACTGAGCGCCAAGCCTACCCGCTTTGTTTGTATGGACTGTCCGATGACGTTTTCCCCCTTCGTAGGTCGTACGAAATGGATATGTTCACACGTTGTAAATGGGGCCCGCAAAACGCGCGACCCCATTTACAGCTATTGGTCTCATGGCCAGCACCGGAACAATGTTGCTCTGAGTTGCTCTAAGACTAAATTAGTAGCCTGCTCCAGTACCGATTCCCGGTACCAAGAGGAAGAAGAGAACAAAGATGATGAGAAACACAACTGCCCATCGTGTATATCCACCAAACACACCCATCTATAACACCTCCAAGTTTGTTGACGCAATTGCCACGCCCAAGTTGCTGCACGGTACGCCATGGCGGTAGGCCGGGTTTAGCAGTTCAGCGTCCGTTTAGTAGCCCGCCGCCGTTCCTGTCGTCGCTCCCGCGTACGGAACCAACAGAATGAACAGAACGAAGATGATGAGAAACACAACTGCCCAGCGCGTGTAGTTGCCAAAGACTCCTTCGTACATGACTGGTCCCTCCCTTGTGCTGTTGGCGTACACTGACATCTCATGTTTGCTGTAGGCAAAATGTCTAGGGCAGGTGCCCGCTTGACAGCAAACTGGGCGGACTTGGATTTGACTGGGTTAGACCTCCAGATGCGCCGTACATTTGGGACAGCGGATGGCGCGGACAGGGATTTGTGACGTGCAATACGGGCATTCTTTGGTCGGTTCGGAATACCACTTGGTCAGTTGCGTGACGACAGCGTAGACAACAATGGAGAGGACTAGGAAATCCACAACAGTCGCCACAAAAGCACCATAGTTGATGGTCGGTGCACCAGCTTCCTTCGCTTGCGGCAAAGAAGCGTAATGTTTGTTTGAGAGATTGACAAACAGATCTCGAAAATCGACCTTGCCAAGAAGTAAACCGATTGGCGGCATCACGATATCGTTGATGAAAGAGTAGACTATTTTTCCAAACGCAGTTCCGACGACGATTCCGATGGCCCAATCAAGGACGTTGCTGCTCACGATGAACTTCTTGAAGTTGTCGATCATGCACCATCGCCTCTCTTTCGTGCACATACCAGAAACAACGTTCACCGCTCACTCACTAACATATGCATGCTAAAGTGGACGAGAGTACAACTTTACCGGCACGACTTAAAAACCTAGCAGACAAGACAGGCAGGGGGTTGATTGGCAGGTAGCGAAAAAAGTATACTGACAACAGATGAGCACTAAGATTGCGGTAATTGTGAAAAGGGGGGAACAACGGTGGCTTCACCAATTTACCTGTGGTTGCCAACCGTCATTTTGCTCGTTGCATTTGCAAGCTGGGGTCTATGGATGTGGTCCGGAAACCACTAGTACCGATGTCTGCTTCAGGCTTATGAGCAGTTTGACCTTCTTCCACACCCAGATAACGAGCCGATGAAGCGCGCGAAAGCCCTGGTGTCTCCGTGCACCAGGGCTTTCGTGCGTTCTCGAAAGTGCTTGAACGGGTCATGACATAAGTAAGTGAAATTAGTGCTCTGATGATACCGAACTCTTTTGCAAATCTGCGACCAGACCAACACCAATACCAATGACAATCACAATAATGCCCAAAAACTGCATTGTCGCTTGACCCACAACAATCATCAAAAAGCCAATGACCACAAGCAGTACTGCCAGAAGCAACTGACCCATATGCACAGCGTTTCACCTCCATCATGCATACAGTGATGAACCAACCGTACAAACGGTACGGGTGGAACATTACGTTGAAATTGTAACACGTTTCCGTGCCGGGAACACGATTCAAACCCCATTCTCTCCCAACATTCGATTGAGATTCGATTGCCACCTCTCTGACCCAACCTCAAGTTCGTTCGGGAACAACGGAGAGTAGACTTCGTGATGCCCAAAACCTCTGCGTCCTGCACATTTGTTAACAGTTTATGCGCTCAAATATGGTGAACGAGTGATAATTGCGTCTCGTGTCCGCGTACATTTGAGTGTACTTGCCCGGACAAGTACATACGTCAAACAGATCGCCGAATCGTTTCGAACGGGGGATATGCAATTAGGGGTGAAGGACAAGCGTCCAGAGCAACCTTTCAGCTCGAACCCGACAACTAACCTCGTAGGCGTAGAAAGGGAGTTTACCAGGCATGAGTGTGCAGGCAAAATGGATAGGGTTAATCTTCGTTATCATCGTCGCTCTGTGTTGTAGTCTTATCGGTGTTACCTACTTGGCACATGCCGATACCAAGTATGTCGTTCATAAGGGAGATAACCTCTGGCACATTGCACAAACGCATGACACCTCAGTAAACGACTTGATGCACACGAATCACATTACTTCGGACATGCTCCACATCCATCAAATCCTCGACGTACCAAATCGGCCAATCACGACGCACCATCATCCCCCAACCGTCTTTCATGCGGGTACCCGGACAAATCCAAAAGCGCCGACAGCATCCTTTACCGTCATCCATACAGTTGAGCCTGGAGACACGCTCTGGCGTTTGGCCACCGTCAACCACACGACAGTCACATATTTGGTCACCATCAACCAGCTCCACTCAAACATTATTTATCCCGGAGAAAAACTCCGCGTCTACATGGGAAACAGGGCCGCCTACCAGCGAGCCTTGAGACAGCAGTACGTAAAAGTTGGTCTACCTGTCCACTTAGTCCCAGTTTATCAGGCTGCAGGTAAGAGGTACGGCATTCCCTGGACCGTTCTCGCAGCTATTCACCGTGTCGAGACGCAATTTGCGACGGGATGTGTCATAAGCACCGCCGGTGCACAGGGCCCAATGCAGTTTATGCCGGCAACGTTTCGAGCGTATGCAGTACGTGCACCAGGGCAGAGCGGAGCCCCGGACATCAACAACGTGGACGACGCGATTTATACCTGTGCGCACATGCTGAGGGCGGAAGGTTACCGTACAAACCCGGTGGCAGCAATTTATGCGTATAATCATTCATTTACTTACGTTGATAACGTGCTGGCATTTGCGAGACATTTCGAGGTGTAAGCGAAACGTCCGTTCGCTCCCGACAATCATTTAGGGTGTACATGTCATCCGCTACGCCGTCTCGGAGCATCTGCTTCGAGGCGAGGAGCAGGGCGGATGGATGTACACCCTATGGGTGTGGAGCGGATGACGGGGCTCGAACCCGCAACATTCAGCTTGGGAAGCTGACGCTCTGCCAATTGAACTACATCCGCATCAAGTTACTTCCATACTACTGCAACTGACTGAAGAGTTCAACTGACTGAGTAGGACCAATGCCGGGATTTTGATATGATACGGGAATAGGAGGAGGACATATTGTCAGATACCGATTCCACACCAGGGCTGTCATACAAGATTGCGGTGAACACAGAACTCGCCGGGCTCAGTGTGCGTTCCGTCGTGCAGCGGCACCTGCACCTCTCGCGACGCATGCTCCGCCAACTTGCAGCAAACAACAGTATTCATAAGAATGATGAAGTAGCATACCTGACGTCGGCAACGCAGGTTGGCGACATAATCTATGTTATGTTACCCGTTGAACTGAGTGAATTGGAGCCAGAGTCTGTTGAACTCGACATCCGCTATGAGGACCATGAGACTTTGGTAGTCAACAAGGCTGCGGGCATGTTGACGCATCCGACCGCCAGAGAGCGAGACGGATCGCTTCTACAAGCCGCCTACGCGCATATCGCGCCCCAGGTCCCGCATTGCGTTCATCGACTCGACAGGGAAACATCGGGCCTCGTGATGCTTGCGAAACACGGCCACTTTCACCATCTGTTTGATGAAACGCTGCGCAAGGGACGCATCCATCGGGTGTATTGTGGGTTCATTCATTTGGACGACGAACCGTCTTACGCGGGCGAGATGGACTGGGAAACCATTGACCTGCCCATCGCACAGGACCCAAATGCACCGTCACGCCGTATCATCTCCGGGACCGGGCAGCGGGCGGTTACACATTACCGTGTGCTCAGTGCAGAGGATGGAGTTGGTGTGGCTCTGGTCGTTCTGGAAACAGGACGCACGCACCAGATTCGACTCCATTTCGCTGCGGTTGGTCAGCCACTCCTTGGCGATCCGGTGTACGGCAGGCGCACAGAAAGCGCCGGGGCACGGCCCGTACTCTCGCCTGCAAGGAGATCCGACACGACAGCCGCGACTTCCATCACACGTCAGGCACTTCATGCCCTGGGCATGTGGTTTATTCACCCAGTGACAGGAAAAGAGCACAAGGTGTTTGCTGAACTTCCGAACGATATGCTGGATGTGTGGGAGCGTGTCGGCGGAGACAGGGTGACCCTCAATCAACGGCTCAAGACAGCGTTTCTCGAGTCAGGGATATTTGCTAACATAGAAGGGCGAGAGGAGTTGACATAGTGGACAACGATAACCACAAAAAGGCGTTGCTCGAACTTCTAGACTCGCATGGCGGTCCGGGCTTTGAGCAGCAGGTCGCAAACAAGGTTCGGGCAGCATTTTCGGCATACACCAGTGAGATGAGAACGGATACTCTTGGCAACATCATTGCAACCGTCCATGGTTTCGGCGGCAAATCAGCTCCAAAGATTATGCTTTCAGCACACATGGATGAAATTGCCCTCGTTGTTACCAAAATTGATGCCGGTGGGTTTCTTCGCGTGGCACAAGCTGGTGGCTTTGACCCACGTACGTTGGTGGGACAAGAAGTTGTCGTGCATGGAAAACAACTCTTACGCGGCATCGTTGGCTCAAAGCCACCGCACCTGACGTCACCTGCGGAACGAAAAAAGGCGGCCCCGCTCGAAGACCTCTATATCGATGTTGCGATGAAGGAAGAACGTGTCCGTGAAGTCGTTGGGATTGGTGACCGTATTACGCTCCATCGCGAAACGATGGAATTGCTAAACAACCGTGTCAGCGGTAAAGCACTAGATAATCGAACAAGCATTGCCGTGATTCTGGAAACCCTTCGTTTTTTGCAGGGTCTAAAACATCAATCAGACGTCATCGCCGTCGCTTCAGTCCAAGAGGAAGTCGGTATGCGGGGTGCAGCGACAGTAGGGTACGGCGTGAACCCGGATATTGCCATCGCCATCGATGTCACGTTTGCGGACATGCCAGGACAAGACCCGGACGAGAGCTTCAAGATTGGGGCGGGCCCAGCGATTTCTTTCGGACCTAACATCCACAGAAACGTCTTTACGGCGCTTCGGGATGCAGCGGAAAACAACGGCATCCCGTACCAACTGGAGCTGTCACAGGGACCCACAGGGACCGACGGCAATGCGTTTCAGATTGCGCGGGCGGGTATCGCCACCGGTGTCGTCGGCATCGCCATTCGCTACATGCACTGTTCTGTGGAAACCGGCTCATACGATGACATCGTGCTTTGCGGTCGGCTCCTCGCCCATTACATTGCAGGAATCACACAAGAAGATGTGGAGGGACTGTCATGCTACTAAAGACTTTAACGGAAGCTATGGGGCCCTCCGGCTTTGAAGATGAGATTCGGAATGTCATTCGTGACCAAGTTAGACCCTACGCAACGAAGATGTATACCGACGTGCTTGGTTCACTCTATTGCGAGAACGGCGTTTCCAATGGACCTCGTGTCATGCTTGACGCACATATGGATGAGGTCGGACTCATGGTTGTACATATCGAAGACAATGGACTGCTCCGCTTTAAGCCGCTGGGCGGCATTGACCCGCGAGTCCTTGTCTCCAAACCCGTGCAAATCGGAACTGAGAAGAGGTTCGGCGTAATTGGCGCCAAGCCTATTCACCTACAATCCGAGGACGAGCGAACAAAGCCGCTTGGTATTCATCAGCTGTATATTGACATTGGTGCGAAAGACAAAAAGGACGCCGAGAAGGTTGTCAAACCAGGGGACGTCTGCGTCTTCACAACCCGCTTTGAGGAGATTGGAGACAACTGTGCAAAGGCAAAGTCTTTCGACGACCGCGTCGGTTGCGCAATTCTCGTGGAAACGTTAAAGAACCAATTCGACCTGCCACTCGTCGGCGCATTTACTGTGCAAGAGGAAGTCGGTTTGCGGGGAGCGAGGGCAGCAGGGTACCGCGTCGAACCGGATATCGCCATCGCGCTTGAAGGAACGGTGTGTTTCGACGTGGTTGGGGCTCCGTCCCACGGTCAATCGACGGTCCTCGGTGCAGGGCCAGCACTGACTGTACAAGACAGCCAGACCATCGCAGACAGGGAATTCCTCACTTTTATGATATCCGTTGCACAGAAAAACAATATCCCGTATCAATTGCGAAGGGTCAAGGGAGGTTCCAACGACTTTGGGGCCATTCACAAAACCCGTGGAGGCGTGATTGGTGGCGGAATCTCCATCCCCGTCCGCTACATCCATGCACCTGCGCAAATCATTTCACTGCGAGACTATGAGAACGCGATTTTACTGGTCAAGGCGATTTTGAAGAGCATCTCGGAAGGAGGGTTCAACCTATGAAAGACCTCATCATCAAGCTGACAGAAACGATTGCGCCTTCAGGTGCAGAGAAGGATTTTCAAAACACCTTGTTGAACCTCGTGAAGGACGTTGCTGACGAAGTATTCATCGACAGGCTTGGAAATGGTGTTGCGCGAAAGCACGGTGATGGGCCGCACATCATGCTCGCTGCCCACGCAGACGAGGCCGGGGTCATGGTCATCGATGTCGACGCAAACGGCTATCTGCGCCTCATCAGCGTTGGCGATGTGTCATCTGCATCGCTTATCGGTCGTCATATCCGTTTCACCAACGGTATCACGGGCGTTGTTGGCGTCGAGAAGGATGTAAAACTGCAGGATGTGCACATTGACAACCTGTATGTTGACATCGCGGCAGATTCCAGAGAGACAGCTCTCGCCCGCGTGTTCATCGGCCTTGAAGGTGTCATCGCCGAAGAAGTCGTAAGTCTCGACGAACACCGCATCGCGGGACGGGCACTTGACAATCGGGTCGGCTGTGCGGTGGCCATTGAAGCATTTAGGAACGCCGCAGCAGAAGGAAAAAATGTCTCGCTCGTATTTTCGAGTCAAAGTGAAGTTGGCGGTCGCGGTGCAAAAACCGCAGCGTATCAACTTCTGCCGGACCTAGCCATCGTCATTGACGCAGCCCCGGCGGGTGACATGCCGGATGCGCCCCGGATGGAACTCGCACTCGGTCAAGGACCTGCCATTAAGATCATGGATAAGACAGCGATTGTACCTCTTCGCGTGAAGGACCACCTGATTGAGAGCGCGAAACGAGCCGGGGTCGCGATTCAATATGAGGTCTGGGCAAAGGGCATGACAGACGCTGGCAGCATCCAATTGGCGGTCGACGGAATCCTCGTGGGAGGTTTGTCTTACCCAGCCCGCTACGTCGGTGGGCCTTCGACCATCGTTGATGTGCGCGACGCCGAAGCAGCAGTTGCCCTGCTCAGTGAGGCCATTCGAAGTTTTGAGAAAGCGTAAGACCAGTCAGTGAGAGCGCAAATCATAGTAGAGGTGTTTTTGAGGGAGGGCATCTGAGTGCTGCGATATCTGTCCAGTGGAGAATCGCACGGTCCGGAACTGACCGTGATAGTTGAGGGGTTTCCGAGTAATTTACATGTGTCCCGAGAAGCCATCGATGGCGCGCTGCGTCGTCGACAGATGGGATATGGCAGGGGATATCGCCAGAAAATTGAGACCGACACTGTTGAAGTTACGAGCGGACTGCGGTTCGGTAAAACACTTGGGTCCCCTATTACGATGCACGTCGTAAATCGGGACTTTGCGCACTGGACAGACCGCATGTCCGTATGGGACAACGAACCTGAGAACAACAAACGAGTGGTTCGCCCCCGTCCCGGGCATGCAGACCTCGCAGGCGCCATCAAATACGACCACGAAGATGTTCGCAATGTGCTAGAGCGAGCGAGTGCTCGCAACACCGCCACTATCGTGGCAGCCGGTGCCTTGGCCAAACAACTACTCCAGCATTTTGGAATGCGCGTGCACGCGCACGTCGTCGAGATTGGTGGAGAATCGGTCGCAGAAGACCGACTGCCGCTCGAATGGGACGCATGGGTAGCGACAACAGAGGCTTCTGATGTGCGCACGGCTGATGCTGAAGCCGCAATACGAATGAAAACGAAAATTGACGAAGCCAAAGACCACGGCGATACAGTTGGTGGAGTGTTTGAAGTGGTCGTCGTCGGGTGCCCCGTTGGACTTGGCAGCTACGTGCACCCAGACCGAAAACTAGATGGGCGCCTGGCAGGGGCGCTAATGAGCATTCAAGCCATCAAAGGCGTTGAAATCGGACTCGGTTTCGAAGCGGCACGCAAATTCGGATCACAGGTTCACGATCCGATTCATTATGAAGACGGACGCTATACCCGGCCGTCGAACGGTGCCGGCGGCCTTGAAGGCGGCGTCACCACTGGGCAGCCGATTGTCATTCGAGCGGCCATGAAACCCATCTCGACGTTGTACAACCCGCTTGAAAGTGTCAACATGGAGACAAAGACACCCGAGAAAGCAACTGTGGAACGCTCAGATTACTGCGCCGTACCTGCAGCCTCCGTCGTGGGCGAACACGTTGTCGCCTGGGTCATTGCTGACGCGCTCATTGAAAAGTTCGGCGGCGACTCCATCGAGCAAATCGCCGAACGCTTGCTGGCGTACCAGGACCGGGTGGCCAAGCGATGAACGAAGTGATTCAGGTTAAAGCTCTTTCACATCATTACCCGCTTGTCATCGGAGCTGCAGTGCACCGGGACGTTGCGTTTTGGCTACAGCAAGCAAAGCTCAGAGACGACACATCCATCTTCATCATAACAGACGAAAACGTCGGTAAGACGGGATATCCCCAGGCGTTAAAGGCCCTCCTTGAAGGTGCCGGATACCGTGCTACCATGGCGGTAGTCTCCGCCGGCGACGCTTCAAAATCGTTGGAGACCGCACAGCAACTCTACCGCTCGATGTTACAAGTACAAATTCGGCGCAATGACGTCGTGATGGCGGTGGGCGGCGGGATGGTCGGAGATTTGGCCGGGTTTGTTGCCGCAACGTATCTGCGCGGTCTGCGGTTCGTCCAAGTTCCGACCACGCTCCTCGCGCATGACAGCAGCATTGGCGGTAAGGTCGGCGTCAATCTCGCCGAAGGCAAGAACCTCGTTGGTGCATTCCATCAACCGATTCTTGTCCTCTATGACACGGAGATACTGTCCACATTGCCGCAGCGCGAATGGACAGGTGGATTGGCGGAACTCATCAAGCACGGGCTTATCGGTAACCCAGAGCTCTTCGCCGACCTCGCCAAAAATCCGTGTCCGACGTTTCCAGGGCCAGACCGAACCACAGAATTGGTTGCGGATGCCGCCCGGGTGAAGATTGGCATCATCGAGGAAGACGAACGAGAATCTGGCATCCGAATGGTCCTGAATGTCGGACATACGGTTGGACACGCGATTGAGCAGGAGTCCGGTTACACAATCCACCACGGGGAGGCAGTCGCGATGGGCCTTGCTGTGGAATCTGAACTTTCCTTTCAAAAAGGGTGGCTCTCGCAGGACGATAGAGATCAGATCTTTGCCATCTTATGTAACCACGGACTCCCAAACGGAAAACCGGATCTGCGGATAGAATCTGTGCTAGAGACAATGAATCTGGACAAAAAACATGAACACGCAGCCTGGACCTTTGCGCTCCCGTATGGAATCGGGGACGTTCGCATTGTCCGCGGGATTACGAAAGACGAAGTCGTTTCCGCATGGGACGCGACACCAACGTGGAAAGCGGGGCAGGGCAGATGATGAAAGTGCGCGGTATCCGCGGTGCAATAACCGTTTCGCAGAACACACCAGGTGCAATTTTTGACGCAACGCAGGAGTTGATGAAGGAGATTGTTGGCGAGAACGACCTGGACATCGACAACGTTGCAAGTGTGTTCCTGACGATGACTCAAGACCTGAACGCAGATTTTCCGGCCAAGGCTGTACGCAGCCTGCCCGGATGGCAGTGGGTACCCTTAATGTGTGCTCCTGAGCTCGATGTTGCAAACGCCATGAAACGGTGTATCCGCGTCTTGATTCACGCGAATACGACGCATTCCCAACAGGAACTAAAACACATCTACCTCGGTGAAGCCGTGGCGCTGCGACCGGACGTGGTGGAACGACAGACAGGTAGAGGAACAGATAAAGGTTGACGAATTTCTTTACAACCCTTATTCTTGACCATAAGCTAGACAGTGATGAGATGCATTTTTGCTACGGTAGTTGAGCTGAGTTGGTTAGAACATTTTTATGACAAGTTGAGCTGAGTTGAGCGGAGACGTGCCTCGTCCGTAGTTTATCTCTTCGGATTGCCACCATCCGCAACATCGGGACGATTTCCGATGATGTGGATATTTTTATATCCTGGTGGTCACACGTCGCCCCCTCGACTCCTCATGAGCCGAGAGGAGAGAAGAGGATGCAAAGCTTCGTATCAGAAGTATTACAGCAAGTGTCACGTGGTGAAACACTGTCCAGCACAGCTGCAGAGTCTTTCATGAACCATTTGATGAATGGTGAAATCTCGCCGGTGCAGACCGCTGGCTTGCTGGCAGCCATGGCCGTTCGCGGTGAGTCGGTGGATGAAATTAGTGGCTTTGCACGTGCCATGCGTCAAAACGGCGTTCGGGTTGAAACCGGTCTTGACGTTGTCGATACGTGCGGTACTGGCGGTGACGGTGCCAATACCTTCAACATCTCCACAGCAGCTGCGGTGGTTGCTTCAGCCCTTGGAGTGCCTATTGCCAAACATGGAAATCGAGCGGTATCCAGTCGCAGCGGAAGTGCTGATATTCTAACAGCGCTCGGTGCGAGAATCGACCTCGACGATAGGGAAGCCATCGCATGTCTGAAAACCACAAACCTCTGTTTTCTCTTTGCACAGACCTTCCACCCTGCTATGAAATACGCAGCAGAACCTCGCAAACAGCTGGGTTTCCGCACCATTTTTAATATCCTCGGCCCACTTACGAATCCGGCTGGCGCAAAGAGGCAAGTGCTTGGCGTATACCGCCCGGAGTTGGTTGAAAAAGTCGCCGAAGCATTGTCGTCCCTTGGCACTGTGCACGCACTGGTCGTTCACGGAGACGGCGGCATTGACGAACTTTCCATCCAGGGCCCGACTACAGTGGCCGAAGTGAAGGGTTCTGAAGTCACCCGCTTTGAGTTTGCACCGGAAGATGCGGGACTCAAGCGGGCACCGATTTCCAGCGTCGTCGGGGGAAGTTCCGAAGAAAATGCACAAATCCTACACGACGTCTTTGCGGGTACACCAGGTCCGCAAAGAGACATTGTCCTCCTCAATGCAGGAGCGGTTCTGTATGTCGGCGGCAAGGCATCGAGCATTCCCGAGGGTGTGCGGTTGGCTGCCGAGGCCATTGACTCGGGCCGCGTACAAAATCAATTGGACTACTTTATTGAAGCCACTCACGAAGTGCATAAAGAACGGACAGAGGTAGCGCAATGACCACTAATTTCCTCGACCGCATCTTACACACGAAGCGACTGGAAATCGAGCATTTGAAACACCAGAGATTGACCATCGCTGGCACTGACATCAGGCCGCGTCGAGGATTTGCGGATAAAATTCAACGCTCGGACCGATTGGCGATTGTCGCTGAAGTCAAAAAGGCAAGTCCATCAAAGGGTGTCATTCAGCCTGACTTCCATCCCGTCACGACGGCCAAGACTTACGAAACTGCCGGTGCAACGTGCATCTCTGTACTGACCGACCGAGATTATTTTATGGGGTCTATTAAAGACCTCTTGGCCGTTCGTCAGGAAGTCACGATACCTGTTCTCAGAAAGGACTTTATCATCGACGAAGTGCAAGTCGACGAAGCTTATCTCTCCGGCGCGGACGCAATCCTGCTCATCTGTGCTGCCCTCTCTCGTGAGCGACTCAGGGAGTTGTCGAACTACGCACGCGGGCTGGAACTGGACGTTTTGGTTGAGGTTCACTCCGAGCCAGAACTGAGTGCCGCTCTTGCTGCCGATGCCTCGGTCATCGGTGTCAATAACCGTGATTTGACGACATTTGACGTTCATCTTGAGACTTCCGAGCGGCTCATTCCCATGGTCCCGAAAAACATTCCAACACTTGCTGAGAGCGGTATTCGAAACGCGGACGACGCTGCCCGTATGGCAGCTTGTGGCGCATCCGGGATTTTGGTCGGAGAATCCTTAATGCGCGCTGGTGCGCCTGATTCGATGAGCGCGGCTCTGAAAAGCCTGCAAATCATTAAAACCTCGAACATCGAGGAGCGTCTGCCATGATACACATCAAAATTTGCGGCTTACAACCAGGGGACGATTTGTCCTTTACCCGTTACCCGGAGATTACACACGTTGGCTTTATACTTGTAAAAGCCAGTCGACGTTATGTTCGTCCCGCCGACATTGCGAGTATGGCGCGGCAAGTGGATCCAAGTTGTAAAAAAGTTGGGGTATACGTCGGCGAAACGCTTGCTGCCGTCGTGGACTCGGCACACTCGGCTGGTCTGGACATCGTACAACTTCATGGCAATGAAGATGTACACTTGTGCCAACAGTTGAAGCAAGCAGGATTTGAAGTATGGAAGGCCTTGCCGATGCCTCTTGGTGACAATCCAACAGCCCGACTCGTGAATCAAATTGCCGAATACGCCAGCTCTGTCGATGCCATTCTGGTCGACGCAGCACCCCCGAAGGGTGCAGATAAGACGGTCACTGGCGGTCACGGTCTACAGTTTGATTGGGGACAATTGCGCATCTTGGAGGAGCTTCTCCAGAATCGTTCTCCCTCCGAACTACAGCCACCAATCTGGGTCGCCGGTGGGATTCGCCCGGATAATATTGCTGACTTAGCAAGGGAATTTGTTCCATACGGCTTGGATGTGTCCTCAGGGGTTGAAGTCAAAGGAAGAAAATCTTTAAATCAAATAGAAGCCATGCGAGAGGCGGTGAGGCGACATGCAGACGGTGCAGCTACCCGATAACGATGGACGGTTTGGCGAGTTCGGTGGACGATACGTTCCTGAGACGTTGATGTCGGCACTTGCTGAACTGGAGTCAGCATACGAGAAATTTACCCAGGACGAGACTTTTCAAGCACAACTGAAGCAATATCTGAAAAACTACTCCGGACGGCCGACACCGCTTTACTTCGCAGAGCGCTTTACAGATACCGTCGGCGGAGCAAAGGTGTACCTGAAGCGCGAAGACCTGAACCACACCGGTGCTCATAAAATCAACAACACAATTGGTCAGGCGCTGCTCGCCATGCGTATGGGGAAGAAGCGCGTGATTGCGGAAACCGGCGCCGGGCAGCACGGGGTCGCAACGGCCACGGTCGCTGCGCGTTTTGGACTGGAATGTACCGTATTTATGGGTGAGGAGGACATGTCGCGGCAAGCATTGAACGTATTTCGCATGCGAATGCTTGGAGCGGAAGTGGTTCCCGCAACTTCGGGCACGCGTACGCTCAAGGACGCCACAAATGAAGCCATTCGACACTGGGTGGAACATGTTGAGGACACGTATTACATCATTGGTTCTGTGGTTGGACCGCACCCATACCCGAAAATTGTCCGTGACTTCCAGCGCGTCATCGGAGACGAAACAAGGGAGCAGATGCTTGAAGTCGAGGGTCGGTTACCAGACACCGTGATTGCGTGCGTTGGCGGTGGCAGCAATGCGATGGGGATGTTTTATCCATTCGTGTCTGATGAGACTGTGCGCTTGATTGGCGTTGAAGCCGCTGGTAAGGGACTCGATTCCGGTCTTCATGCTGCCAGTATTGGGCGTGGAACTAAAGGAGTGTTGCACGGGTCGATGATGTACCTGCTTCAAGATGAATACGGCCAGGTAACACCAGCCCACTCCATCTCAGCAGGGCTCGACTATCCGGGAATCGGACCGGAACACAGTTATCTCCATGCCTCCCGCAGGGCACAATACGTGCCAATCACAGACCAGGAAGCTCTTGATGCTTTTTACCTGCTGTCGAAGACCGAAGGCATTATCCCTGCACTTGAGAGCGCGCACGCTGTGGCGCAGGCTGTAAAGACAGCTGGCGACATGAGCCCAAGTGAGACAGTTGTCATCTGCCTCTCTGGACGCGGTGATAAAGATGTTGAACAAATTGCCAGGATGACAGGGGGAGCGGGCAATGGGCAGAATTGAAGCCGCGTTTGCGAAACGGGCGGGCAGGAAGGCCCTCATACCGTTCTTGAACACAGGTGATCCCGACTTTGACACCTCTGTTGAATTATTTCGGACGGTTATTCGGGCTGGCGCCGACATCGTCGAGATAGGTGCCCCATATTCTGATCCCCTAGCTGATGGGCCAGTTATTCAAGCTTCAGCCGTTCGAAGCCTAAAATCAGGTTTTTCGCTGCCAAGCGTGTTTGAGATGACGAGCCTTCTGCGCGCTGATACCGATGCAGGCCTAGTCCTGTTTTCCTACTTCAACCCGCTGCTCCAATACGGTATCGACCGATTCTTTCAAGACGCAGTGAATGCGGGCGCGGACGGGGTGATTGTGCCAGATTTGCCCTTTGAAGAAAGTGCTGATGTACTCAGCGCCGCAGACGCATCGGGCATCCATCTTATCCCTCTCGTGGCGCCCACGAGTTCTGAGGAACGCGTCCGCAAGATCTGCGAGCATGCTCGTGGGTTCGTCTACTGCGTTTCATCACTCGGCGTGACTGGTGAGAGGGCGACCATGTCAGAACGGCTGCAGGACCTGGTTAAAACTGCGAAAGCCTATACCAACGTCCCCGTCGCTGTCGGATTTGGCGTAAGTACGCCGCTGCAAGCACGCAACATTGCCCGTTTTGCTGATGGTGTCATCATCGGAAGTGCCTATATTCGCCGTATCGAAGCAGCCCTTCATGACAAGGACGTGCAATCAGGGCGTCAGCATGCGATAGACGCCGTGGAGAGTTTTACACGCGAATTGTCAGAAGCCATCGACGACGTGAACGAGTTAATGAGAGAGGGAGTGGAGTAGCGTGATAGTGGTGATGAAAGAGGGAGCGACGAGCGAAGAGTTACAAAGCGTTGTAGAACTGCTTGAAAGCAAAGGTCTCGGCGTACATGTCTCCGAAGGAGCCGAAAAAACGATTGTTGGTGTCATCGGTGCAAAAGACCGCGTTCGCGAATTGCCCCTTGAGGCCCTGTCGGGAGTGGAGAAGGTGGTTCCAGTGAGCAATCCGTTCAAATTGGCAAGCAGAGCTTTTCATCCCCAGGATACGCTGGTTCAAATCGGCGAGCATGTAATTGGCGGTGGAACTCCCGTCATCATGGCTGGTCCATGCTCGGTAGAGTCAAAAGAACAAATCATTGAGGCTGCACACCTCGTCAAGCAAGCTGGTGCACAGTTGCTTCGCGGTGGCGCATTCAAGCCACGGACATCTCCATACTCTTTTCAGGGACTTGGCGAAGAGGGCTTGAAGTACCTGGCTCTCGCACGCGAAGAAACAGGTCTGCCAGTGGTCACGGAAATCATGGACGCCGAGCTTTTGCCAATGATGGAGTCATATGTTGATGTACTGCAAATTGGTGCACGGAACATGCAGAATTATGCATTGTTGAAAGCGGTGGGCCGTTCTGACAAACCAGTACTCCTCAAACGGGGCCTGTCAGCTACAATTGAAGAATGGCTGATGGCCGCAGAATACGTGCTTGCAGGCGGAAACCAGAACGTGATACTCTGCGAGCGCGGAATTCGAACTTTCGAAACCTACACACGAAATACGCTCGACTTAAATGCAGTCCCGGTCGCCCAGTACCTGTCACATTTGCCGGTCGTGGTCGACCCGAGTCATGGTGTCGGTAACTGGCGTTACGTGAATGCCATGGCAAAAGCCGGCATCGCAGCGGGAGCAAGCGGACTTATCGTTGAAGTCCACCAAAATCCGAAGGAAGCGATGTCCGATGGCGACCAATCGCTTACGATTGAGAACTTCAGCCAACTCGTGCGCGATGTCAAGCGTATCAGTGCGGCATTGGAGCCTGACACTGCTGGCATACTGAAGTCGTAGCCTATAAGGGGAATGGGATGCAGCCTCGGCGGATTCTAATGATTGGATGCGGCTTGATTGGAACCTCCATGGCTCTCGCCATAAGAGGGAAGAACAGCGACGCAAGGGTCGACGGTGTGGAAGTCTCGCACCGTCACCTTGCGCTGGCAACTGACTCTGGCGCGTATCAACAGGTCTATTCTTCGTTTCCTGACAATTCCTACGACCTGGCGGTCCTCGCCGTACCAATCCAAGCTGCCTGTGCCTTGTTGCCTGAAGCAGCCAGCAAGGCGACATTTGTCATGGACGTGTGCAGTGTGAAGACGCCAATTTGCCAGTTGGCGTCGGAACTTGCCCTGTCTGAACGCTTCGTGCCATCCCACCCGATGGCAGGGAACTCAGGTCAGGGCCCAGCGTCTGCCGACAAATCCCTTTTCCGAGACCGACCGTGGATTCTCGTGGAGGACTGGCCGGCTTGCCACGCTTTAGCTCCCTGGATAGAGTCCTTTGACAGTCGCATCGAGTGGGTTGAAAGTGCAGAACAACACGACGCAGCAATGGCTGCGGTGAGTCACGGCATTCACTTGATGTCGGTAACCGCCATGCTTGCTGCTGCTTTTGAGGCGGACAACTCTGACGCAACAAACTGGAAGCTTCTTACTGGCCCGGGCTTTCGAGATGTCACCAGACTCAGCCAATCACCGCATGACTTCTGGGTGCCAACTCTAATGGCAAACAAACAATCTGTAGGCCGTTACTTGAAAGCTGCCAGAGATACCATGATGGAGATTGAGCGTTGCCTCGAAGCGGAAGACAACGAGGCACTAGCGCGAGTTTTAAAAGCGGCCAAGAGCGCTAAAGACGCGTGGACGACAGCCAAAACGCAATCGGGTCGAGATGTGTAAATGCTTCGATCCGTTTATGAAATCGCGATGCGAATCTGAAAATTTAGTCTTGACAGCGCTTCCATAAGCCGTTATCCTTCAAGTTGAAGGGTGTTATGTCTGATTTCTCTCCACTCCTAGCAAACGCTTTCGGAATCTGTCCTCGACAGGTTCCACTTTTTTTGCCCCGAATCACAAATACCTTCTGTCAACCAAACTCTCTACCATCCCGATGAATACCTTTCCACAAATTAACTCATACTGAGAATTAATAGAGGCGGCACATGCAGCCCTGAATCTAGTGATGTGGTGAGGGATTAGGCATGCTATCGGCACTGGTTGTTCAATCGGACGGAACCATTGTAGCTGACTCCCTTGATGCAGGATATGAGCAGGTTCGGGAGCAATTGCTGGGTTTTTCCGATCTGGTTTTTTGCATTGAGCGACTGCACATGTACCGCATGTCGAGGCTGACTCTGTGGCAAGCCGCCGCACGAGGGATGTCTGCCCGTGATGTGCTGGAAGTTTTGCGACGACACTCCGAACACGGCATTCCGTATGAAGTGCAAAAACGAGTTGTAGCCGACATGGGGTGGTGGGGCAAAATTCGACTGCTCCCTCACGATGAGGACAGCTTTGCACTAACGGCGTCAAGAGATGACCTGAAGGCAATTGCAAAAGCGTGTCGACTGCCGAGACGACAGAAAGGTAGTCTTCCGTCGTCTTGGGTGTTCCCAAACTCTGTCCGTGCGGTCGTCAAGATGACCTTGGCGCAACAGGGATTCCCTTGTGTTGACGAACTTGGCTATCAAGTGTCCGCAGGAATTGAGCTGGCGTGGCGTCAAGATGTTCGACTGCGCGAGTATCAGGAGGAATCCGTTCGTCGATTTCTTTCCCCTGACACAGGCCAAAGTGGGGTTGTCGTCTTGCCGTGTGGTGCAGGTAAGACCCTCGTCGGCATCGGTGCGATGGTCGAAATCGGCCTTGAAACACTCATCTTCACACCGACCGATACGGCCGGAAATCAGTGGCGTCAAGAGATTCAGAACAAAACCACCATTCATCCGAGTCAAGTGGGCATGTATCGAGAGACTGGCAAGGTTTCGCCGGTCACAATTGCCACCTACCACCGTGTTGCAGCGGCAAATCAAAAAGGTACTAGGCGCCATTTTGCCACATTATCTGGCCACCCGTGGGGCCTGGTCATTTACGACGAGGTGCACATGTTGCCAGCTCCGTTGTTTCGCCTTGCTGCAGATATGCAGAGCGTGCGGCGGCTTGGCCTCACGGCCACTCTCGTCCGCGAAGATGGCGCCGAGACAGATGTCTTTTCGCTGATTGGGCCGAAATGCTACGAGGCTGCATGGAAAGACCTCGAGCAACAAGGGTTCCTGGCCAAAGTCAGGTGTGTCGAGGTTCGGGTGTCTCTGCCGCCGACGGAACTGGAAACCTACCAAACAACAGACAGGCGACACAGACACAAAATTGCCGCTCTAAATACCGCCAAGTTCGAAGTATTGGTTGACTTGGCCAACCTACACAAGTCGGATTCGGTCCTCGTCATTGGTCACTACCTAGATCATCTCTATGAAGCTGGGGCGCTACTGTCGTCTCCAGTAATCACTGGAAAAACTCCGCTTGCGGAACGAGAGCGCTGGTTCGAAGCATTTCGAAACGGGTCGTTGAAGCGCCTTGTTTTGTCACGCGTTGCCAATATGTCCGTGGATATTCCCTGTGCGTCAGTTATCATCCAGCTTTCGGGTCTGTACGGTTCGCGTCAAGAAGAAGCTCAACGGCTCGGCCGATTGCTCCGTCCCGATTCCGGCCCAGGCGTATTTTACACGGTCGTCACGAGTCACTCCGTGGAAGCTGACATGTCACGACACCGCAGCCTGTTTCTCGTTGAACAAGGGTATCAGTACGAGGTCATTGATGGACCGCCGACCAATCAAAGGAACATCATGAGAGGATGATTCAACCATGAACCTTGCCGAATGCCTCAGTAACGCAGATATTGCGACGCTGAGGGCCATCGCCGACAACTACGATTTAAGTTGCTCGAGACACTCGAAATTGGCACTGATGCAGGAAATCTTGTACCTATTCCGGTCAAGAAAGTTTGTTGCGGACAGAATCATCGATTGGAAAGCGGGCCACGAAGAGGTATTTGTGCGTCTTGGGCTCGAATCTAGGCAGATGTATTCCGCGGAAGAACTCGCGGGTATGTTTCGTCGCTGCAAAGACAATGCTGCTGCGGCGCTCGAACAAGGAGAACGGCAAGGGTGGCTCTATCCCACCACACGTGATTCGGGGCGCCTTCAGTACTGCGTACCCACAGAAATACACAAGGTCATGCAAGACGAGACAATACGCGTCTTTTACAGCAATATTGACCAATCAGAATTGGGGCCTCTGACATATCGAGAATCCGATTTTGCGCTGGTAAGAGACGCAGACCTGTTTTTGCAGTACCTTGACCGCCATGAGGTGCCGCTAACCACCGGGGGCAGTATGTACAAAAAACATCTTGAGAAGATTCTGGAACTGTTCGAGGTCCCAGAAACACCGCTCGAGGGCGGATGGCGCTTTGGTTATGGACGGCGTTTCTACGATTATCCCGACAGATTTGCTCTCATTTACGATTACGCATACGCCAACCAGTTCATTGAAGAGGGGCGGGACGGATTCCTACGAACCACAGACGCTGCCTTGAGATGGCAAGGCATTTCACTAAGCCACAGGCAGAAATCCATGTTGCAGTTCTATATCAGTTCCTACCGTCGCCCGGTTCCGCGGCTTCCCCAAATCGTGCGCATGATGTCTCTCGCGAGCGCAGACCGCTGGTTGGACTCAGAGAGTTTTCTTGTCAATTGTGGTGAGATGGTATCCGAGTATTACTACGACAGTCGAGAGGTCGTCTGGAACACGCGTATCCTCTCTATGCTGTGCCATCTCGGCGTGATTCGGGTTGGTGAAGACGAAAACGAAAAATCATGGTTTCAAACGACAAAACTTGGTCAACAATTGCTAACACAAGGAACCGTTGCAGCCGCATCCGATACACAGCCAGACCCGCGGCGAGTCTTGATTGTGCAGCCAAACTTTGAAATCTTCGCCGCCAGTGCTGAACCTGTCGTGATGTCCGAAATTGCAGCCCTTGCAGAACTGAAACAAGGCGGACCACTTCAGGTCTATCGTTTGAGCAAAGAAACCGTAAGAAACGGTCTGACTGCCGGTAAAACCGTGTCGGCTTGGCTCCAATATGTGCAAACGTACAGTCAGACACCCATCCCCGGCAACGTGGAAAGAACACTCATCGAATGGGAGTCTGAGTACCAGAGCCAAATCAACGCGAACGCTGACAGTCTGTCCAGTTAGCAAGGCGGGGGGTGTCGGCGAAGGAAATACAAAATACTGAATTTTCACGGGGCTCTTGGCAGGAAAACTTCTTGGATCGCGCGAATAAGATAAAACACAATTGGTTTCAGTATTTTTTGACTTTGACGCGGGGTTTGATACATTCGATTGGACGACAGCCAGTCAGGGAGGAGACGGCTATGAGCGGTACGATTACAGTTGCTGAAAAGCGACACTTTCTGCGATGGTTCCTGGCCAATTATCAACTGCAAAGCCGCGAAGCCGAGATGCTCATGCGCTACATTATGACTCGGGAGAACGTACTTCGCCGTGTGCATTTTGTAGAGAACTTCAGGCATCTGCCGCGCGTCATCGTCGTGTCATCAAACTGCGTACAGGTTGCCCCTTTCCGCTATTACCGGCGCAACAAGCCTGTCTCGACAGATGTGGAGCAAGCCTTCCTGGACCTGTATCAGCATCCGGATGACGACGTTTACATTGGGTTGTACTTTAAAGACCGCGCCAGCAGTTCTGCCTATACGGCAGTTCTCGAAGAAACCACCTCATCAGAACTTGAACCCGCTGTCCGTGAGATGGTGTCCATGCAGGCGGAATGGCTAATTGAACAACTCACTCATTCCTATGAACGCTCACGGTTGATGAAGGATGTCGATTCAGCTCTCGACAGTCGGGACAAAAAAGCCTTTCTCGCAGCGAGTAAACGGTTGATTGAGTTTGACAGCATAAGCACATAGACAAATTCGGCGGCAGCATATGGCGGCCTTGCTCGAAGTTTTGAGCGGGCCCCTTTTTGTGCAAATTTGACCCTCTAACAAGGAGTGTGTTACGTTTCCTCTGCTTTGATTCACTTGCAGGAGGAGAACAGGGTATGGACTCATTGCTGCTCTCTCAGCATCAATTTCGAGATTTCATCCTATACCTGGACACCATCATTGTGTCCGTCTACGACGCTGCGCCGCTTGATGTTGCCGTGCCGTATGAAGCAAGTAAGTTGATTGGTGAGGAACTAGCGAATCGGGTTTACGAGCAGTTTCGCGGCCGCGCAACTTGGCGAAGTGGGGGGGAATCCCGGTTTGTTCATCCTGTCCGAACAGACCACCTGCTGCTGCTTCAGGAGGGACTCCCTTTTCCCGTGAAGTTCGGGTTGCTCATCACAGACCGTGTCCTCACGATGGACCGCTTGCACATGAATGTATCGGATGTAGAGTGGCTTGTATTCGATTGGTGGCAGTGGCTGAGAAGGCGGATACCAGACAAACGCCTGTCGGACGCGTGGATGTATCTAGCCGTGGCCTGTCCAGCTTACCTGCATAGTGAGCCATGTCAGATGGTTGGCTTTGCCGACGATGTCCTTCGGGCGATGGGGCAGGAGGGGAACCGTCTATACGCAGCAATGCAGGAACAGGTCGCACAGGATTTGATGGAGTTGTGGAACCCCAATGAACATCAATCTGTCACGCTAAAGTGAGCATGGTCGAGGTCCTGAACATCCCTCGTCAATAGGAAGAACCCGTATCTTGTTAAAGTTTCTTGAAAATCTCGAGTTGCTTGACACACAAATTAAAGCAGGGCTAAGATGGAAACGTGGTCAGTGGACCGGCCTATGCCTTGTGTAAAGACCGCTGATAGCGGCAACCGTGTCGCTATGTGCTTGGCTCCTTACCGGCCTCTTCGTCTTGTCCACGACACAAATTGTCATCGCTGAGGCAGGTGATACAGCAAGAATGTTAAAGAGGGCTTATGACTGGATTGATGAACGCCTGAATGTGACGCCACTTTGGCGTGACGTGGCCGATCACGATGTTCCCGCCCACGTCAACCCCGCCGTGAAGATGTCTGCGTTTGTGTATTGTTTTGGAGGATTAACCTTCCTCGTTATCACAACGCAAATCTTATCCGGCATGTTTCTGGCCATGTACTACACCCCGGACATCACGAACGCCTGGTACAGTGTTCGGTACATAACCGACGAAGTATTACTTGGCAACGTAGTCCGCGGCATGCATTTCTGGGGAGCCAGCCTTGTTATCATCATGATGTTCTTACACATGCTTCGTGTCTTTTTCACTGGCGCGTATAAGGCCCCCCGCGAGATGAACTGGGTTGTCGGCGTACTTATCTTTTTTGTCGTACTTGCATTCGGATTTACCGGTTACCTGCTTCCGTGGGACCAAAAAGCGTATTGGGCTACGGCCGTCGGAAGCCAAATTGCAGGGTCGATACCGCTTCTTGGACCGTACATTCAGACACTGCTCCTTGGCAGCCATACGGTTGGTGCATTGACTTTGGCGCGATTCTTCGCCATCCATGTCTTCTTCCTGCCTGCTGCGCTTCTAGTATTGCTCGCTCTGCATTTTATCATGATCCGTTCGCAGCATATTGCCGGGCCATTATGACCATCTGGTCTCCGGAGAAGTGCTTGTGAACTTGAATTTGCAGCCGGATGTAGAGCCGTGCGAAGCGAGGAGGTAGGTTATGTCTGGTGGCGAACGCATTCCCGGCACACCTCGGTATCGACATCATTTGTTAAAGAATCCGGGGACAGAGCCGTTCTTTCCGAATTTTTTGCTGAAAGAATGGATTGCCGGGGCAGTCTTTTTGAGTGCCTTCATGTTGTGGGTTGTGTTCAATCCTGTCGTCCTTGGCGACAAGGCAAATCCTGACGATACATCGTTTATCCCTGTTCCGGACTGGTATTTCCTATTCCTGTACCAGATACTGAAGTACTATCCGGGTTCAGACATTGTATTTGGCACCGTGCTCGTACCGATGATTGGTTCTCTGTTGCTTATCTTTACACCGTGGCTGGACACAAGCAAAGAGCGGCATCCATACAAGCGTCCTTTAGCCACATTGTCCATGGTGTTGATGACCTTTCTCACCATTTGGCTAACCAATGAAGCCGCAGTGCAACATCGTGCAGAAGTTGGTGCTGCAAGTGGCCAGGCATCGAGTGGTCTGCCTCAGGTACCAAAGAAGGATCCGTCGCAGATCACGTTGGTCGATACGAGCATGCCAGGGTACACGTTGTTCGAGCAAACCTGTGCAACGTGTCACGGTAAGAAGGGTGAGGGTGCTTTTGGCCCGCCAATCTACGCCATCAGCAAGTTCTGGAATGCCCAACAACTGACGCAGTTTGTGGAGAACCCGCAGGGAGGCATGCCGAAAAACGGCACGCTGAGTTCTACGCAACAGGTTCAAGAAGTGGTACAGTGGCTGGAAAAACAAAAGGGCTAAGCACCACTCGCAAAGCAACTGGATGGAACCTAAACAAATTCGTCTCCAAAGATAGGTGTAGGTTATTGTGTTATTACAGAAGCACTGCCGAGATAAAGTCGGCAGTGCTTTTTCGCGTGGGTCCGTGTGCGTGGATTACACCGTGCGTCGGTTTTCCTCTGCGTCTGTATGCTTGGAGTTAATGTTGTGCCAGCTGGTTTGTGGATCCATCTGAGTTGTTATTGATGATGGGTGGGTTCAGTGACGAGGGAGATGTCGGCTCAGGTGACAACACGCCCGCCGCGTGCGTCTCAGGCGGACGGAGGAGCATCGTAGGTGAAACCTTCCCCCAACACTTCATGCACAGAAGTTACGACGACAAATGCATGCGGGTCAACGCCTGCCACGATTGACTGGACTCGGGGTACTTCTGTGCGGGGTACCACGCAGTATATGACCTGCTTCTCTGCTCCGGTATATCCCCCGCTTGCACTGAGCAGTGTTGTGCCACGTTCCAGCTTCTCGTGGATGGCATCTACAATAGCAACGTGTTCATCGGAAATGATGGTCAGAGCTCGCCCGGACTGCACGCCTTCGAGTACGAAATCGACAACCCGACTGGCGACAAACAAAGCGACCAGTGAATACATCGCTGTCTCGCGACCAATGATGACAGCCACTAACCCAATGACGACAACATCGATGGCAAATAAGGTTCTCCCCATGCTGAAACGAAAAAAGTGCCGAATCAAGCGCGCAATAATGTCTGAGCCACCTGTCGTCGCTCCGGTTCGAAAAATCAAGCCGAGGCCCAGCCCCGTCACAACACCCGCGTACAGAGCAGCGAGTAGTGGGTCATGTGTGGGGACCTGGATATGACTCGTTAAGCTGCTGAACAACGATACGGCGATGACTCCAACCGTTGTCTTGAGAATAAACTCGTGTCCGAATACCAGCCACCCAGGAATGAGAACTGGAACGTTCAAGACAAGGAAGGTAAGCCCGAGCGGCCAGCCAAGCTTGTACAATAGCAGCACTGAGATACCGACAAAACCGCCTTCAGCCAGATGATTTGCAACAAGAAACGCGTTGAGTCCGATTGCATAAATGAACGCACCGATAAAAATGCTGAGCCACTTCCATATTCTAGTCCACACGTTGAGGCCCCATTTCGCACGATTGGTCTGCTGTTGCCTCATTATACGGAAGTGACTATTTCTCAAGCAAGTCAGCGTGTGCGCGGCCACAGCAAAGCCATCAACAAAAGCATGCAGACCCAGCCAAAGGCCGTGTAAGCGTACGTGACAATATTGGTAAATCCAACCTGGCTAACGGCGTAAGCGAGTAGCAGGGTAATGGCAAAGATGATTTCCCGCTGGCGAGGAAACCTTTGATCAAACTGGGTCCCAATTGCAAACACGTTTCCGACGAGCGTCGAGTAGATTTCACCCCACAACACGACAACAAACAGCCACTGTACGGAAGGGCCGAGCCTGGAGGCAACATAACCCATCGGGACCGCGAACGACAGTACGTTTGGATAGTGGGCGAGTAAGGTGAACATCACCGCAGTCAACATCATGCCGAGTCCAAGCGCTCCCATTTCTGCACCGCGCCTGAGCACTTTTCGGTCTGTAACACTAGCTCCAAGCGGAATGAGAACCCCAGCAGCCAGACCGATATTCAGAGCGGAGTAGAGAATGGCCGAAATTCCGGTCAAGATTGGGTGTCCACCGAGTCCGATTGCTCCGGCTTGCCACACTTGTGCGATGCCGTGTGTGTAAAGTGCGTGAAACGCTGCAAACAGTACAAAACTTACCATGATGGGAACAATGATCGTGTTTGCCTTCATGATGCCGTCGATACCGCGTAAGATAGTTAGGAATGTAACGACCATCATCACTATGGCGCCAAGTTGAAACGACACGTGGGCACGCTCCCGAAACAATTCCCCGGCCCCTGCAATCATCGCAACGGTCACGCCAAAAAGCATAATCATCATGACGACGTCAATAAAGGCTCCGACACGACGCCCAAACAAATACTCATTGACGTCCCGATACGTGTACGCCTTCAAGTCGTGCCCTAGTTGAAGCAGACGATACCCGAGCCAGGCAAAGAGGAACGTGGTCACAAATATGGCGAGGTAACCCCAGTTCCCAAACCGACCAAAAAACTGCAACACCTCTTGTCCGGATGCAAACCCGGCGCCAACGACGGTTCCGATATAGGTGCATCCAATTTGAAATGCCATAAAATGCTGGTGCTTGCCTGCGGCCACAGAGCATCCCTCCACTTCAAACATATGGGCAAGTCCTCGAAATCATGAAACAAGTTCTCGGCATGAGGACATGTTTTATGGACGCACCAATATACATACAACGAGCCTGTCTTTCGTTCCTTGTGCAACACGACAGCAAGACAGTCAGCCACCCGGACAGTCAGCCGGAACGGCTGACAAAAACGGCGACAGAAAGACATGCACCTGCAAGGGGCGGGTAACCGAAGGGAGGTTGTTATGACTGGAATACAGGCGCTTGTGCTTGGAATTGTCCAAGGCATAACAGAGTTCTTGCCAATCAGCAGTTCCGGGCATCTGGTTCTCCTAGAGCGAATTTGGCACATTTCGGGAGGGGGACTGCTGTTTGTCACTTTGCTTCATCTAGGGACTCTGGCGGCTGTGCTCGTGGCCCTGAGAGATGACGTTGCCGCAGTAATTCGGAACCCTTTTTCCTGGACGAGCCGAATGATTTTGTTGGCATTAATCCCTACCGCTATCGTCGGGGCTGTTTTCGAAGAGTTCTTCGAACATCTCTTTCAGACACCGGTAACGGTCGGATTCGAGTTTGTCATTACTGGAATCGTCCTCTGGTGGATAGACTCCATTCCAAAGGGCCACAAAGAAATGGACGACATCCAGGCAGCCGACTCTTTGTGGATAGGAGCGCTACAGGGTATCGCGATTGTACCGGCACTGTCGCGGTCAGGTCTAACCATTGCGGGCGGTTTGTGGCGTGGATTAGACAGGGACACGGCAGGACGCTTCTCCTTTTTGTTGTCGATTCCGGCCATCCTCGGTGCGACAGCCGTTCAATTCGACGATATGCTTGAAACGCCTACGAAGCTTGGAGGACTGCACCTTGTGCCGGCAGTGATTGGTACAGTGGCTGCACTTGTGGCTGGCTATATTGCGGTCAAGTGGACGCTGTGGCTGCTTCGGCGAGCAAAAATGCGGTACTTTGCGGTTTACGTGTGGGTTCTTGCCGGATTCGTATTTGCAGACCAAATATTTTTCCATCACTGGTTTCCGCCCCTTTGGTAAAACCCCCGTCGACGATACGGGGGTTTTACCCCAAAAACAGGGATTTTTTGTTGCACTAAAAAAGGGATTGGTTTTGAGCGGTCAGGCTCACATCCAATCCCGTTTGTGTTCTCCTGGTTTTCGTTCCCATCCGGTTTTGAGTCCTATCCGGTTTTCGGCCGGCCAGCATCGGGTGTCGCGGTCAATTCCGTTACATGAGGCCATGTCGCTTGCACACCCGGCAAACCGTGGGACTTTAGACACGCCAGGCAATGACGCGTGTCCGCCGTAAGACGGCGAGCGCAATGCCAATCACAATGAGACCACCAACGAGCCAAACCCAGGTGTAGAGGCCGCTCCACATGACGTGCCACCACGGAGCTCCGGTCGCAGCGAGATCAAAGGCGTGAAACGCTGGCAGAGCCGCCATTGCCGTAGCAGCCACACGTCCGACACCAAGAAAGTACAGAATCACTGTAAACACCGCTGCGAGCGCAGCATGTAAGAACCGAGCCAGAAAGTACGGAGCCATGCGAATGTCCGTGTTGGTAATGACGGCCGCAACCTGAGCATGAACTGCAAGTCCGCTCCAGGCAATAATGGCACTTACAAGGGCTAGCTTTTGAACCATCGGTGCCGCGGCTACTGCGGCTACCTGAGCCGTCCCAATGTCGAGTTCAAGGACGCCGGCAAGGGTCGGCTTGACCAGGCCTGTATGGATGCCAAACAACTTGTAGACAAGGAGAACAGGGTATCCAATGACTCGCGTGATTCCCGAGATGTCCAAAATCTGAATCAAGACCGCAAAAAACACAATAAAGCCGCAGATCATGAGCAATGTCATGATGGACTCGGTAACGGCCCCGCGTAACAGATTCCCAAACGGACGTCCGTCCTCTTTTCGCGCCTTGACAATTTCGTGCAGTGCACGAGTGATGATGTTTCCACGGGGAGTGTTGATAGGAGCGGATGGGGTCGGTTCCGTCTTGCGGCCCCAAAACTTGAATGAAACCCCCACCAAGAACGCAGAAATGTAATGGGCAATCGCAATCAACCCGCCGACTGCCGGCGACTTAAACATTCCTACTGCGACGGCACCAATCATGAACAGCGGATCGGCCGTGTTCGTAAAGGCAAGCAGGCGCTCTCCTTCAACCCTTGAGCACAGACCTTGCTCCCGGAAACGGGATGTGATGACCGCGTCCATCGGGTAGCCGGCTGCGAGGCCCATCGAGAGCGCGAATGCCCCAATGCCAGGGACACCAAACAGTGGCCTCATCAAGGGCTCAAGCAGGACTCCGAGGCCCCGGACAACACCAAGCCCCAGCATCAACTCGGCGAGGATGAAGAATGGCAGCAACGACGGAAACACGATGTCCCAGAAGACCTTCAGTCCCTGGATTCCAGCTTCAAACCCTTGCTGCGGATAGACCACCAGGGCAATGGTAAATATCACGACCATCGTCCCAAGTAAAAACGTTGACCAGTATCCTTTTCGCTGTTGCGTCACCGTCACCTTCCACCCCTTTGTACTGATTTGCTGCAACACGAATTTGTTTAGTTGTCCGAATCCGTCCCTACATCCTATGTCCGAGCTATCGGTTTATGTTTGCAACCAGCCATGGCTTGATTTACCTTATAGATGACTATGCCGATACAATGGATGATAAAAAAGGGGGGATGTACGTGTCTTTAACCATAGAAGGCATGCAACAACGGGTTGACGAGTACATTTCTCAGTTTAAGGAAGGTTACTTCACGCCGATGACACTCGTTGTACGGTTGACAGAGGAACTCGGAGAACTTGCACGTGAAGTCAATCACCTGTACGGTGAGAAACCGAAGAAGAGTACTGAGGCCGAGGGGAGTATCGCACTCGAGCTTGGAGACTTGTTGTTTGTGATTACGTGCCTGGCAAATCGCTTGGACATCAACCTGGAAAAGTCGTTTGAAGATGTGATGCACAAATTTTCGACGCGAGACGCGGACCGCTGGACAAGAATCGACGCGTAGCACAACCGTGAGGAAGGGGTCAACGAACGTCTAAACGTCCGAGCAGGACCTCTCTGCAAACCGACTTGGCCGTCGTTCTTTGTACATCTTGTCTAGGCACTGGTACAAACCGCAACGGAGAAACCCCCATAGCATTTTAGCAAGGGGGAATCATTGATGTTGACGGATCACAAGTTGAAAACAGCTTATGCGTATTTGTACATCCGCGACTTTCAAGGAGCACGCCGAGTCTTTGAGGAGGCCATCACAGAAAATCCTGAGAATCCGGAATATCACTTCCATGCCTCCGTCACCGCACTGCGCAATGGGGAGACTGGATATGCAATGGAGGCCGCGAGGCAGGCTGTTCTCTTAGAACCGGAAAATTCGCTTTATGTGGCGCATCTTGGGGCTGTGCAAGCACAGAAGCTGCTTCACGAGGCCAAGGCGGCCCTGAATGAAGGGCGCATCACTGACGGTAGGGAGTTGCTTCTGCGTGCGGTCGAAGCGAATCCGCTTTGCGACAGCGCACAGGAGCTCTTAACAGAACTCGGGTAGCGCCAGCAGCACATATCGCTGCCCGAGCCATGATAGATAAGGGGCTGTTACGTTGCTAACCACATCACCAAAAATCCGCGTTGCCGTTGCTGGCGCGGGCGGCAAGATGGGCCGCGAGGCAGTCGCAACCCTGACTGCTGACGACCGCTTTGAAGTCGTGGGTTTATTGATGCGACAAACAGGACAAGCAGAGGACCTCTCTTCACCTGATTCCTGCCCGGTCTTTACAGACAGTCAGCAGTTGCTGACGGAGATACATCCCGACATTTGGGTGGATTTTACGGACGCAGAGAGCGTCGTCGCGCACATTGACCAGTGCATTACATATGGGGTTCGACCCGTCATCGGCGCAACGGGTTACTCAAAAGACGACCTCGAGCGTTGGCAGAAACAATGCGCGGAGCATGACCTTGGCGGGATTGCAGCACCAAATTTTGCGCTGGGGGCCTTGCTAATGGTCCGCTTTGCCAAGGAAGCGGCGCGATTGTTTGACGACGTCGAAATCATTGAACTCCACCACAGCGGCAAAAAGGACGCTCCGTCCGGAACAGCAAGGCGCACTGCAACCGCAATTATCGACGCTCGCAGGGAAGCCGCCGCCAATGTGCAAGTGCGTGAAGTCAACACAATGCTGTCAGCTGCCGCTCTAGAGAACCAGGCTCGCGGCATTGACATCGACGGCATTCACGTACATAGCGTGCGACTGCCTGGACTTGTTGCACATCAAGAAGTCATTTTCGGGGGAATTGGCGAAACTTTGACCATCCGCCACGACTCTCTGTCGCGGACTAGCTTTATGAAGGGTCTCGTCATTGCGTGTGAGCGCGTCATGGAACTGAAGGGCCTGATTTACGGTCTTGAAAATTTGCTCTGGTAGACGGAGGAGACAACAACATGCATATTGCACTGATTGCGCACGACAACAAAAAGGATGCTCTCGTCAACTTTGTGCTCGCATACGAGGATATCTTCAAGGGCCATACACTTTACGCCACAGGCACAACCGGGACGCGAATCATGGCAGCAACATCACTTCAGATTGAACGCGTCCAATCGGGACCGCTCGGGGGAGATCAACAAATCGGTGCCCGAATTGCAGAAGACAAGATGGACTTGGTCATTTTTATTCGCGATCCGCTGACGGCCCAACCACACGACCCTGACATTGCGGCATTGCTTCGTCTGTGTGACGTGCATAATGTGCCTGTAGCCACCAATCTTGCGACAGCGGAGGCCATTATTCGCGCGATGGATAACGGTGATTTGAACTGGCGCTACGTCGTTCACCCGAACGCTTTTGAACAAGAAAAGAGGAACCAGCAGTGAGAATAGGAATTAGTTGCTATCCGACCATCGGCGGTTCCGGTGCCGTCGCCACTGAACTAGGGAAGGCCTTGGCAAACCGCGGACATCAAGTTCACTTTATCGTCACCGATGTCCCGTTTCGACTGGGTGGATTTCACCCGAATATCTATGTTCACGAACTCGACACGATGTCTTACCCAGTTCTTCGGACACCGCCTTATGACTTGTCACTTGCCGCGTTAATGGCACGCACGGTAGAGCGGTACGATCTCGATATCCTGCACGTGCACTATGCGGTGCCGTTTGCTGTGTGCGCTTTTCTGGCCAAGGAAATGGTGCCGGAGCACCGTGTCAAAGTCGTGACCACCCTGCATGGCACAGACGTGACCGTTCTCGCCCAAGACGATACTTTGGTTGATGTGATTCGCCTTGGCATTCAAAAAAGTGATGCTGTCACGGCCGTCAGTGACAGTCTCAGGCAACAGACTCATGACTTCTTTCACGTCGACAAGGAAATTCGCTGCATCTATAACTTCGTGGACCCTGACATTTTCCGTCCCAAGCAGGTGCAAGAAGTGAAAAAGTGTCTCGCCCGTCCGGAGGAAAAAGTTCTTCTACACACATCAAATTTTCGCAAAGTGAAGCGAGTCACTGACGTCATTCGCATCTATCATCAGGTGCAGCGGGTCGTAGCCTCGCGACTCGTTCTTGTCGGTGAAGGGCCAGAACTGAGCGAAGCACAAAACCTGGTGCGCGAACTCGGCCTCGAAGAAAAGGTGCAATTTCTCGGGAAACAGGATGAAGTCGCGGAACTCTTTGCGGCGGCGGACTTGTTCTTACTGCCGTCAGAGAAAGAGAGTTTCGGCCTGGTTGCGCTGGAGGCGATGGCAGCTGGTGTACCAGTCATCGGATCGAATGCTGGCGGCATCCCGGAAGTCGTCGTGCATGGGCAGACGGGCTATCTCGCTGACGTGGGCGATGTCGACGCGATGGCTCGTTATGCGACCTCACTCTTGACGGATGGAGCCCTGTATCAAGCATTTGCCACTGCAGCCAGAGAACGTGCAATTGAAGAGTTTTCTGTCGATAAGCAGGTCGGGATTTATGAGGAACTGTATCGACAGTTAGTGGAGTGTGAATCTGTTGTCCTCTGATTCAGACGGACGGACGCAGAACGAGCGGTTGTCACAGCTGAATTTGCAGTTGCCAACGCACGTGGTGTATGTCCTTGACGTACTCGAACAGCACGGCTACGAAGCATTCCTCGTCGGCGGCTGTGTCCGGGACACACTTCTTGGCATCGGCGTACACGATTATGACGTGGCAACCAATGCTCGTCCGGAAGACGTACAACAGCTGTTTGCGCAAGTGATACCAACGGGTCTGGCACACGGAACGGTAACGGTGACCTTCAACCGGCTCCCGGTGGAGGTCACGACGTACCGCATTGACGCCGACTATTCTGATGGTCGACATCCGGACAAAGTCCTATACGCGAACTGTCTTTCAGATGACCTGCGGCGGCGAGACTTCACCATGAACGCCATCGCGATGGACAAGACAGGGCGCGTTGTTGACCCGATGGACGGTCGAAGGGACTTATTCTGTCACCTTATCCGCGCTGTCGGAAACGCCCGGGAAAGGTTTGCGGAGGACGGCCTGCGCATCCTGCGCGCACTTCGGTTTGCCGCCCAACTGGGGTTTTCGATTGAGGATGAGACGCACCGTGCCATGGCGGTCGAAGTTGACCGATTAAAGGTTATATCGATGGAGCGTGTAGGCCAGGAACTGTTGAAGATTGGCAGTGGGAACTGGTTCACAGTGCTGCCTGACTTGACCCTTGGGCCTTATCTTCCCGCTGCAAAGCAGCCGCTCGAGCATCTCCAGCGGGGGTTGGCCAAAGTACACCGGATGGTCCGTTCAAACTCGAAATTCGGATGGGACCGCTGGGCACGGATGGTCGCGGACCAGGAGGGGACGTGGCGCGTTGAACCTCCAGCAGAGTGGCCCGGGACACCGCTGTTCGAACCTCGATTGGCCGCTGTTTCGCTGTGGCTGGCACACATGCCAGGACGAAGCGGCGCCATCAGCAATGTCTTTCGACCGCTTGCATGGCCAAAGTCCTTCGTGTCCACCGCGGTACAGGCAGCTGTGTTACTGCGGAGCCGACCGTGGACATGGTCCGAACGCACGTGGCGGCAAACGCTGCTTACGTCGAATTTGTCTGCCCTCTACACAGCCTGCGCACTGGCCGACTGGATGAATCCTGACGAGGTACGTCCGATTTGTCGCACCCGTCTGTTTTCGGTGTTTCAGGAAACACCGTTAAGGCGTGTCGCGGACTTGGCGCTAAATGGTCATCAACTGGCACTGTTAGGTCTCGCGGGAGCTGAGATTGGCATCGCCCTGCACGAGCTCGTCGATGCCGTCATCAGCGAGACAGTGGAGAACAACGAAGAGGCGTTGCGCCGATTCTTGCTGTATCGATGAAAGGAGCCGCCTCATGAAAACAGACACAATTCAGGTAAAAACGGAAACACAGGTGCTGCGGGATAAGATTGTCGCTCTGTTTCTTCAGGCTGGCGGAGCACCTGTGTCCGGGACCACCCTGAGTGAAGCCACTGGCGTCACGAGGACGGCCATATGGAAACACATCCACCAACTTGAGGAACTCGGGTTTGAGTTTGCATCGACCCCCAAAGTAGGGCACCGTCTCGTGCGCATCCCTGACGTGTTGATGGAGCCTATCTTGGCACAGCGCATGCCAAAGGGCAGCGCACTCGGGCATACCGTCGTGTTTACGCCTGAACTCGACTCGACCAACAAACTCGCCTCGGCGCTCTCAGGAGCAGGAGCGACCGACGGGACTGTCGTCGCGGCCCAGGTGCAAACGAGCGGGAGGGGCAGAAGGGGACGAACTTGGTTCTCTCACCCTGGCGGTGCCTGGTTCTCCGTCATTGTCAAGCGCCCCCTGCCACTGACACGGGCTTTTGAGCTCACGCTGTTAGCCAGCGTAGCTCTGCGCCGTGTCATCCATCAGTTGTCTTCACTCGATGTAAAAATCAAGTGGCCTAACGATTTATTCGTTGACGGACGCAAGCTATGCGGGATTTTGGCAGAAATTCGAAGCGATGGGGAACAGGTACAGCAAGCCATTGTTGGCGTTGGTGTCAATTGCAACATTCACAAAGCCGAGTTCCCTCCGGCCGTCGCTGAGGTTGCAACATCCATTCTCGCAGCCTCCGGCCGCCCAGTTGACCGCGTGCAGCTCGTCGCTCGTTTTCTCGAAGAGTATGGTCCGATGGTGGACGGGCTCGCACAGGGCCAACCCGCGTTCGCACTCGTCCACGACGAATGGTGCGCACATAGCCATACACTTGGCAAGGTGATTCGAGTGCAGACCAATCGCGAGGTGGTCGAGGGCAGAGCCTCGCGGCTTCTCGAGGACGGAACGCTGATTCTAGAGACCAGTTTGGGGCAGGAAATATCGGTGCATAGTGGTGAGGTGCTGTTCTAAGTTCACTGGTTGTAAGTGCCCCTGCTCGCCGCCCGTGCGTTGTCATCGGATTGGCGTGAGCATTGGTGAAAATCCGATTTCTTCCGCATAAAAGACAATCCCCGTTGCCGATGATAAGAGGAAACGGGGGGATGGCCGTGTTTCAGGCAGCTTTTACACAATTATTCCGCGCCGTAGAGCGTATTCGCATGCAACTCGAAACCGCAGACCCAGAACTGCGTCCATTTTTAGCACAGGAACTGCGTGGCTTGCGTGAGCTCAGTGAGCAATACATGGATTATTGGATGGAACTTGAAGAGCAGATTCTTGAACTTGTGGAGACCTACCAGTTGCAACAAGACACACCGGTCGCCGCCAGCTCAACCCCCCATGGTGACAAGGAAGTTTTTTTACAGAGCAGACAAGGTTCGTCCCGCAATCATCTCGGGTTCGAAACAGATACGTTCGAAACTGACCAGATTGATAGCAAAAGCGTTGACCCCCTGGCTATGGATGCCGCCGATGTTGACATCGCAAAAGCCGTGTTCTCCTGGCCAGAAGATGTAACCGTCAAGTTTCGCCGCGGCCTTGCGTACTACGACTTATTCATGTTTGAGCCCGCTCGGGCCGCACTGGAAGAAGTCTTAAGCCAGGTGGACTCGATGATTGTCAGGTTGTATCTTGCTGCAGTCTTGGCCGTCGAACACAGGTCAGAGGTCGCGCGCGGTCATCTGACAAGGGTGTTTGCAAAATGCGACGACGAAGCCATTGTCACGGCGGGCCTCGAAATCGAAGCTCAGTTGCTGCTCCAAGAAGGGGATATCCAAAAAGCGTGTCGTACTTATCAAGTGATTACAAAGCGCATGCCGATGTACTTCGACGCCTGGTTCAATCTCGGGCTCTGTCAGGCAAATATCGGCAACTACAAGGCAGCGGAAGAGGCGTTTGCCCGTGTCGTTCAGGATGAACCTCGCGACAGCGAGGCATGCCTACTTTTGTCGTCCGTGCAGCAGTACAGCAGCTCACTGGAGACAGCATTTCAAACCTGCCGGTCCGCGCTGGATGTTAGCCCTGGACACCATCGATTGCGGCTGCATCAGTCTAGGCTCTTATACCAGATGGGACAAGTTGAGCGCAGCCTTGAAATCGCACTGCGACTTGCCGATGAAGACCTTCACGACCAACGCGTACTCGCCTGGAGTGCCTGGCTTCTGCTGGAAACGGGTCAGAGTCCTGCAGCGATTGTGCGGCTCAAACGATTCCTCTCCCTGCATCCAAACGACCCGACTGTCTTACTGCAACTTGGTGTTGCCTACCTCCTAAGCGAGGAATCTAAGTCTGCCGAACCAGTTCTCTGGGCGGCTCTTCCGAATTCACGGGACAAGTCGATGCTGTGGCTGGCACTTGGCACGGTCAGCGCGTCGAAAGGGGCTCATCTCGAAGCGCAAAAACGATTTCTGCGCGCCGTGAGGGATGTTAGGACACCTGTACGCAGATTGGCTTTATATCAATACGCCTTGTCGCTGCAAGCGATGGAACAATTTGACGAGGCAGAGCGCTACCTCCATGCAGCGCATGTGGCCGGGCCGCCAAGCGCTGTCATTCTTTCCGCGCTCGCGGACAATGCCTCACAACTCGGACATACGGAAGAAGCAACCAAGCGGCGGGTACAGGCCCGGAGTCTTGCCGTCACACTCCGGAGTACAGAAAATGAGCAGAAACAGGATGACGTTTAACTTTGTGATTTCTGCTAGAATAGGCTTACCATAGCCGCGACCTTGATCACGGTACGGGAGGCCTTTTGATCGTGCCATTTCTACTGATGTTTGTTTCCTATCTCCGTCCCAAGGCTGCCGAGGCAGATGGGGACGGGGCATGTATAGAGATCACCACAAGCACTTCATTAAGCAACATTCAGGCCGCCCGCTGGCAAAATGGAAACGTTGTTTCCAGATTGCACATGGAGGGGCTTGAAAAATATACCTCGGATAAACTATCTGAGGTCATCTTGCCCCTCTTGGAGCTAGCTGATGGCTGTGTACCCGTGACAGGGACATCCCCGGCTGATATCGAGAAAGTGGGCGAGCTCTGCGAATCGGTCGGTTATCACTTGCCGATTGTAGATACGCTGCTTGATGTTTCGACGCTGTGCACCCTGTTTGGCCTTGAAGACGCGCTGCCTGCTTCTTTAGCGGATGCGCAATCGGAAGGTGCAGACCAGCAACTGGATGCGTGGTCCAGTTTGTTGTTCAGTTTGTTTGCAAAAACAACCGCACTGCCTCAAATCACTTTGCAGCATCTCAGCGGGCTCGGTCATCTGGCTTCGCGAGCGCTGGGCACGTGGTTTGACGAGGCACTTGAATGGCGAACTGTCAATCGCTTGCCGCTTGTTCCCGAAGGCTGTGACGTCATCGACCAGCTTGCATTCTCGAAACCAGGGACAGAGCCATCATCCGAGGTCGACGGCGGGGCGGAGACATCCTTCACAATAGACGTGGAAAGTCCAGTCAACATGCTTGGTGCAGATAGCCCATTCGCCGAGGTTCTGCCTGGTTTTCAGGTGCGGCCGGGGCAATTGCAAATGGTAGAAGCCGTCTCTGAGGCACTTCACGGTGGGCATCACCTGTTGGTGGAAGCTGGCACCGGAACGGGGAAGTCGCTTGCCTATTTGATTCCGGCGGCTCTCCATGCACAGGCCACCGATGACCGGGTGATTGTGTCTACCCATACGATTGCTTTGCAAGACCAGGTCAGTCACAGAGATTTCCCGATTCTTCAGCAGTCGTTGAAATCCCCCGTGTCACTTGCTGTCTTCAAGGGACGAACGCACTACATCTGCATGCGCAAACTTCATCAGGAACTGCGAACTGTTTCGC
Organism: Alicyclobacillus curvatus; assembly: GCA_017298655.1. Lineage (GTDB taxonomy): Bacteria > Bacillota > Bacilli > Alicyclobacillales > Alicyclobacillaceae > Alicyclobacillus_B > Alicyclobacillus_B curvatus. Next base: position 1,283,068 of record CP071184.1, read on the forward strand.
TTGTCACTCCTCCTGACGAAGTGCTTACCTATATTCAACTTGTCATTTGGTTAACGGCGACGAAGGAAGGCAATCGTGAAGAATTGACAGGCAAATCGTTGCTTGGCACTGTTTGGCCCCGTGTTCAAAGTGAAACAGAGACGTGCATCAGTAAGCGCTGTCCGTTCTTTAAGTCATGCTACTACTTTAGAGCCCGGACAAAAGCAAACAACGCGAATGTGGTGGTGACAAACCACTCGCTCGTCTTCACCGACCTGAAGGCGAACCATCATGTTTTGCCACACTACAATCATGTCATTTTTGACGAGGCGCATCACCTCGAACAGGAAGCCACCAACCACCTTGGCGCAGAAGTTTCACGATTTCAATGCCTGAGTTTGATTGGGCGACTCTCTCGCGACAACGGACGGCACGGGGTGCTGCCAGACCTTTTACAGATGCTTGCCGGGAGCGACGCAAAGAGCGTCAAGGCCATACCTGTCTTGGAACGGTTGACAGACGAAGTAATGAACGTGCGCACTCTGCTGGAGCAGGCGTTTGCCAGTTTGTCCGCGCTTGTGCCACAAGGGCAGACTGACCTCAGAATTACAGTCGAACTGAGTCGCTCACAGAACTTCACAGCGGTACGTGTCGGTGCCACCGCACTTGAAGAAGAGACCAGCGTACTTGAGGAACTCGCGGGCCGTCTTAGCGAGTTCGCAGAAACAGAGACCGATGAAGACCTCTCCGGCAGGCTCTTTGACGCAGCTGGATTTTTATCGGAGCTTATCAGCAGGACGCGATTACTCGCCGGCGTCGGTAGTGCAAACGAAGACTGGGTCGAATGGGTGGAAGTGTCAGGCGGCGCGGAACGACGTCAAGTGGTGTTTCACCAGGCGCCCATCGACGTCTCAAAAATCCTAAAAGAGCGGCTGTTTGAAACCAAAGACTCTGTCATCCTCACGTCCGCTACGTTGTCTGTGGCGGGTGACTTTTCGTTTTTGCAGCAACGACTCGGGCTGACTAGCAAAAGTCCAAAGGATGACCCTGCTGCGTTCGAAGTGGCCAGCTTGACGGTTCCGTCACCGTTTGACTACAGTCGCCAAGCGTTACTTTGCGTGCCAACAGACGTGCCTGACCTGTCGAAAATGAGTGCTGAAGACGCATCCGTATGGCTGAGTGATTCCATCTACCAACTTGCACGGATATCGCGCGGACGACTCATGACCTTGTTTACCAGCCACGCCATGCTGCGTGCGACGGCTGACTATTTGCGCAGGCCGCTTGCAAAACAGGGACTAAGGCTTCTGGCCCAGGGTCTTGATGGGAGTCGAACGCAAATCCTGCGTATGTTCCAGGACGAACCACAATCGGTATTGCTCGGTGCCCAATCGTTCTGGGAAGGAATAGACCTCCCTGGCGATCAACTGACAACGCTCTGTATCGTTCGCCTGCCATTTACACCGCCAACGCATCCTGTGACCGCGGCACGGAACGAACTTGTTGAAGCCCAGGGTAAAAGCGCATTTTGGTTCAACAGTCTCCCTGAAGCAGTGGTGCGCTTTCGGCAAGGCTTTGGCAGGCTCATTCGAACTGTCGAGGATAAAGGCGTTGTAGTGGTTTTTGACAAGCGCGTCGTGACAGCCCGCTACGGGCAACAATTCATCCAATCGGTTCCTGACCTGCGGACGTTTCACGGTACGGAACTCGAGGTGCTCCGTACCGTCAAAAGCTTCTTGGCATGATTGCGCCAGGGCAGTGAAAGACTAAACCCTGTACGATAGCTCTGTCGCGCAGGGAGGCGATGGTTTTGCAAACAATGTGGAAGGGGTCGCTCAGTTTCGGCCTAGTCAACGTTCCTGTAAAAATGTTCGCCGCTACAGAGTCGCGTGATATTTCTTTTAAATACCTGCATAAGGCGTGTCAAACACCCATTAAATACACGCGGAGTTGCCCGCACTGCGACGTCACGGTGGCTTGGGAAGACATCGTACGCGGCTATGAGTACGAGCCAAACCGCTTTGTTGTTTTCACCGACGAAGAGATGCAGGCCTTGCAAAAACAACGTGCTCAAACCATTGACATCCTCGAGTTTGTCGAGCTCTCGGAGGTCGATCCGATTTATTACGACAAGACCTACTACCTCGCTCCGGAAGCTTCGGGAGTGAAGGCCTACCGTCTGCTGCAAGCAGCCATGCACCAAACCGGCAAGGTTGCAGTTGCCAAGACCGTGATTCGTACGAAGGAAGTACTCGCCTGCGTTCGTGTCGGGGAAGGGGTCATCGTTCTCGAAACCCTGTTTTGGCCTGATGAGGTGCGCGCCACGTCTGAACTGCCAAACATTCACACCGAGGCCGTGCCGAGCGACAAAGAACTCGACATGGCAATCACGCTTATCGACCAGTTGCACACGACCTTCGATGCGGATAAATACAAAGACACCCACCGAGAAGAAACACTCGCTGCCATCGAGCAGAAAATTGAGCATGATGAAATCGCGACCGTGCCAGCCGCAGTGAAACCTGCAGGGAACATCGTGGACTTGATGGCAGCCCTGCAAGAGAGCATTCGTCAAACAACACCGCAAACTGCAGAAACGCCAAAGAAAACGAGAAAAACGGCCGGAACACGTCGTCAGACGGCAAAAAAGACGTCGTAACGTCGTAACGTCGTAACGTTGTACCCGTCACACATACGTGAGATGCTCTACCACGGGGGCACGCAGCTGACCGGTATGAGTCCATTCGAGAAAGCGTACCCGTGCCTCTATGCCAGGACGCAGGGTTATCGTGCCTCTTCCATCCGGAGGTATCACTTCTGCATACGTGAGAATTTTGGACCAATCACTATGGGCTAGTCCGCTTCCGACGCGGAAGGGTTCATCATCGGTCAAAGCCTCCTTGACGGCGAGAGAAGACGGCCGCCCGTCTTTCAGCTGAACGCCGACAACTTTCACTTGCAGATGTCGCCAACACTTTATTTTTTGCCAGGACGGATGCTTTTCGCCCGGGTGGTAAAATCCGTCCTTCCGTTTCGCAACAATTCCTTCCATTTCAAGCTGCACCATTCGCTCAAAAAGCGCTGTTCCCGCAGAAAAGTCATCTGTCACCTGGATATGAGGTGTCTGCTTGACGTAATTCCGCAACATCTGCAGCCGCTCTGCGAGTGGCACTCGATACACGGAGCCTCTTTGCACCCGAGTCCCCTCAAGGAAATCAAAGACCACGTAGCACACCTCAATGCGCGGGTTCGGGTTGGCGGCTAAATCACGGCGCAAAACACGACGAAAATCCGGTTTCCCGTTTTCTCCAAAGCTCACCATTTCACCATCCAAAATGGCATCACTCGGCAAATTGAGTTCCTCCGCTTCCCGTGATACCTCGGGGTACAATCGCGTCTTGAGACGCCCTTTACGGTTCCAGAGGATGACGCCATCGGTGGTTTTTCGTGCCAACATGCGAACGCCATCCCATTTCACCTGATAGAGGTAATCTGGGTCATCAAAGGGCTCGTTGACGAGAACAGGTTCCATTGGGATGAGAAGCTCCGAAGTCATCGCATGTCCTCCTCGAGATATGTTTACCCTAACCGGAAAGCGTGTTCTTGGGACTGAAAGGGGAGATGGGTATGGAACTTGTTGCCGAGCACGTCGTGAAGATTTCACGCCCGGAAAAGGTGTTATGGCCGGAATCCGGTTTTCGCAAAATTGACCTCATCAAGTACTATGTGAACGTTTCGCCGTATCTCTTGCGTCACCTGAAGGATAAGCCCATCACCATGATCCGCTGTCCTGACGGCATCGATAAACATCATTTTTACCAGAAAAACGCCCCCATACCCACACCCGACTGGGTGACTATCGTGGACGTCCCGTCAGACGGCAAGACGGACGTACTGCATACCGTCATCGTCGACTCTGTCGCGACCCTGTTGTGGCTCGGGAATCTCGGCTGCATCGAAATTCACATCGGATTTAATCCCTACCAGTCGCCTTCGTCGCCAGAGTGGCTTGCATTTGACCTGGACCCATCCGTTCCGGGCTTTGAGAGAGTGGTGCAGGTCGCCCTTTCACTTCACGAGTTGCTTGAGCGCCTGTCTTTGCCGAACATTGCAAAAACTTCAGGTGCTACCGGGCTGCAAGTGTTTGTCCCGCTCGCCCCCGGGCACACGTATGCACAGACGCGCGTCTTTAGCGAAGCGGTCGCACAGTATATGCAGACGGTGCTCCCAAACGACGTGACGCTCGAACGTCTCACAAAGGAACGCGGCCAAAAGGTCTATTTTGATTACATGCAACACGGGCGGGGACGTACACTGATTGCCCCTTACAGTCCGCGTGCCACTCGTTACGGCAGTGTGTCTACGCCTGTAACGTGGACAGAACTGCAGCAAGGTGCCAAACCGGAGGACTTTACGCTGCAAAATGTTCCGCACAGACTCGAGCAAATGGGGGATTTATTTGGGGGCGACATGGGTGTCGGTGTCGACCTGCAGCCGACGGTTCGATTTTTGCATCGTCACGGTGGGTTTCAGGCGTAAACAGGGAACGTGTTTTAACAAACGTTTGCCCGTTTTCATAGATTCGAAGAGTTGTTTCCCGTATAATCTTGCCAGAGCAGCCAAATCTGCTTTTCGTCAACTTGGAAGCAGTACGCACATCTGGAAAACGGACGAACTCAAGGCAAAGGACGGAGATTCCATGAATCAACATCACGCTGATTATGCAATCATCGGCGGGACAGGCGTGTATGATCCCGCTGTTTTAAAGTCATCAACTGAAGTAAGTATCGCGACACCGTACGGCCCGGCAAAAGCAACCATTGGTGAGGTTCAGGGCAAACAGATAGCGTTTATGCCTAGGCACGGTACGGGACACAGTATTCCACCACACCGCATCAACTACCGAGCCAACATTTACGCCCTTAAAGAACTGGGTGTCAGCCAAGTGCTGGCTACAGCCGCGGTCGGGTCGCTACAACTCCCATACAGTCCAGGGTCACTCGTTTTGATTGACTCCTTTCTCGATTTCACAAAGACACGCCCATCAACATTCTTTGAGGACAGCCAAGTTGTACATGTTGACATGACCGACCCGTATTGCGGCAGGCTGCGCTCTGTCGTGCGGCAAGCAGCTGACGACATCAATATCGACGTATTTGACGGGGGTACGTACGTCTGTGCGGAAGGCCCGCGCTTTGAATCGACGGCTGAGATCCGTTTTTATCAATCTCTCGGTGCTGCGGTGGTCGGCATGACGACCATTCCAGAAGTTGTGCTCGCAAAAGAAGCCGAGTTATGTTATGCGACGGTCTGCATGGTCACAAACTACGGTGCAGGTATTAGTTCGCAGCCGCTCACGCACGACGAAGTGGTGGAATCTATGCAACAAAACGTGCACCGTATCCGAAATTTATTCTTTCACACCATCGAGATGCTCAGTACAGACAGGTCGTGCAGATGCCGACATGCAGTAGGCGGCCAGAAGCCGCTTGTAGGCAACAGTGACAGCAGCGACAGCAGCGAGAGGAGCGAAACCATTTGACGGGGTTGAAGTGGCAAAGGGATAGACTTCTGGTGCTCGACCAGACACTTCTCCCAGGTACGGAACAGTGGATAGCTTGTACACGTGCGGATGAGGTTGCTGATTGCATTCTCGAAATGAAGGTTCGAGGAGCGCCCGCTATCGGGGCTGCAGCAGCTTTCGGGGTCGCACTTGAAGCCATCCACGCACATCAAGAATCCCCCGACCATTCGAGCGCAAAGTTGTACCCGCAAATCGAAAATGCGATTGCGCACCTTGGCCATACTCGTCCCACAGCAGTGAACTTGTTTTATGCGCTTGACCGCATGAAACAAACGCTTGCAAAGTGTCAGCAGACGGAGGCCACTCCCGCGCAGGTCGTGGACACTTTAACGGACATTGCAGAAGCAATTGCTGCGGAAGACGTGAAAGTCAATCGCGCGATTGGACAGTACGGTCTTGGGTTGTTCCGCGGGCCCGTTTCAATCCTGACTCATTGCAATACGGGCTCACTGGCAACTGTTGAGTACGGCACAGCGCTCGGCGTGATACGTGCACTGCACCAGCAAGGTTGGATAAAGAACGTGTATGTGGATGAGACGCGGCCGTTCTTACAGGGCGCCAGACTGACGGCATATGAACTTGGCCTTGAGGGTATCGCGCACAGCTTGATTACAGACAGTATGGCGGGACATTTCATGAAGCAAGGTGTCGTCGACGCCGTCCTTGTCGGGGCCGACCGGATAGCAGCCAATGGGGACACTGCGAACAAGATAGGGACCTATTCGCTCGCGGTGCTGTGTCACCACCACGGTATCCCGTTTTACGTAGCCGCACCAACGAGCACGTTTGACCTTGCAACACCGACCGGTGACGGGATTCCCATCGAGTACCGCGATGCGCAGGAAGTTCTAGAGTGGCTCGGGCAACGAAGCGCACCGGAAGGAACCTCTGGACTTAATCCGGCGTTTGACGTCACGCCGGCAGACCTTATTGAAGGCATCATCACGGAACACGGAGTTATCCATCTGCCTGACAAACAGCAAATCGAGACATTTTTCCAGGAAGCAAGGGGTGAGGAGTCGTGAATAAGCGTGTCCTGCTTGAAGTCGGTGGAATCATCGAAACCCCCGACCGAGTCATTTACGGACCGTCGTATATCCTTTTAAACAAAGCGACGATTGAAGCGACGGGGGCAGGGGAGTACCTCGGTGACCGTCGTGACCTTACCGTCATTGCACGACGCAACCGACTTGCCATGCCGGGACTTGTCAATACACACGGACACGCGGCGATGACCTTGTTCCGCAGTGCAGGCGACGACGTGCCCTTACAAAAATGGCTGTCAGATAAAATTTATCCACTCGAAAGCCAATTGACCAAGGAAGCAGTCTATTGGGGAACCCAACTCGCATGTTGGGAAATGGCAACAAGCGGAACCACCTGCTTTACAGACATGTATTTTTACATGGACGAGTCTGCGCGAGCGGTGGTGGAGAGCGGTCTGCGCGGAATGTTGTCCATCGGTCTGCTTGGGTTTACAGACGAAATGCAAGTGCAGGGGCTTTCAGATTCGAAAACATTCCATGACACGTGGCAGGGAGCCGGCGATGGGCGGATCTCTGTGATGCTCGGTCCGCATGCCCCTTACACCTGCCCGCCAGCATTCCTCGCAAAAGTTGTAGACTTATCACAACTGCTTGATGTGCCGCTGCAAATCCACCTGTCAGAGACGGCGCACGAGGTCACGGAATCGGTTCGTGAACATGGGACATCGCCCATTGGTCTGATGCACAACCTCGGTGTCTTAGAACGGCCTGTGCTCGCCGCACACTGCGTGCACGTAGATGAAAATGATATTCAATTGCTTGCGGCCCACGACGTGCGCGTGGCTCATAACCCCCAGAGCAACCTCAAACTGGGTTCCGGTATCGCACCTGCGTTGCAAATGAGACGCGCCGGCATTACGCTCGGGCTCGGTACAGACGGAGCAGCAAGTAACAACAACCTTGACATGTTTGAGGAACTGCGCCTTGCAGCCACGTTGCATAAGGGCGTGCTTCAAGATGCAACGGCCATTACGGCGCCAGAGGCGCTGGCAATGGCAACCGTGGATGGCGCGCGTGCTCTGTTTCGGACGCCAGGTGCTGGAACCTTGAGTGTGGGGTCCGTGGCAGATATCGTGCTTGTGAATCTTGAAAGTCCTCGTTTTTTGCCCACTTACGACCTCGTCTCGAATGTCGTTTACTCGGCCTCAGCGGAGGATGTGACAGACGTATTTGTGGCAGGTCAAGAAGTGGTCAGAAAAGGCGACCCTGTGACGCTCGATACCGAACAGATCCGTTTTCACGTCGAGCGAATTACGCGCAACTTTCAGCGTACGTAACCATCGCGTGCCCGAACAACAAAATCAAGTCATCCAGGACATTAGCCGCGCAGAAGAGAATTTCTGTAGCCATCTGGTTCTTTCCACGGCGGCTTTGTGACCGCACAGCGCAGCGCTGACATCCAAAGGTCTCGTTCTGTGTGCACCTGCTGTCGAGATGAGTTGAACCCCGCTGATAGCCTTGGTTCGTGTGACCGTGGCATATGACGTGCACCCCCTCGCGTAATACTCGTAGTATGGGCGGACGGGTGACCTGTATGACAAGTGTTTGATGGTACGAGAGGAGACAATCCATGCGAATACTGGTCAGTAACGATGATGGCATTTCTGCACAGGGAATCCGCGCCCTGGTCGGGGCACTAAGCGACCTGGGAAATGTGGTGGTGGTCGCACCCGACAGGCAGCGTAGTGCCTCGAGTCACGGTATCTCTATCCACAGACGTTTGATTCCGACGGAAGTCGAGTTCGGCTTGGACAACGTTCAGGCATTCAGTCTGAACGGGACGCCTGTCGATTGCGTGAAGTTCGCTGTTCATCAATTTGGGCAGCCGGAACCCTTTGATTTCATGGTCTCAGGTATTAATGAGGGCCGCAATCTGGCGACAGACGTCCTCTATTCTGGTACCGTCGCTGCTGCCGGGGAAGCTGCTTTGCAAGGTGTACCTGCCCTCGCCGTATCCTTGGACGGTCCGCCTTTTCCTTTTGAGGACGCGGCACACGTCGTACGAAAAATGGTCCAACGACTGCATTTCAAGGAACTCGACGCCGATACCTTTTTAAGTGTGAATATCCCTGCGAATGCCGTCGGTGGACCATGGGTCGTATCGCGAATCGGGGCAGAGGGGTACCGGGACCGGTTCATCCGTCACGAAGACGAGGAAGGGCAAGTGTACTACCGATATGCCGGAGATGTCGTTCGGAATGCCGATGATGAGGATGCAGACACGCGGGTCATCGCAAGAGGCTGTGTCAGCATCACCCCGCTTCGTTACAGATTTACAAATGAAGCAGCAATGGATACGCTTAAGACATGGTTCTAAAAACTGCGTAATGAATGAGACATTTGACGTAATGAATGAGAGCTTCGACGTAATGAAGTGAGAGCTTTGAGCTTTGACGTAATCGATGACGACTACAATGGAATAGGTGACGACTACAATGGATGACAAACTAATGGTCCTTGCAACGCATCTCTGCACACCGACAGACGATTTGTATCAACTCGTTGACTTCCTGAACAGAAACCTAAAGGATAAAGATGTCATCTTTGGGTTGTCCAAGTCCCAGGACGAACCAGACAAGATGCTCTTGACACTGTACCGGGCGTAATCATGAAAGCATGGACGATTTGGCTATCTACACTTCTGTTCCTTCTCATCATCGCCGCCATTTTTGTCGGGACCTCACTCTGGAACAACCTTGCAAGCGAATGGAAGGTTGAACAGACGGCAGCACAGTATGCACTCAACCACAGTCCGCTCAAGTCGATTGCCGAACATGATGTGTTCACCGGCAATGGCGTCGAAGAAGTTTTCCAAGGCAAGGACGCATTTGGCCGCGGCTGGTTCGTCGTTGTCTACGGAAAGCCGTATTCTATCCGTTCGATTCAGACTTCCGCGGTCAAAAACAGCAAGCTCATCAAAGCGGACGCTGAAAACAGCGGATTGCAAGTGATTGCAACGCACTTTGGTTATCTTGACCAGACTGGCCGTTCTCAGGTGGGGACGAATACTGATTTCGTCTGGGAGGTGTACGGCAAGTCGAAAAAAGGAAACTATCAATATGTGTACTTTGACGCCAAGACTGGAAGACTGTTGAAATCCTATTGAGCAATACATGGCTGCAGCAGACTCGCCCCGTGCGAAGCGTGGTGTGGAAATATGTACTGTGACGTTTTTCATCTCCGAGTGATATACTAGACTTACAGCATCACCACCTTAGACTACAAAGGAGGCGTACGTCGTTGTCCCGGATTCGCCTCGTTCCTATGCTCTTGATTTTGATTGTGAGTCTCGCTGTGTTCTTTGCTGGCTGGCAGGTTTATAAGCGATATAACTTAGTGGACCCGCTGAAAACCGATTTGCAAACGGTGTCTGGCGTCCAAAACGTCGACGTGATTGTCGGGAATCCAACCGTTATTCGGGTCAAACTTGGTGCGGTTGAAGACCTGCAAACGACTTACGACTCCATCGCCGAGGCAGTGACTGGTTCCGTGAACGCAGGTAGTTCGATTGTGATTTTAGATAACAAGGATAAAGCGTTGCAACAAACCTATGAAAATCTCAACCCGGTCATTCTGGAAGGTGTCCATAAAGGCAACTACCAAGAAATGATTACGTCGTTCGAAAAAGCAGCCGCAGCACAAGGGATAAAAGCGAAAATTACGATGGATGCGCATAACATATATGTTCAACTGCAACAGGGCAGCCATTACTTGTACGATGTGTGGCAATACAACACCCTGCAGCAAGGGCAAGGAGGTGCAGCCTCTTGATAAAGGAATGGATTCTCGGGGTGGGCATTGCCTTTTTGATTTTTCTGGCCGTTCTGCATGTCAACGTCGTGCCTCTGCTGTTTCTTGCCGGCCTCGGAGTCGTCTTGTGGATGATGATGGACCGACGGTCCGCTGTGTCGATGGGAAATCGAGAAACGCCTGCACGTCATGCCGTCTCGTTTGACGAGATTGGGGGACAGGAGCATGCCAAGCAGGAGTTAATGGAAGCCCTTGACTTTCTCCGCTATCGCGACCGCATTAAGAACTTGGGGATTCGCCCGCTCAAGGGGATTCTGCTGACCGGCCCCCCTGGGACAGGTAAAACGCTGATGGCGAAAGCCGCAGCAACCTATACTGATTCTGTGTTTTTATCTACTTCAGGCAGCGAGTTTGTCGAAATGTACGTCGGAGTTGGCGCACAACGTGTACGCGACTTGTTCCGACGGGCAAGACAAACCGCGAAGAAGGAGAATAAGGACAGCGCCATTGTCTTTATTGACGAGATTGATGTTCTCGGTGGCAGGCGTGGAAACCTGAGTCATCAAGAGTACGACCAAACACTCAATCAGTTGCTAACCGAAATGGACGGCATGTCGACAACGCAATCACCGCTGGTGTTAGTTGTCGCGGCTACCAACCGGCCAGACATTCTCGACCCGGCGTTGCTTCGCCCCGGGCGGTTTGACCGCCAAATCAAAGTGGATTTGCCGGACAAAGACGGACGGCTGCACATTCTCAAAATCCAGACCAAAGGGAAGCCTCTGGAGAGCGCTGTTGACCTCGAGCACATTGCGCGAGAGACATACGGTTTCTCTGGTGCACAGCTCGAGTCGTTAGTGAACGAAGCCGCCATCATTGCCCTCAGACAAGGGAAAGAACAGGTTTCTCAACAGATGTTTCGCGATGCCGTAGACAAAGTCCTGATGGGCGAAAAAACCGGTAGAAAACCTACAGACGATGACCTTGAGCGCGTAGCGGTGCACGAACTCGGTCACGCGATTGTCAGTGAATTGATGCGCCCTGGCACCGTCTCACATATCACCATTGCTCCACGTGGTAACGCGCTCGGATTTGTTCGGCAGATTCCGGAGACCGATAGGTATCTGTACACGTTAGACCACTTAAAGCAGCAGATAAACGTCGCCCTCGCGGGAAGTCTGGCCGAAGAACTGCATTACGGAAACCGCAGTACCGGTGCTCAGAATGATTTCATGCAGGCATCGAGTCTGGCAAGAACGATGGTGAAATGCGGCCTGTCGAGAATCGGAATTGTCGATGAAGAAAACCTGCCAGATGCAGTACTTGACACTGAAGTGCGGTTCATCCTGTCCGAGCAAGACCGTGTGACGCGTGAACTCCTGACACCGTATCAAGACGATATCGCTACCTTTGCGGAGCATGTGGTGCAGGAAGAAAGCGTTGATGGCCGCCAGTTCCGCGAATGGCTTGAAAGCGTTGAGGGAAAGGACCAGACAGCTGGCATCAAGAATCCCGTCTCTGGTGTTGTCGCAATGGAATCTGACCTGTCAGCCGGCTTCTAAGTTAACAGGTTCACAACTGCTGTGGGCACGATGAGACAAGTTCATGAATGCCGACAAGTTCCTGTAATGTGACGAGGAAGACATCATTCTCCAGCGCCCGCCAACGGCATGCCCCGCATGGTTGGGCGTTGTTTCACTTCTGCCGCGAAGGCAAGAGCGATTGTGATATAATTGTACATGTCTTTTCGACAGGAATGTACAGAAATGCCCAAGGTCTGTCACTTTGCGAACAAAATGACCATGACATGGACTGTGGAGGGAAACACCGGTGAATCCCATTACGACAATTGCCCAAGTAGGCACGTACGAAGGACAGGCCGTTCGTCTTCGCGGATGGTTGTATAACAAACGCTCCAGTGGTAAAATCCACTTTCTCCAACTTCGCGATGGTACGGGCGTGATTCAGTGCGTCGTTGTTAAAGCCGAAGTCGACGAGGACGTCTTCGAGAATTCTGCCGCGTTAACACAAGAGTCATCAGTCATCGTCAGCGGTATTGTCAAGGCCGACACGCGGTCAGCTCTGGGATACGAGATTCAAGTCCAATCCGTCTCTCCTGTTGGAGAGTCAGTGGAATATCCCATCACGCTCAAGGAACACGGTGTCGACTTCTTAATGGACCACCGGCATCTCTGGATTAGGACGCCGAGACAACGGGCTGTACTCAAGATACGAGCAGAAATTGAGCGAGCCATGCAGCAGTTCCTCGATGACGATGGTTTTACACGCGTTGACCCACCTGTCATCACACCGTCTTCTGCGGAAGGAACGACGGAACTGTTTCATATCAAGTATTTTGACGAGGACGCATATCTGACGCAAAGCGGCCAAATGTACATGGAAGCGGCGGCAATGGCACTCGGCAAAGTCTATTCAATGGGCCCAGCTTTTCGCGCAGAGAAGTCCAAGACGCGCCGCCACCTAATTGAATTCTGGATGATTGAGCCGGAAATGGCCTTTTATGAGCATGAAGACAACCTGCGCCTGCAGGAGCAATTCGTTTCACACGTCGTCAAACACGTACTCGAACATTGTGAAGCCGAGTTGCATGTGCTTGAGCGCGACATCTCTAAACTGCAGAGCGTGGTCGCCCCCTTTCCGCGAATGAGCTATGACGAAGCCATTAAGTGGCTGCAATCACGAGGACATGACTTACAGTGGGGAGACGACTTTGGTGCGCCTCACGAAACCGAACTGGCCGCTCAATTTGACAGGCCTGTGTTTATAGAGCGATATCCGACAGCGATTAAGGCTTTTTATATGCAACCGGACGCATCACGTCCAGAAGTTGTCCTTTGTGCGGACATGCTCGCTCCCGAGGGATACGGGGAAATCATTGGCGGCAGTCAGCGCATTCATGATTACAACTTGATGGCGGAGCGGTTTAAGGAGCACAAACTGCCGGAAGAAGCATACCGGTGGTATCTCGAGTTACGGCAATGGGGAAGTGTGCCACACTCCGGTTTCGGAATTGGTCTCGAACGGACCGTGGCGTGGATTTGCGGTCTTGAACACGTCCGTGAAGCAAATCCGTTCCCACGCACTCTGTACCGTCTGTACCCATAACCAAAGTCATTCCAGAAAAAGGGGGGTGACGGACATTGAAGCCTTCCGACAGAGAGAGTGCAAATGCGGACTTCCTCAACGGGTCGTTTGTGGCCATCCCACATCGATGGATTACCCAAACCGGGGCGTTTGGTCTGACTCCAGTACATACAGTCTTGCTGTTGCAGATTATTGCCGCAGCGCAAGTCGAGCAGAAAGACTTTCTGACCCCGTCTGAGCTGTGCGAGCGGACGGGCCTAGGTTTGGTGCACGTTACTGACGCGATTAACGAGCTTGTCATGGGCGGCTTCCTGGCGATGGCGGAGCGCCTTGACGAGCAGGGCACAGTCAGCACGTACTTTGATCTCAAGCCGCTCTGGACGCGGCTTCGCGGCAAGGATCCAAACAAATCCCCAGTCCGTGAATGGGCGCAAAACCCGGTGCAATTGTTTGAAGAGGAGTTTGGTCGGCCCTTGTCAGGACTCGAATGCGAACAGATTCGACAGTGGCTGGACCGTGACGGTCATCCGGAGTGGATGATTAATGAGGCGTTGCGTGAGGCAGTTCTGGCAAACAAGTTCAGTTTCAAGTACATCGACCGCATCCTATTTGACTGGCAACGCAATCGAATTCGGACGAAAGCTGAGCTAGAAACATACCGGGAGAGCTATCGAGAACGACTGAAGGCGAGGACTGAGACAGGAGCGGCCAAAACAGAGTCAGGGCAAGACACGCGACAACGCGACAACCGCAAGAATAAATCGCGAGACGAACGCTACAGTGCGTTCTATGAACTCTTCCCGGATTCGTAAGCTGATTCACGTTAAGCGGACTTATGTTGAATGTCATGAAAGAAAGTTTAAGCAACCTCATATTACAGCACAAAGGCGACATAACAATTGTTATGTCGCCTTTGTGCTCAAACTATCAATGACTGAGAAAGCGTCTGACAGCGGTTCGAATGACGTCGCCACGGCTAATAATACCGACGAGCTGCTGTCCGCGAAGGACGGGGACTTTCTTAAACTTCTTCTGCCCGAGAATCCGAGCAACATCCTGCAGGTCTTCATCGTCCTGCACACAAACGGCACGTTTGACCCCGACTTCGAGTACAGACAGCTTACACACTTCGAGGAAGTTCTGCCGTAATTCATCCCGTTCTGCTTGTCGACTGGCATCCGGTTCCACGTAAAACACGTATTCCGCCGTTAATGTAAGGAATGCCTGGGTGTGACCCAGCCGTTTTCCGAGGAAGCGCATGATATCCCCATCACTGATGTAGCCAACCACCCGACTGTCGTTATCGACAATGGGCATTCCGCCAATTCTGTAGTCCGCAAATTTGCGCAGCACGTCTTCAACCGTATTTTCCTTCTTTGCAACATAAACATCTGTAATCATGACGTCCTTGGCTTTCACCGAAATTACCTCCCATCCGTGTTGATTGCCCGCGTCGCCAGATTCATTCGTCACTTCCAATCTCATTTCCATTATATCGCCGATATCCGAAAATGAGGGCCTAACCGCCTGTGTACGTCAAACCTGAGCGCACTTTTGCAATCACCTTTCTGCATGCACCCGGTCAGGGTGCGTGCGTTCGCTCGATGGCCACTGACACTTCTGCACCGAGGAGTAAAATGATTGCGAGGATGTATATCCAAAAAGTCAGCAACATGACAAAGGTCAGCGCACCATAGACCAGTTGATAGTTGCCGAGATAATGCGTGTAAACCATGAACAACGACCGTGACACATAAATGGCCCCCGTTGCGAACAAAGCCCCAATCACCGCCGGCCACAGTCTCGGACGGTGAGACGGCAGTACTCGATAGATAAAGAAACAGGTGATAAAGAGGACAATTGGAAACACAATGGTTGACACGAGGTGCAGCAGTGCAAGCCACGGAATCTCTAAGGCGCCAATAGCTAGTGTCATCAAGAGCGGTGAAACGGCAGTAAAAATGGATACCCCGACAGTCAAGCCGAGAAGGATGCCCAGCATGACAAAGCCAACTAGATACTGACGTAGAAATGACCTTCGCTGATGAATCTCCCATATCTCATCAAGCACCTGTTGCAGCAACACAAACCCTCCAACGGTCGTCCAGAGCAGGCCAATAATACCGATAAGGCGCATGTCGGACCGGACCGACCCCAGCCGGTTCACCGTTTGTTCCACCAAAGTGCCTTCGGTCGGCATGTCTGGAACGTAAGAGCGGAGTAAGTTATCGAGAAGGTGCTCGACCGTCGGTTCCGGAACCAAAAAGGATGCGCCGTATATCATCAGTAGCAGCATCGGAATCATGGCTGAGAACACAAAAAATGAAATTGCCGAAGCCCGCCCTGGAGTGTTGTGTTTCATAACACCACGATAGATGCGGATAACGAATCGTTTCGTGACCAAGAAATACTTGTGCAGCATCTGCGCATCATTCCTTTTGCTACTCTCGAGTAGCTGTTTACCAGTCAAAGTGTTACACTAAAGGCAACTGAATATGAACCTTCGGGGCAGGGTGAGATTCCCGACCGGCGGTGACGGTTGCCCGCGCAATCGAAGCCCGCGACTCAATTCACATGCAATTTGGATTGACTGACTTGGTGGAATTCCAAGGCCGACGGTATAGTCCGGATGGGAGAAGGTCCATTGGAAGTATGGCCAAACAACCATGCTTTCTTCCACATGCCGCCTCGAGTTATACTGTCGAGGCGTTTTTTCATGTGGTCCTTCTGGAAGGTTCGATTCAAGTTCCTCAGTCACAGGAGGTTCGTGAATTGAAACACGTGCAGGCTAACACACACTCATCGTCCACCTCATTATGGTGGATAGCTCTCGGTGCCGCACTCTGGGGTCTCGATGGCGTATTCATTGTTTCTCTCTTGCACCATTTCTCATCCACTCAAATCGTCTTTTTGGAACACGCCTTACTCTTCTTATTTGCACTCCCGGTGCTCATCATCAAGCGCCGTGAACTCCGCCGCTTCAACCTCGGAGATTGGCTAGCGGTCTCGTTTGTCGCGTTTGGTGGGTCCGCTCTTGGGTCCATCTTCTTCACACTGGCCTTTCAATACGGCAATGTAAACGTGATTCTTATCTTACAAAAGCTACAACCGCTTTTCGCAGTGCTCTTAGCAGCCTGGGTGTTGCGTGAACGCCTGAAAGTAAGATACTGGGTATTATTTGTGGTCGCCGTGGTTGGCGCCTACTTATTAACCTTTGGGTTTCACATCCCTGTGTCGCATGGAGGCACGAAAGATTTCCTTGGTGGGGCACTGGCACTGGCAGCGGCAGCACTGTGGGGTGGGTCTACCGTAATGGGAAAACGGCTGGTTGACAAGGCGTCTTTCACAACGGTGACCGCACTTAGGTTCGCTGTTGCGTTGCCGCTCCTGACGATTATCGTGGCCAGCCAGCATCCAAGCGTGACGGCGATGATGCACGCCTTTAGTCTCAGCAGCGTCTGGTTCAACCTGCTTTATCAAACCCTCGTTCCAAGCCTTATCAGCTTGCTCATTTATTATCGCGGTCTCGGACGGGTCCGGGCATCTCAGGCGACGCTTGCTGAGCTTGCCTTCCCGGCGACTGGTCTCTTCGTAAACTGGCTCATCCTACACCAGACATTTACACCCGGGCAATGGCTCGGTTTCGTGATTGTCTGGCTCGCCATCGGACAACTCACCCGAATGCCTGCGAGCGTGACCGTCGCGAGAACACCTGCCACTGGGATGCAAATGCAAGCCGTCGAATTGGCCGGTGAGTAACAACACATCCCGTGACGCACCCTGTGGAGTACGGTATGATGGGGAAAGACATGCGCCGAACTGGGCGATAGGCGAGAGGTTCGGGGTTCAAGTGTGAAGTGTTCGAACGCGTCGTCAGCCAATGCCGGTTCGGCCAGAAACAGGTGATATAGATGACAGCAAGACATGTACTGATTATCGGCGGCGGCATCTCAGGACTCACAGCGGCATATCGACTCATGCAGCAGCATCAAACGAACCTTGACGATTTGTTGTGTACCGTCGTCGAACAGGATTGCCGCCTTGGCGGCAAAATACACACCGAGCGCGGGGAAGATTTTCTCCTTGAACTCGGTCCAGACTCCATATACACCAGGAAAAAAGGCGGTGTCGAACTCGTCTCGGAGCTGGGCCTCGATGAGGATGTTGTGCCCGTGGAATCAGGTGGTGGGACGCTCATCTGGAGCAACGGCTCACTCGTGCCGCTTCCCTCTGGGTTTGGTATGGGTGTACCTTCGGACCTGAACGCGTTTGCTAAGACAAGCTTGCTGACACCGGACGCGAAGCGACGCGCCCTGGAGGATTTGCTCACGCCCGCAGAGCCGATGACGGGCGACGTGTCATTAGGAGAGTTTCTGCGTGAGCGTCTCGGTGACGAACTTGTGGACATGATATCGTCGCCGCTGCTCGCCGGGATTCATGCCGGCGATCTGAATCTAATGAGTCTTGATGCGACGATGCCTGCACTGCGCAGACTGTATGAGGAACATGGGAGTCTTATCCTCGGTGCGCTGGCCATGACGAGAAACATGCCGCAGCCGACCGGATCGGCAAAGCCAATGTTTATCAACCTTCGAGACGGGCTCGAGCAACTCGTAGACCGTCTTGTCGAACGGATTCAGGACTTTGCAACCCTGTCGCTCGAGACCACTGTGACGCGGCTCGAGAAGTCTGACACGGGTGGCTATCATGTGTCTATGGTCGATAGGAACGGCACGGCGCAGCGTATTACTGCGGACGCTGTGATATTGGCGACTCCTGCCAACGTAACTGCACAACTCCTGGCCCCGTGTGGAGTCGATACACAAGCTTTTCAGGCCATTCGTTACGCATCCACTGCAACAATTTCCTTTGGATATCATCAAGACCCCGGTGTGTCGCAGCTCAATAGCTCCGGCTACCTCGTGCCGAGAAACCAAGGGAGTCCAGTAACAGCCTGTACGGTGGTCTCAAAGAAGTGGAGTCACGCAAGCAAAACGGGGCAAACGCTACTGCGTTGTTACGTTGGCCATGACGGAGCGGAAGATATCGTCGACTGGGACGACGAATCGCTGGTTAGCGCCGTACGTCAGCATCTGACGACTACACTCGGAATTAGTGCAGAACCAGACTTTATCCGGATTGAGCGTTGGTACAAGGCCATGCCACAGTACGACGTCGGCCATCTAGAAAAACTAAAGCAAATTGAGGCATCTCTGGAAAGTGCGCCAGGTGTGACCATTGCAGGGGCCGCCTATTACGGATCCGGCATCCCCGATTGCATTCTCAGTGCGTCCCGAGCTGTCGACATCATTGAGGCATACTTGAAACATACGACAGTAGTTGCAAAAGCGTAAGACCTTCGTGTGAGTGGGGAGTAGGGAAGGACGGCTCCACCCAGTGATGGTAGAAACATTGAATGAGAAGGGGCAGGGTTGCTGCATGGATGAGCGGCCCTGCCGAGTGTGGGTCGGTATCGGCAAGTGTACAGGATGTCACGGAAAGACAGAGTCACCACCATCGTTCAAGCGAGAAAATCCCCCATGCAAAAGAGGCTGTAAAGCAGACACAAGCCGCTAATACTTACGCCGAGCGTCAATGCAATCCAAAACTTTTTCCGTAATCGATTTGCCATATAAGCGAACGCTGGGAACAGTGTTAAATCGAATCGTGGCATGCTCAAAAGATAATCCCAATGATGTAAGTGAACACCGGTACGGGCCGGGGCAGAGGTACATACCCATAAAACCAGCAATAAATATAGCGCGTTACCGCGATGATGAGGTTGGCGTAAGTATTTGAGGCCAAGCAGAAGGCCGGCAAATGCAAACAGCCAAGCAGCAAACTCATACGCGTGGTAGGGCCAGACAGATGGCTGATGGTTTTCGATGAGTTGCCAGAGAGTTGCCATCAGCGTACGCCATGGCGGCAAATAGGTTCGGTGCCAATACTGCTGTGCCAGCATGAAGGCAAATGCGTGTCCAGTATGGGACTGAAGCCAAAGGAGGTAGCCAGCAAAGGTCAAGGGGGGGAGGACAAGGCCGAGTGCCTTTCTATCAATCCGCTGCCACCATTCGCGCGTCCAGAACTGTAAACCCATGTTTCGCTGGTAGACATAGTCAACGACGAGGATTGCACATACAAACAGACCGGTATTTCGCGTGAGCGACGCGAACGATGTCACGATACCAGCGGTCACAAAGTGACCCCGACTTGACGCATACACGGCCAGCAACACAAACGCCAGAAACATGGATTCTGTATAAGCCGCACGAAAGTAGAATGATGTCGGGAAGAATACGAGTAGTGCCATCCCAAGATAGGCAGTGCGTAGGCCAAACTGGTTGAACAGCCACAGCCCTAAGACATAAATGGCAATGAGAAAGAAAAACAACGAAAGAGCCACTCCGCTGACAGCAAACCCTATCCCCGTCAATCTGTGAGCCAGTCTTACAACCAAAGGATACAGCGGGAAGAAGGCTGTATCCGCCAAATTCGTGTAGCCCTCGCGCGCGATGTGTAATAACCAACCGGTGTCCCATTGTACCAGGTTTCCGATAAGAAGACGCCGCCATGCGAGTGTCCCCGCCGTGACAAGGGACTCCACGGCCGGAACGAGAACAAGCAACGCTCCTTGGAGCAACACAAGCATCAACGCGACTGCTGCCAGGTTCCCGTTTCGCCGAATAAACTGTTGCCTTAACCAAAGGGCCAGAGGTCTCGGTGGTAAACTGTCTGAGCTGTTGATTGCACCAGTTGGAACGGTTATCTCCTCCATGACGCGCTGTGCTCCTCCTAACCATGCAAATACAAACTATGCAAGTACCCGGTTTGTCATGTCAGTTGACCACTGGCATCACTTAGTGCCACATTTGAAACGATACCTCTCTGAATGAAAGCGAGGCTGGATAGCTTAACCAGGTGACTAGCCATCCGGCTGACTCATCTTAAGGAGACTTCGTTACAAAACGTGGAAATCCTTCATTGGAATGGATGTTCAAGGGGATGTGTACCTGCTCAGATTGGGGGACCGCGTAGATGCGTATGCGAAAAGACAGCTCGACAACATGTCCGAGCTGTCCGAACGAGCGTGTGCAACCCGATACCACTCTTGTTAAGAGAGGTTCAAGGCCGTTTCAGCATTTTGAACATCCAGTTGCGCCTGTTTGCCCACGTCATATGCGAGATACCACCCTTGTTCCATCATATAAGTCGTGACCTGCTCATGCATGTTGATGGCATCGTCAAGGTGCTTACGAAGGACGGTTCGGATTTCAAATGAAGTGGTTTCTGTTAGAGCGAAGGCATAGTTCCGTACACCCGCCTTGGCCGCAATCAACAAATCGCTTGCGATGATTTCGTCCGTCATTGCGTTCGTACCCGTCAAACTTTCGAGAATGGGATTCATGTTATACCCCCTCGGGCAGTGTTTATCTGGTTGCCGAAGTACAACCAGCAACTTTTAATGGGAAACACCCGACGTGGCCGTTCTCGCCAGAAGCCCTTGTAGGTCTGCAACGTGACGCCGGTCCATGGCCGCAGCAGCAGCTAGCAAATCTTTTAAGCCTCCATCGTTTACAAGAACCGGCATTGTGATGGACTTTGTCAGACACACGTTTTTAAATGCCAATAATTCGTGAAGTTCAAGCGTCTCATGCAATGCAAAGGAAACCTTGTCCGGCTCCATGTCCACTCACCTCGTTTCTTAATCCTTATACAGTGGCCGTACTCTCCATAAATATACTGCGTCATGAAAACACAAATAATCGGTCAAACTGATGTGAGATACAAAGTGCTGAGGGGGCCATTATGGAGAACGTCATTCTAAATGTGTATCGCGGTGACGTTGTTGAGAATTCACATCGTGGCCATATCGCTGTGGTCGATGACAAAGGTCACCTTCTATACTCATTTGGCAACCCCTATCGCATCACGCATGGCCGGTCCGCCCTCAAGCCCTTTCAGGCGCTTCCCGTCATCGAAACCGGTACGGCGGATCATTTTCAGTTTACGGCGGCGGATTTGGCGCTATGCGCGAGTTCGCACTCAGGAGAGGAAATCCACCGTCGTTCGGTCCAGAGAATCCTCGACAAGATTGATGTTGGCGTGAACCAGCTTGTTTGCGGCATCACGCCTCCGATAGACAAACAAAGTTATGAAGACATGATCCGTCGAAATGAGCCCATCAATACAGTCTGCCAAGAGTGCTCCGGTGTCCACGCAGGGATGCTTGCTACGGCTATTTACATGGAAGAGAACACAGAGGGCTACGCGAAGCCAACTCACCCGGTGCAACGGCGCGTAAAACGGGCCGTACTTGATATGACCAGCACCACAGAACAGGAAGTTCAGTTAGCAACAGATGGTTGCGGCATTCCAACGTTCTGTATGCCGTTATACAATATCGCTTGGGGGTTTGCTCGCCTTGCAAATCCATCACAGGTGCAACCGGAACATCGCAGTTCAGTCGAACGTATGGTCACCGCCTATCTGAAACACCCGGAGATGATAACTGGAACAAATACATACAGCACAAGGGTTTTCCGCGCGTTTGGCAACAGAATCATACTCAAAGAAGGTTCACAAGGCGTCTTCGGCATGACCGATCTCGATGCAGGCGTCGGCGTAGCCATCAAAATCGAAGACGGACGAAAAACGGAGCTTCCACCGGTATTAAACGAATTATTCAGGCAGCTTGGCATTGGCACTCACGGGCCACTACAGTCACTGGAACAGGACATGAACTGGCAGCAATCTCAATTAGAAGACACAAACCACCAGGTGGTTGGAAAGTTCAAAGCGTCATTCACGTTGCAAGCGCATGCCTAAATAGGTATGGTTGCGTCTAGCAATACACCTTTAAATTATGGTTCGTTTCGGATGTCACAAATCAGCGCCTTACGTTGTTATATGTGTAAACGGGTGGGGAGCTGAGGAAGAAAAACCTAGATCAGCGTACCCGAGTTTAGCTCCATCGTGCCAATATAATTTTCGTTAACATAATATATATTATCGGACGTTGCGAAATGTAAGACGTTTAAACCCGTTCTGGTTGTATGTTGTCAACGACAGCGAATATGCGGCTCCGAATATCTCCCCCCCCCACATTTCACCTTGTTCAATGCCGGACGCCAACTGCACCGAGGTCTTCACTTTGCGACATAGAGAGGTTGAGAGACACCTTGAATGTGGCAAAATCAGCAGCTGCAAATTGGTCCAGTCGAGTCTGGTGCCGGAATTGCAGGTGTTCCATGATTTATCTAAACCCAAATTGAGGCATGCAGGTCGCGTACGTGTAATGGTCGCAAGATATCCCGTTCATCTTTGTGAGCGAGCCAGAGAGTGATGCGGTTCCTCCCCGGCATTTCGTTTGGACAAAACGGCACTCCATATGTGCGAATAAAAGTGCTCTTTGTGCAAACGAAGGGGGGCAATGGAAACATGATCATCGCCCATCACCGGCAAAAAGGCCAGCAAATGCGCCAGTGAGTGGTTTACAACGTCGCATATATGTACTGAATCACTTCTGACGCGAACTTGTCCGGTTCCTCGGCATGTGGGAAGTGTCCGCTGTTGCTGAAGACAACTAAATCGGTCTTGGGATTTCCGGTTGTGTACGCGTGAACCTGGTCTAAGCTCATGACCAAATCGAATTTACCTTTTAGGAGTAACGTGGGTTGAACAGGTACACGACTGAGGAGCGACTCGAAGACCTTGCCTTCTTCAAACAACTTTCGTTGATGTGTGGCTGCTTTGCTCCATTCGTCGGAGGACAGTGGCGACTCTTCAACGAGTTGCTCGAAAAAGTCCCTCTCAATTCCATGTACATACAAAGAATTTCTTTCCTCACCCAACTCGTTCGTTAACTCCGAAAATTCAAGCCAGATGTCAAATGCTGGTTTGCTAGGGGAAGAAAAAGCGACTTCCATACAAGCCTTTGCCATCTGATGGTTGCCCAAGTTGCTGAACGCCAACGTAGCTCCCTTGAGTAGCGACCTTGCTGACAGGCCCAGGTCAAAAGTAGCATTTTCCCATATCAATTTCTCTACAGATGATGGATAGAGATTTGCGTAAACAGCACCTAAGTATCCGCCGAACGAATGGCCGAGAACTGACCAACTGGAAATGCCTAGCGACCGTCTAACTGCTTCGATATCTTCCACCAGGTTCTCCAAACCAAATTCTTCGCTGTCTCCAATTTCACGAGAACGAAGCACTCCTCGTTGGTCCATGGCGATTAACCGTATCTTGTCAGCTAATCGCTCCTTCTGAAATACGACAAAGTCATATGATCCCGTTCCGGGTCCACCATGAAGATACAGAAGTGGCGGCGCGGATTTATCACCTATGTCTTCAATGAACATATCGTTAAATATATCGGTCATACGCTCTCTCCTCACTTTAACGCCGTTGCCACCGTCCATCTTCCTGGACCGATTCATACAACGATTTATACAGTACTCCCCACCTTGTTAGATGTTGCCTACGCCCATGCTCAAAAAACAGAGGTCAAGAACCCGTCGCTAGTATCAAGACACACGGTTCGATTGCGAGCGAAACCCGTTCCAGAGCAAGAGAATAACGCCAGCATCGATGGACATGTCCGCCAGGTTGAAGATTGGGAACTGGATGAACAAGAACTGCAGATAATCTGTTACAGTTCCGTATATCACTCTGTCTGTGCAGTTTCCAAGGGCGCCGGCGAGCAGTAAAGCCATACCCAGACTGGCGAGCCGAGTGGGTTTGTACTTCTGCTTGATATAAACGACGGCAATGGCAACCAACAGGTCGATAGCAGAAAGCACCCACCTGCCGTTCGAAAACATGCTCCACGCTGCACCAGGGTTCCGGATATAGAGCAAACCGATGACATGCGGGACAATCACAACCGATTGGCCCACCAGCAAATGGGTTCGAACGAGCCACTTTAAAAGTTGGTCCGCGACGTAGACGGCTACGGCGATGATATACACGTGTCTCTCAACCTTTCATCCGTTACGAAACAGACATGGTAAACGTAAATTTGGGACCAATCAAGGACCACTTATGGGATAACCCCCGATATGTATTCTGGCATATTTTAGCATGAGAGTCCATGGCGAGCGACTCGTCATCACGAACGCTCATACCGAGTCCTCCACAATATGTATGCAACACAAAGCACCCCGACGGCGAGCGGAATGTATACAAATGTCCCGACAAACGGATATGCCGTAACGCAGAGGGCGCATGCAACGGCGGCCAGTGACCTCCCCACCCACGAACGGAGCAACCTGACTCCAGCAGCTGTTCCCAAAATGTACGTGGCAATTCCGAGAGAGTTCGGGACGTACACCAACTCACTCATGCGGAGGTGCAATACATACGTCACGACCATGCCAATTGCTGCCAGGGCGCCAACCAACAGTACGGCCCTCCGAGGCACGGAACTCCGCTCATGGATGTTATCCATCCAAGCCGGGGCCAACTGTTCATGGGCCAACGCGTACGCCAATCTGCTAATGCTTGCGACAAACGCATTCGTCGTCCCTAAGCAAATTACAAGGGCTAAGACGGCGGTCACCACTGCCCCACTTCTGCCGATGGTGTTTGACATCACCTGCGCAAGCGACGCGCTGTTCATCGCCTCCGCCATTGTTTGCCATCCCGGTCCGTATGAGTGCGTACCAACAACGGCGAGCGCAATTCCAAAATACAACACCCCGACAATCACAATGCCGCCCCACGTCGCTCGCATCACGTCCCGCTCGGTATGACGGAACTCTGGTGCGAGGCTGGCGATAGCCTCCCAACCAAAGAAGGACCAGAAGATAAGCATAGCGGCCTTTCCAATCGAGGCAAACGACCCAGTCGATAGATGCACCGAAAGCTGGCTTGCATGCATCGATGGAATTGCGAACAAAATGGTGGACAGAAGCACAACGACAATGAGACCGCTCGTCGCAAGCTGTACTTTACCGCTCGTTTGCAAGCCCAAATAATTGCCAATCACGGAGCCAACGAGGAGCGCTCCCGCAATCACAAAAGCAATGATATTCGGGAGATGAAAGACATAGGTTACATAGATTCCGCCTGTTAACGGTACGATAAACTGTCCCGCTGAAGCTGCAATGAAATAGAACCACCCGATTAAGGCGCCCGCGTACCGCCCGAAAGCCTTCTCAACAAAGGTCGACACACCACCCGCACTCGGATACGCTGTCGCTAACAATGCAAATGTGCTTGCCAGTGGAATGCTCAGCACAATCATCCCGCCCCATGCAAACAAGGCGCCCGTACCGGCAATCCCAGCTGTCATGCCGGGCAATATCAATATCCCCGATCCGATGACAGCACCCACATACAGGGCGATTCCCTGCCACACGGAGATTGAGCGTTTCAAGGTGCCGCTCATGACCGCATCTCCCCGATATCCGTCGTATAGACAGAGTACAGGTTCATTCGCTAGAATTACATGCAATATTGAACATAAATTCAGCAACCTCCCTACCATTTGCATCAATGTCGGGTTTCTTAACTCCATACTGAAGGTGATGAACATGGACCAGATTGACGCCCGACTATTGGCGTTACTGCAGGAAAATGGGCGGATAACTGTGAGTGATTTGTCAAAAACGCTGAACTTGAGCCGTCCGAGTGTGACTGACCGACTGCGTCGCTTGGAAGAGCAACACATTGTCACAGGATTCACTGCCAATGTGTCCCCTACCGGCGTTGGCCGTGATGTGTTGGTTATCATTGAAATCAGCGAACTGAAGGTCCCGTGTCGCCGATTTGAAGATTATATTGCCGACGACACAGACATTCTCGAGTGTCACAGAGTGACCGGCGTCATGAGCTACATTATGAAAGCCGCCGTCCCTTCAATGGTCGGGCTCGAAGCCTTGGTGGATAGGCTCATCATTTTCGGACGCGTGAACACGTCGATTGTGCTCTCGTCCCCAGTAAAGTTTCGTCCACTGCTTCCCCCGAGTGTGGAACAATCTGAAGCGACGTAACACATTTGGCTATTCTGCTCAGGTTAACAATCCTGCTCCGGTTAATAAGTAGCATTACGCTGTCCAATTCTTCTGCTGATTCTTATATAGCATGTCTTGTCCTTACCCGCTTTCCGAATCTTGCGGTCACATGTCCTGGTGCGTGCTCTGTGGAAGTACGGTCGCCTTGAATGGTGGCTTCCACGCCACGCTCAATCCCACGTGAAGAAGGTACAAGAGGGATATCGTCCAAAACAGGCCTCCCGGCCCAAACCAAGTCATCGTCAACCCGCCAACGGTAGAACCAACCATGAGGCCGACACCAAGATTGGTGACGGCCCACTGGTTGGCGACAGGCAGGCTGGCGGGTTCAACGAGATCGGCGAGATACCCGAGACTGAAACTGAACAATGTGTCCACAAACGCCCCGACGACGAAACACAGTGTGACGAACAACGCCGTTCTTCCGGCCGCTGCGGGGAGCTGCGCAAACAGCACTACACCGACGACTGAACATCCGAGCAACACCACTTTGCGCGAGAGGTGGTCGCTTAAGTAGCCCAGCGGAAACTGGAAGAGAAGACTGCCGATGACGAATGCTGCGAGTGACGCAGACACGACGCCGAGCGACATATGGACGCGTTGTGCGAACAGTGGCAGGTCTCCGTTCAAGGCGGACTCCATAAAACCGAAAACCATGCGGAAAGCCAGTGCTGGTAGGGCCGCCTTGTAAATGGGACCAGTACGAATGAACCCCACGCTTGGAGCAGTCGATTTTTGTTCCACCGCCGGAGACAGGCGCATAACGAGGACCAGCGAGATGGCAAACGTGATGGCCGAGAGGAGGAAAGGAAGCCATGCAGCCAACTTGCCCGTCGGAAGAAACAGCGGCCCCAACGCGAATCCGATGCCGGTGGCTAAACCGTAGAGCGCCATCTGCTTGCCCCGATGCTCCTGCGTCGTGAGTCTGCCTATCCACGACTGTGTGCCATAATGAACGGCGCCGAGCGACATGCCAAACAGAAAACGCAACAACAACCAGCCGTGGGCGCTACGAACCAGTGCAAACGCGAGAATCGTCAGGATTCCCACCGTCAGTGCCCCGACCAGCAGACTTCGGAGTCCCATACGCTGTGCGAGTCTCCGCACAAAGACCATTGCCACAAGTAGACCAGCATACGTGTCACTCGTACTCAGACCGTTCATCAGCGGGGAGATGTGCCCACCTTGAACACTGGCCATCCACGGAATCATCAAACCCTGGCTAAACGTCACTGCCATTGCAGCGCAGATAAGCGCAAAGAACGGCCGGACATGGTTTGGAGACATGATTCCGCTGGCAAAACGCATCTTATTTCACCTCCCCCGTCCCCTTCGTCAGGTGCGATGCGTGGCATCGCTACCGAGACGATAATTCAGGCCCATAGCCTCACGGACTTCCCGCATGGTTTCTTGAGCCACTTTCCGTGCCCGTTCCGTGCCGACAAGCAGGATTTCATCCACTTGGCGGCGATTGGCTTGGTACTTTTGTCTGCGTTCACGCATCGGTTCTAATTGCTCGTTAATCCGCTTGCCCACCCTTTGTTTACATTCGACACACCCGATGGCACCCGACCGACATCCGTCGGCAATCTCATCTGCAACATCCATCGCAAAGGCCTGATGATAGGCGAACACAGGGCAAACCTCCGGGTGACCTGGGTCGGACTTGCGAATACGAGCCGGATCCGTGACGGCGCCTTGAATTTTATCCCGGACTTCCGCCGCAGAAGCATCAAGTGGGATTGCGTTGCCTAGACTCTTGCTCATTTTGCTCTTCCCATCGAGTCCTACGAGCCGCGGTGTGTCACCAATTACGGCACGCGGCTCAACCAGCACAGGTGCGTACAGTTCATTAAAACGCCGTACGATTTTGCGGGTTTGTTCGACGTGGGGCAATTGGTCGTCACCGACTGGGACTACCGTTGCTTTACAGAACGTGATATCGGCGGCTTGACTTACCGGATAGCCTAAAAACCCATAGTACAGTTGGTCGTATCCACGTTCTGCTGCTTCAGATTTGACAGTGGGATTGTGGCGCAACGAATTGACCGTCACAAACATCGAGTAAAACATTGTGAGTTCCGCGATTTCTGGGACGAGAGACTGGACAAAAATGGTGGCTCGCTCCGGGTCAATGCCCGCTGCCAAATAGTCAAGCGCGATCTGACGCAAGTGTTGCTCTATTTCTTTTGGGGCTTCAAAGTGCGTGGTCAATGCTTGCACGTCCGCCAGTAGGATAAAGGTATCATATTGGTACTGCATGTTAATCCGATTCGTTAGACTCCCCACATAGTGACCGAGGTGCAGTTTTCCGGTGGTCCGATCTCCCGTCAGCACCCGCTCCAGTTGATGGCTCTCCATGTCTATCACTCCTGTTTTGTAATCTGGATTTCGCTCTGCACCACCACCAACCATCGCTCATGCGACCACCCCCTTCTTTCACTGCACACACAGTTGCCCTACGTGTCGGTGCTCATGTCACTTGCTCACGTCAATATAAAAAGGCCCCACGTCCGCAAGGGACGTGAGACCGTGGTGCCACCCTCATTCGTCGGCTTTTGGCCGACGCACTTTGCGGTACGGAGACGACGCACAGAGTCATCCCGATACCTGCCTCTTGGTAACGGAGAGGCGCTCCCGGCAAAGCATACTGCTACATAAAGTAGGTTCAGCACGCGACTCAGAAGTCCATTTCGCACCCCGGACGTGTCGGCTCGCACCCATCGCCGACTCTCTGAAACGTACGTGTGATGCGTACTCGCCTTCTTCAAAGTCGTTCCATTGTAATTTTCCTTATGATATACAGAAGCACGCCGATACGTCAATCACATCTGCTGTCGGGTTGGTGCTGTCCGTTGATGCTGCACAGTGGTGCTTTCCGTTGATACGCTCCGTTGGTGCGCACCACGCTGCCATTCTGTGATGCGAACGTCGTTCCCAAGTGGGTCCGCGTCGTGCTCGTACTGCTACCTGTGCAGTGTAAGGCCTAATTCAGCCTTCAAGCCGTCGAGCCCGACCCCAGTCACGCGTACCGCTCTCCCACCGGGAATACGAGCGATCCACCCCAGTTCAAACAATCGACTTGTCAGTGCCGCGCCGAGTGCTCCAGCTAGATGGTGCCGACGTTCACTCCAGTCGAGGCATTGTCGAGCGAAATGTCGACGCCCTCGCCTGACAGTGTCAAAATTAATGCCTAGGTCACCGAACCACTTCATGCCATCCTCAGTCAATGCGAAGTCCCGTCCCTGTCCTTCCTCCAGCAATGCCAGTTCAAGCATCCTATCTGTCAACGCCACTCCCACTTCCCCGGCGATGTGGTCGTAACATGTTCGGGCGAAATGGAGTGCAATGGATTGCTCTGATTCTTTGAGCGAACGAATCGGTTTTGGTGGTGCGATTGCATTCAGTGCCTCCAATGCCTGGCCCACCTTCGCACTCGCCAGCCTGTAATACCGATGTCGACCGTACGACTCTTGACAGAGCAAGCCTCCATCGACCATCTTTGCCAAATGGGAACTTGCGGTTTGCGGCGTAATACGGGCTGCACGGGCGAGTTCGCTGGCTGGCACCGCCACCCCTCCGAGCAAACACATCAGCATAGCTGCCCTCGATTCGTCTCCGATGAGGGATGCAACCTCAACAATATTGGGTACCGCCATGTCATCACCTCCGACTTCCGGACTCAAGAAACAAAAGAATCCATTTACACATTTCAACATCTCAAATATCTAAAGCACCGCGACATCGATACTTCGATGATAATCGAATGTTTGGTGTCTTACAATGGCAACGAATCGTTGTATGAATAGGAGGCCAAATCAATGACAGAGCATGTCGAGCAATCCGTTCAAACCATCGTTGTTCGCCCGAAAATCCTGTACTTCGGTACCCCGGTCATACTGCTGACCACACTGAACGAAGATGGAACCACCAACATCACACCGATGTCGTCTGCCTGGGCACTCGGAAACCGGATAGTCCTTGGGCTCGGTGACGGCGGTCACGGACTCGCAAATCTACGGCGAAACAGAGAATGCGTCGTGAATTTGCCTGCCCCGTCCTTGTGGGAGCAAGTTGAAGCCTTGGCTCCGTTCACCGGCGCAAAACCAGTTCCCGAACACAAAAGGGACGTATTTCATCATGCCAAAGACAAATTTGCATTGTCCGGTCTGACAGAAGTGCACGCTCATATGGTCAGACCGAGTCGAATCATGGAATGTCCACTGCAAATTGAAGCGCGAGTCGTAGACATTCGCCTGACTGGGGGCAGTGCACGGTTCGGTATCATTGAAGTTGAAGCACTGGCTGTTCATGCCCACAGGCAAATCGTTGTCGACGAGACGCATATCAATGCGACGCATTGGAGCCCGCTCATCTACAATTTCCGGCACTATTTCGCGCTTGGTGAGGAACTCGGGAAGACATTCAGGGCAGAGGTATGATGAAATGTTGGAGAGAATTCGAAGGATATGAAGGAGCGTACAACAGGTGTCGAGCACCGACATTACACGTTGCCGCCATCCTAAGCGAATCATTCCCTATAACGAACCATTCCCTATGAGTTCCCACGCGCAGCATACTCCTTGGCATGAAGGATGAAGTCCGCGCAGGCAGGAGAGACGCGGTTCATATCCCGCACAGCTAAGCCAATATCTCGAACCAGAGGACGATGAAGCGCCACCCGAACAACTCCTGGCAGGCGTGTCGGAACCGCTAATTGCGGTAGAATCGTAACGCCCAATCCGGCCTCAACCAGCTCGAGAATGGCGGAGGACTCGCCAAGTTCAAAGCGTACCTTTGGTGTAACTCCGGACAGCTTAAATGCTTCCGAGATGACCGGACTCGTCCCCTTTAACTGGACGTAATCATCGTCTGCGAGTTGATGGAGTTCCGCAGATGCAGACTTGGAAAGTCTGTGAGCCGTCGGAACATACAAGAAGAACTCGTCCATGAGTAGTGGCAAAGTGCCAAATCCCTCTGTCGGCAAGACTGTCAGGGCGACGTCAATGTGGTGATTTCGTAGCCAATTGTTAACCTCATCGCTTGTTCCTTCGAGGAGCGTAACTTGAACATGCCGGTGATGGGCTCGAAACGCCCCCAGAAGTCCAGCCAGGAAGTGTGCTCCGACGCTTTGGACAGTGCCAATGCGAAGCGTACCGTTGTCGGCTCCCGACGCTGCAAGTGATTCTTCCCTTATCTCAAACGTGTGCTGAATCACACTGCGGGCGTGTGACAGCACTCTGTCTCCTATCGCCGTCAGTGTCACGCCATGCCGATGGCGCTGAAGCAACCTTACGCACAGTTCGGTTTCCAAGTTGGAAATGGCTTGAGACACAGCCGATTGTGTCATGTGTAACTTTTCCGCAGCTTTGGTGAAACTTCTCTCTTCGCAAACCGCGATAAACAGTTCAAGTTGCAATAGTGTCATGTCTAAGTCACCTAATATCATGTATTACTAATGTTATATATAAGAACAATCAATTTGTCTAATGTAATATTCGAATATATGCTATGCGTAAGTCATTCACTTACGGAGGCATGAATATGATACGCGAATTGACGGACGAAGCATTTCAGGGGTTTGTGGAAAACGAAGCGCTGGCGGTAGTGGACTTCTATGCGACATGGTGTCCACCTTGTGATAAGCTCAGTCCGCTGCTCAAAGAGATTTCTGACGAATACAAAGACGAATTGGTGGTTGGAGCTATCAATGTTGACACGAATCCTCAAACCGTGCAGAAATATGGCGTCATGAGCATGCCGACTGTCGTCGTGTTCCAACAGGGAGAGCCGATTTCACGGTTAATCGGCTATCGCCCGAAACAAACCATTCTGAATCTCCTCAACCTCGCAGCGAAGTGAGGTAAGGTAAGGTAAGGTAAGGTAAGGTAAGGTAATGGCACGTAAGCATCGTCTGGACCAAAGTTAAAACTTCTGCAATCAACTGCCAGAGGACTTCAAACACCATGGGTCTCGTGAACATTGAGACCCATGTGTCATGCTTCCACGTCTTGTTTGTTGACGTTCACGAAGCGCCAGACGGATACAAGATTTATGGCGCATCTGTCGTTTGCAAACGCAAAAATTGACTTGACGCTGGCCACAGCGTTAGGCGTTAGGCATTGATGCCAAGTCGCCCTTTATACGCGAAAATTTCGTCAACCGCTCGTTGAAATCCCCCTGCTGCCCGAAACGAATTTCCCAAATCGATGCACGCTTGTTTGAGAGAGGCGTCACTCATCGTACGTTGCGCCGCTTCTCTCAGTTCCATTGCGGATAACCCTTCAAGTTCTAGCTGCATGCCCGCACCGAGTTCGGCTATCCGTCGTGCAATCATCGGCTGATCTGCACTTTGGGGAATCACAATCAACGGTACACCGTAATACAGACCTTCACTGGTACTATTCATCCCACCGTGTGTGATAAACAATTTGGCGTGTTGCAACACTTCGAGTTGTGGTACGTAATTGCGAACAATAAAATTAGCTGGAATCTCTCCCAAGCTGTCCAGCTGAGTTCGTCCGCCAACGGATAAGATTACGGTATAGGGCGTGTTCGCAAATGCTTCAAAGCAGAGCTTGTAGAAATTCCCCGCCTCATTGAACACGGTGCCGAGGGAAATATAAATCAAGTTGTCCGTGTTGAGGTCTAAAGACCCAAGTTCCTCTCCACCGTGTGAACGCGGTGTGATAGAGGGCCCAACAAACTTGTAAGATTCATCAAAACTGTCTCCAGCGGGTTGAAAGTTCCTCGACGTGTAAACGATAGTGAGCGGCGCAGGATTGAAAAATACGTCGTACGGCGACCCAACTTTGACATGATATCTCTCTTCTACATGGGACACCAGTTGCTTAAACTCTGCTTTCTGCTGTTCATTTGTTTCGCCTGTGAATTGTTGCAATCGACTGTCTTGCAAAGCATCAAAATTGCTTTCCTGAAATCCAAAACTGGTACACGAGTTGACTGCAGGCAGATTGAGTACTTGTGCCACCAAGCGACCACAGCCGAACATCGAGTCATGAATCAAGTAGTCAAAATGCTGTCCTTTTGTTTGCTCCAATATGCTCGGTATAATGACGTCCGCGGTGCGTAACAATCCACTTACTCGTGCCCATGGATGGCGTCCTCCGGCGAGGAATGCTTCCAATAATTTGCGTGCATCACACGAGATGACTTTTGCACCCGTTTCCGTCACGCGTTCACGCATACTATCTCCTGTGAAATAAACGACCTCTTCACCACGACGTATCAGTTCTTGCACCACACCGAGTGTCGGATTGATATGTCCTTCGGAACCTGCGTTGACGAATAACACACGTGCCATATTCATCCCTCCTTCAAGAAGTCTCAGTCAATAACTGGAGTTTCTAAAGGGAAGTCAGAGTTCAGTGCACCACTCTCCATATCTGCAACCATGGACCGCACAAAAGTCAGCTCTGCTTCCCGCAAGGCTATCGCATACGCTCGTTCAATGGTCAGGACCCGCGCTACATACAACCAACAATCGAGGCACCAATGCAATATTACCTCAGTTCGCGTCAATCAAGCTCTGCCAAAGATAATACGTTGCATAGCTGCGCCACGGCATCCAAGGTTCAGCAAGGGCTCTGACCTCATCCTCCGTTGGCCGCTTTGCCATCCCATACAGTCGGTGTATCGCATTTTGGACGCCAATGTCGGCAGCAGGCATTTCGTCTGTTCGACCCATACCAAAGAGGAGGAAACACTCTACTGTCCAACGGCCGACGCCTCGAAACCGCATGAGTACGTCGTAAATCTCACCACTCGACATCCCATATAGCCCATCAAGATGAACCTGCCCATTCACAACCGCCCGTGCGAAATCGATGACATACTCAGCCTTACGCTGGCTAAACGAAAGTCTCCGCAGGTCGTCGTACGACCAATCCGCTACGCGACTCGGGGAAGGAAACACCGGCAATAGTCCGCCCTCCCAGTCTACGGTCTCCCCGGCCAAATCTACCAGCCGCTCAACAAGCGTTGCCGCGAACTGAACGTTGAGTTGCTGCCCGATGATAACTTTCACCATCGATTCAAACAAATCCGCATCCTGCATCGGACGAAGACCGTATAGTCGCTTCAAGAGACCGTTCCACTCAGAAAGGTCTGCCATTTTTGTATAGAAGCCGTTCAGATTCACTTCCGTCGAGAACATTCGTTGTACGGATTGTATGGTCTCTGCGCGCTCATTTTCTGTCGCATCATCCGGATATGTCAGGAGTAAAGCTGGTTCATCAACGGTGCCTGCAGAGGTCACTGTGACTGGAACAACTCTTGTGCCAAGGCGGAGTGCCCTCGTATAAGAACCCCGTTCCATCTCAATAACAACCAATTTTGACGGGCGTGACAACGGACGTTGCAACATCTTTACAAAATCAAATGGTCCAACGGTGTTCAACGTTTCCAGCATGGCTTCCCCTCCGCATCGCTTTGTAATCGACTCCATTGTTGCCGAAGCTGCACTGTCGCGGACAAGGCGTGCCCGAAACGGCCGACTTTGGTCTTTCCGCTTTGCTGCCTCGTTCACTGCCATCGGCGCCGATTATGTTGTACCACGCTCTGCTGTAATGTGACGTGCGATTTCTTGCTCTTATATTCCCAGATACTTACCTGGAGTGCGCAGCAGCGTTATAGTGAAGGCATGAGGTGATAGCTGTGGATGACACGCTCTGGGAAGCCATTGTGAACTGTGAGCCGACATTCGATGGAGAGTATTTCTACGGTGTAACGAGTACTGGAATCTTTTGTCGCCCATCTTGCCGTTCGCGCACGCCCCTGCGACAAAATGTTCAAGTCTTTCGCAGCGTGCAAGAAGCCCGAGGGGCTGGCTTTCGGCCCTGTAAACGATGCGGGCCAGATGCGCAGAGCCCAGATGAAAAGCTCGTCGCATCGGCGAAGGAAATTATGAATCAGCACTATGACGGGGCCTTAACGCTGGACGCGCTGGCACGAAAACTTTCCATCAGTCCATACCACTTGCATCGGGTTTTCAAACGTTTGACAGGCACAACACCCGCAGACTACGTCCTCCACATGCGTCTTTTGGCTGCAAAAGAGGCGCTCTGCCATGAACGCCGAAGGACAGTGACAGATATTGCAATGGGCGTAGGATTTCGAAGTACATCACACTTTTCCACGGTATTTCAGAAGAAGACAGGTTATACCCCGAGCGATTATCGGGAACTGCATCACGAGATAGACTGTTAAGGAGGTCGTATGATGATACCACGGTTGGCAACAGTATACTGGGACACTCTTGAATTCAAGGACTGGACATTTCATATGGCAGCCACGGACAGCGGGCTATGCTGTGTGACGCTGCCAAACGAAACGTTTGCTACCCTCGAGCATCGGATCGCAAAACATTTCCCGAATTCCGTCTTGGTCCATGATACTACCAAAATGGTTCAATACCTGCATCAAGTTAAAGAGTACTTCGACGGCAGCAGACAGGTCTTTTCAGTAGCGCTGGATTTTCAGGGTACCCCTTTTCAGATGAAAGTGTGGCGCGCATTGCTCGAGATTCCGTTTGGCAGAACACTGAGTTATTCGCAGCTCAGCCTGAATATTGGCCATCCAACTGCCGTCCGAGCCGTAGGAATGACCGTCGGATTGAATCCCATTCCCATTCTGGTACCTTGCCACCGAGTCATCGGCAAGAGCGGAAAACTGACCGGGTATCGTGGCGGTCTAGAAATGAAAGCTGAGTTACTACGGCTGGAAGGCATCGAACAAACCCTGCCAGACGCGGTTGTGGCACGTCACCTTTTCGCCCCGAACGGCTGAACCGCAAATCAGATGGAAATGACTTTCCCTGCTCAAACTCACCTTGTCAGTTCATTGTCGGCTCGAACTCGATCCGTCATTTATTCGTTGATGATGGCTTCTGCCTCTATCTCAACCAGTAGCTCTGGTTCGATGAGAGCCTTGACCTCCACCATGGTAGCGACAGGGCGGATGTCTCGAAAGAATTCCCCGTGCGCCTTGCCAATCTCTTTCCACCTCGAAATATCCGTTACAAACATCCGTGTGCGAACCACGTCCGATAGCTTCGCGCCCGCTTGTTCCAGAGCTTCCTGGATTATCTCAAGCGCACGCACGGTTTGCGCGTAGGCATCTCCAACACCGACGATTTTGCCGTCTTTGACAGCCGTCGTGCCGGCCACCTCGACACGATTTCCGATACGGATAGCTCGACTATAACCGACAATCGGCTCCCACTCCGAACCCGAAGATATTTGAACTCTCTCCGCCACGTTTCATCGCCCCCGTCTTCTTTATTTGATACTGTTGATGTCGAGCCTAGACTTTTCTCCCTTCGTAACGGTCTTTCGTTTGATTCCATCTCACCATAAACAACGGAATGTCACCTGCAAATACATCGGTAGGGTCATCGTACACTGCCACAGTCAGTTGTTTCCCGCCGTCTCGCTCATCTTCCACTTGTCCCAACAGATACATGTCACCATCAGTCCACTCGGTCCACAGAAACTCGATGACATCTCCGAGAATCAGGCTTTCGTCGGGTTTTGTTTTCACATCTTCCATCATATCGCTCCATTCGCAAAAGTTATCCGAACTTGTCTGTACCGCTTTTACCTCATTCACGTCGTTGTTTCGACTCGGCCAAAATCATATAGAGATTTCAAGTTTTGAACGGTCAGGTGGCCCTTCCATTCTATCTCGGCACGTATCCAGTCTTCCTCATACTTTCCGAACCAAGACCAATTGGGACTCCAACTCCCATCTTCATTGACGTGTTCAATTTCGTAGTCTAAGTTTACTTGGATTGCATCGTCTAGAGTATCGGCAAAAGGTGATGCCGGGGATGCAACAATTTGCAGAGGCTTCGCTCCATAGTTCCCCCATTGTTCTGGGTTCATATCCACCGTGAACCAAATCGATTTCATCAGCTTGTCCTCAACGACTGTACGGTACGGCTCGGGGGCATATCTATACAAACGCTGGTAACACAGAAAGTCGTGTAAACTCAACTTCACTGGCAACTGTGCCAGTTCAGATACCGCCTTGTCCGAGAGAGACTGCAAAAATGACATGGGAACCAACTCGTGATACCTCCATAGGTAACCGAGGATGTCCGCATTTGGGTTTGCCCAAGTTCCCTCGACACCGCACCGTCCCGTCGCCTCATCAACACTCCACCAAGGTGCATGCGGAACTTGGTTGACGGAATACGGAACTGCATGCCACCGCTGTAGGGTCTCATCATAGACCTCTAACAGGTAACGAATGGCACCCTGGATCAACAAATCTGTCGCAGGAAGTCCAATTTCCTGGGCATAATGCAAAGCAATGGATGTCGCCAACGACGACGATTCTTCCAATCGAAAGTCGGGCTCGAGGCACCGTCCAAACCCACCATCGCTGTTTTGAAAAGCTTGCAGCAAGGCCCGAACATTTGCTGGAGACCTTTCATCAAAATAGAAAGCGGCCAGTTCCCTGTCCAGAGGACGGGCATGGGTTGAGATAAAGGTCCGTGAGCGCCTAAATTGGTCTTCCCTGAGCCGTTTCATACGGTCACCCTTTCGATGGATTCCATGTTTTTACAATCTTCACAGCGTTATGTGGGTCTATTCATCTGACTACAACTCTATTCTCCAAAATCATACCAACACCTGTTCCGGTCGATATCATCCTCGTACGACCCAACACCTTACACCCAAACCGTTGGACTCACGTGCTGTGCTGTCCGACAGGCTGCGTTTTAATCGTAATTCGGGCAGCAGTCTGGAACCAAGGAGTTGCTCTCGGCCCGTCCTCGATTCCAGTGACTCTGCTGTCTGTACGACCGCTTCGAACACTATGACCAATCAGAAGCCTGTTCCAAGTTGGGTGCATTCATGAGAAAGCTGCTTTTCTGCGGTCATCTACCGCCGCCGTTGCGCTTGTTCCACAAATGTTTCTAGACCAGCGAGTGAGGTCATCCGCGAATTGCAATTGACGGTGTTCAGACACATGTGGTTGCCGACCGTCGTGTAATTCGATGCATTTGCAGCAGTGGTAACCAAGCCGACATCTTGCCCACTATGATTGCATACACAGCAGACCCCTGGACGGTTCAATGAGGTAATCCTGTTTCGGATACCAATCAGTTTCCCGTTGTAGTGGGTCACGAGAAACAAAGTGCTGGTGGCAATGTCGCGCCAACCAAAATAGGACAGTTGACTCCAGCTGATGTCAACGAAGTCCGGCAGTGTGAGTTTTTTGACCTTCGCAAAAAGCTTGCGAACATCCTCTGGTGCAAGCGCTGGAAATGGAATCACATGTGGTTTCAGACGATCCATGAACTCGCTTATCTCGCTTTGCCCCTTCACGTCTTCCATTCCGTCAAACAGACTACTCTCGGATGGTCCGAGATGGGGAAACATGGACAGAATGTTGTCACGAACGCCTAGTTTGTGTGCCGCATAAACCCTGTAGTCTCCGGCGAAATACACGGTCTGAAGCAACTGACTGAGTTGAACGCGAATGTAGTTAAATTGATACGGATAGATGAACTTTTCCATCGTGCCTGCCCCCTAGAAATAGAAAAATCACAGGATTGTGCTCCTGTGATACGAACGCAGATGATTGCCATTCAATCCGGAACTCTTGTTCCGACAAGCCGAATTTCCTCCTGATGGCACAAGAGTGCCATGAGAAGTCGGCGACGACCGTCGGCAGAAATGTCATCAGGACAAACACAGCCTAACGGGAGTCGGGAGTTCAACAGCTATGAAGGAATGGCATATTAAAGGGATATCGGCCAAAAAAGACATACGTATCCCGTCTGCGTCGTACCAAGTCTTACGCATAAAGTTCAGCGCAATTCACTTCGGTCACAAGTAGCAGACGCGAGACGCCATTCCGATAGATACCTCCCAGAAAACCATTCAAAGTCAGCTCTAATGATGCAATGAACCGACTGTTCTGTCAAGAATATGGAATATGGTCTCCGCGACGAGGTACATGACGGTAAGAGCAATCATTTCTTGCTCTGTCGATATACCTGACAGGGTACACCGGCAAATGCAAGTATCAATTCTGTACCTATCGTCATACCCCACGAAGTATCTTTTCTAAATAGCGCTACCTTCCAACACCTATTTGTCAACCCCTGGGGGTATCGTAATTATCATTCTGTATCCTACAGCCGATCCGGTACCCCCACCCATTCATGGGTAACGATGCTTTTGTTTCTTAAGATTTGAAGGGTACCCCCGTTCTCTCACCAGACAGCGATACCTTTGTGCTCTGCAGATGGCCGGGTACCCTTGCATATCCCCTACGGGTGCCACCGCCTGCCCTGCCCTGCCCTGCCCTGCCCTGCCCTGCATCGTGCATCGTGCATCGTGCATCGTGCATCGTGCATCGTGCATCGTGCATCAGCACAACGCTGCAAGTGGAAAAATCTTGTGCGCTTTTGTTTGTAACCAACTTACTCTTGCATCGTCTACTCCATTGTTCAGTCACAAGAGCTCCATTACTTTCGATTCGTCCGAACAAAATGAGGAGGCTTTTTTATTATGATGAAAGAACATCGCACTTTAGCCGGCATTGGAATTGCCGTTCTCACGACTTTGACGTTAAGCGGCTGTGCAACAAATCTTCCTGGGTCCAGCAGTCCCACTTCATCTACTTCAGGAGCGCAGACAAATCAGGCGACATCAACAAATGCGACAGGCGGTTCCGCAGGAAACTCCACGGCGACGTCCACAGGAAACTCAACAGGCAGTTCGGCAGGTGGCTCGGCAGGTAGCAACAGCAGCAGCAGCAGTACGGCAACCGCCAGCGGATCTACATCGTCCGGAGGTACAAACGCAACGGGTTCGAGCACAACCGTTTCCACCAGTTCAACGAGTCCGGCAAGCAGTGCGAATGGGGCGGGAGTCTCAACACAGACCGGTGCGACGTCGCAATCTGCCTTCCCCACCATCATGAACATGGCGATGCAACAATTTTCCGCGAATGTCCTTGTGGGGGCTGAAGCACCAACAACAGTTCCAATGCCTGCATCTGGTTCCAACGAGTTATTCTACAAAACCGCAGAGTCTACAACTCCCATCATGAGCCATCCTGGATTCCTATCCTCGTACAGTGTGACCCTGTCATCACCAAAGCATCAAATCGCTGATTTCTCAGATCATCGCTTTGATACCTCGGCACATGCGAGCCAACTCATGTCGTACACGCTGATGGATGTACCGCTTGGTGGAACACAATCTACGGTATCCGTCGGCCAAAAACACCATCAAGCCATCCTGGCCGTAGAGAGCAACCATTCTGCAAGCGTCATTGGCTGGACGGAAGGAAACTGGACGATTCGTGTGAAAAACACAGCCAATTCTTCTGCTCCCATGAGCGCTGCAAACGAAGTCGCAGACTATCTCGACGCGCATTTTATGCCCATTCCACAAGACAAGGGCTCAATTGTCGTGGAAACAGGCGCAAGTGGAACTGTGGCCGTCGTAACGTGGCAAGAAAACAATATGCTGTATGAAACAGATGCAAATGAATACGCCAGCAATCCCATTTCAACAGCGCTTCAGATGTCTATCTCCATGCGTAG
Organism: Alicyclobacillus curvatus; assembly: GCA_017298655.1. Taxonomy (GTDB): domain Bacteria; phylum Bacillota; class Bacilli; order Alicyclobacillales; family Alicyclobacillaceae; genus Alicyclobacillus_B; species Alicyclobacillus_B curvatus. Next base: position 1,324,138 of record CP071184.1, read on the forward strand.
GTATTAACCGAAACTCGAAACAAGGGCGTCAATACATCTAGGTCATCAGAGCTGCCATCAAACCGTCAAGGTCGTCCGTCGACAGGTGTGCAGCTCTGCTTCTTCAACCCATGGTCATTTTGGATGTCTTCTGTTGTACAGCATAATCAGGGTCGTCCCCATAGAAATAACGGCAAGCGTGAGAAACTCCATGAAGTACAGATGCAGATTGCCTGCGGGAGACGTTGCTATCCACGAGAAACGTTGATTGGAGGATGGGTAATAGGGTGCGAGTTGGCTATACCTTGCATGAAAGTACCCAGCCAAAGCAGCGGACACAAGCCCGAGTCCAAACAAACAAGATTCCCACAAATACCGTTTCACGGCCGTGACCTCCTGTTCCTGTATCAGGTACCATAGCGACTGTGTCGAGCTACAACGCTGTCCCTCTATCCCCTCCATACCACTAGGCCCGCAATCAAACCCATTACCGAAGCAACGAAACTTTGAATTCAACCAAGGAGTTACCGTGTTCATCAATATTTTCAACAACAAACTCATCAACCGTTGTCTCAAACACTTCATTCCACCCCTCGGTTTCTGCCAAGGCGAGGTCAAACGCATCTTTGTCATTCATTCGGCCGACCGTTAAATGAGGCGTGTAGGTGAGCGAACGATTCAGGTGGTGCCTCAGGATCCCCCCATACAGCTTGTCATGCAACTGAACAATGTGGTCATTGCCAACTTTCACGTTCAAGAACAGGTATTCTCCATCTGCACCTGTGACGCCTGTCATCACCAGTCGAAACGGTTTCAATCCGACGGTCGATTGTTTTAGATGTACTCGAAGGTCTTCAGTAGCAATCACGCTTTCAAACGGGAAGACCAAAGTTACATGTGGTGCTATGTAGTTCACCAGTGGATCATACTTGGCTCGCAGCAGCTCAATGGCGTGTGCGTTTGGGAACACTGGGAACAGATGAACCGCCCGCAGCATCAAACTCCTCCATTCGTTGCCTTCTATCATAATATTGACACAAAAAACGATTCCCAGGATAGGGAATCGCTAGTTTCCAGTCGTTAATTTTGATTTTCAACTTTCTGCATGAAAGTAATGATACTGTCGCCAATGTCGTAAGGTGAGGCAGTGACCATCCGAATGTCTTTTGACAGTTCCTGCTTGTTGCGCGCTGTGGGCCCATCGATGACATTCAGTGCAGCAAGCCCGCCGCTCCCTTCTTCTCCAAGTTTGGTCAACCATGGCTGAATCTCATGCAGAAGTTCTTTGTCGGTTATGGTTGGCGACAGATTCCTTGGCAGGTCGGCAAGCATCCGAAATTCTGCTGCCAGTTGCGTCTGTGCAGTCGTTCGCTCCGTCGCTGATGAAGCATTCCAAAATGCAGATATTAAAGGTCTCGTCGGCGCGTCGCCTGAGGGATTCAAAATGCTCTTCGTATTAAACGCGGCAAATTGTTCGAACAGGGCGGAATTCGTGACACCGGGCATGTGTCTAATCGCATTTGTCCAAGCCGTCTTCGGTTGATAGCCATTTGGATTCTGCAGATAGTCAGCAATTGTGGCTAAGGCTAATTTTGAGGCATCAGGCTGCAACATGGGATTACTGAGGTAGCCCGACACGTGACTGAGCAGTGTTGCGTCTCGTCCCTGAAGTGGACCTAACATCAATTGATGCGGCTTGCCTGGGTTGTACGTGTAATCGTTGACAGGGTAATTATCCCATATCAGTGGTTTGCGACCAAGCAATCGTGTAATGGTTTCTGCTTGCGTACTGCTAATGGTCTGATTCAGGACCCATTTTCCCGTCCAGATGACCTTTATGTTGGCACTTAGTGTGGAGCGTAAGGTTTGCCAATACGGACCGTCTGTCAACCCGTAATAAGATGTTGGCGCAAACCAGAGTTGAAAACGCGGGTCCTGTTGCCTCTCATCCGACAAAACCTGGTTCGCCAGCTCCATTTGTGCAAGCGCGTAGTTCGTTCCATACACCGCTTTATCGGTTGGTTTCAGGTCCGTCTCGATATCGTCGAATGAGAGCATAAAGGTATGAACGCCTATCCCTCGAAGTTGGTTGATTTTTGCCTCCAGCGTTTGCCTGTCCGACGCTGAGCTGTACGTAATCGATTGGTTGACGTCATTGCTCGAGAGACCTGTCATTCCCGGTGAAATTGAATAGACAAACTGAACATGGTGCTGATTTGCTGCAGCTACCAAACTTCCCATTTGCGCGAGTTTCGCTGACGGATAAGGAGCTCGCCAATCGATGCGCTGGTAAGGGTCGCCCTTTGGCGCATATACATACGTGTTGAGGTTCTCCTGTGCCATAAACTGAAACATACCTGTACGTTCCTGGTTCGTCCACGGGGGTCCATAAAACCCTTCAATAATTCCGCGAATCGGAACTCCTGATGAGGCAACAGGTGAAGGCATCGGTTTTGGTTTCGATGTCGATGTCGGTATTGGTTTCGGTTCCGAGTAGCCGTTGGCTGAATTTGTCGACGATGGGGTTAAGCTTGACCCCACCGTCGTGCTCCCACATCCGCTCAAAGCGAACAGTGACGTGGTCAAAATACATACAGCGGCAATATTTCGGCGTATCAACGTCATGTCTATTCTCCTTCATGTTATCCCCTTACAGGAAAGGGAGAGCACGAGCTCTCCCAGGTGTGTCATGTCACTTTGTTCCGCACTTCGACTCGACGTGATGAAGTGAATGCGGTGAATGAAGGTTATGGCGAGACACTCCACATTCCAAACAACCCATTCACAGTAATCGTTTGCGTACTATCCGTAACCGTTAATTTTTGACCACTCAGTGTCCAACTCAGTCCCTTTGCCTGAGTCCCAGTGACAGGAGTCCACGAAGTCCCTCCATCTGTGGTCACGAGCATGTATAAAAACTGAGTCGTACTTGACTGGTTCGTGCTGCTAATTCCGTACACCGGAATAAAGCCTACTTTTGCCGAAAAGAAGATAGGGAAGTCACTGGAACGATAATAGTTGCTGTACGCGCTCGGTATTGGAAGCTTTTGTTCGTTCCACGTCACACCGCCATCGTGGGTCACATATAAGTCAGGTGTCACCGAATAGGCAGGCGAGTTATTGAGGAGATACCCGGTCTGCTGATTGATAAACGACACACCGTAGACGTCACTGAACCTGCCAGTTGACGTGTTTATCCATGATTTACCGCCGTCAGTGGTCTTCGAGAATTGATATACAAAGTTACTCGCTCCGCCTCCCAAGTTTTTCACCTGAAAACCTGTGGTCGGCGTTAAAAACACCGAACTGGCGCCGCCAGAGTGCTGAAACGTTTGGTGGAAGCCTGTTGCCGACGCCGATGTCCCCGCATCTCGGTAACTGTTGACCACCTTCTGAAGCACTGTCACCGGATCGCCGGATTGTTGGATTTGCGACACCGCAGCCCCTTCTTGCCACGCAACCTGAGTTGTCCATGTCGCCCCAGTCGCCGAACTGGTCATAATGATGACGCCCTTGTTATTTGGCGGGGGGAGCATATTCGTGTGTAGATAAGCCACCACATTTTTTGCAACTTGTGTTCCGGTTGACGAATTTCCGAAACCTAGCATATCGAGGGTCCAGTTGCCTTCATGCCACTGATATTTATATTGGCCAGCACCGCCATTGAAGGCAGCCTGAATCCCAGTCCCCAAATCGACGAGTGGCCCAGAAGGATACACTTGACCAAAGCTTTGCTCAAGATTCGCAACCACCGCATTCGCTTGCGCTAAGTTGGCGTATGTTTTTGTCGTAATGCGATTGCTGTTTCCAGATACGGTTCCGCTGGGCGTGGGCGTGACCGGTGTCTCCGTCTGGTTCGAACCCGTTGTTACGTTATGCTGAGAACTCTGCCCTCTCGGTAATGTGATGGGTTGATGCTGGTGCATCTCGAAGCTGACCCCACCGGCTACCACCGCAACGGCAGCAATTGCTGCTGCGACTCCTGGTAGATATCCCGCGTTCCGTCTCCTTTTTGGTTTGTCTAGAGACGTTTCGCTGCGCAGGGCCTGCAAAATGTCTAGCTTATCTTCGACGGTCAGATCCACTTCGCGAAGTGGATAAAACATCTCTTTTGCCTTCTCCTCCATGTTCATTTCGCTCACCTCTTTCCTCATTTGGGTTTGCTGAATCAAATCGTTCCGGCCCCAATGCCACACGAAGTTCTTTGAGAGCACGATGTAGCGATGTCTTCACTTTGGCTTCCGACCATCCCAGTATCGCGGCAGTCTCTTCTACCGAGAGGTCATGGACACAGCGGAGAATGAACACTTGCCGGTAATCCAGTTTCAGATGTACAACCGCATCCTCCAGTTCCAGCAACGTATTAAGCGGAACGCTGACGCGACTGAGATCCGGTTTGTGTCTCTCGTTGTAATTGCTTTCCACGCGTTTCTTTCTGAGCAGGTCAAAAACGTAGTTGCGCGTAATTTGCAAGAGCCAAGCCTTGGGGTTAGAGATATCTTGCTTGTTCCAGCCACGAAATGCCCGCAAAAAAACCTCTTGCACGACATCTTTTCCGTCCACGTCAGCAGGCGCCAAATATCGTGCAAACCGGTACACATCACTGGAATACAAATGAAATAATTCCTCTATCCCTTCGTTGGCCGACATCGAAGAGTTCATTCGCCTCTCACCACCTCGTAATGCTCCGTTTTCTATCCCGTAGCTGTACCTTGCCACACATATGAGTAAACGTCCGGATGTCCTCAGAGGTTACAAATTGCTTCCCTGATTGCTTCCCATTGCTTTCGTGATTGCTTCAGTCAGTGTGTGAAATCCAACTTTGCTGTATGCATGAAAGCACACCGAGGCAAAGTAAGCGCGACCTCAGACGTTCAATGGGCTGCACAAATGAAGCGCCTATTGTTGACCCACGATAGGTACACTATACTCGAGGTTGCACGGCACGATATCGAATCATCAGCGAGGAGACGTCCATCCTCATGAAGGAAAAGTACTACGACAAATTACTGCACATCAAAACCAGTGAAAATCAGAATTTCCCAAGTGGTCTGCACTACTATCGCTATGAGCCCACCCCATACATTGCACTCGAACAACTGTTTGAATCTTACGCAGTGACGAGCAGCAATCGCCTCGTAGACTTCGGCTGCGGCAAAGGGCGCTTGCCCTTTTTTGTACATTATCTTTGTCAGGCAGCTGTCGTGGGAGTTGAAATGAACGATTCTTTTTACCAGATTGCACAGGAGAATTTACAAAACTACAGAAGCAGGAACAGAGTCAATCAAGGTCAAATTCAGTTCCATCACTGTCTCGCTGAGGATTACCGAGTCAATGCTGCAGATGACCGATTCTATTTCTTTAACCCATTTTCCGTCCAAATTTTCATGACGGTTGTAAGTAACATCCTAAAATCATTCGAAAAGACGCCGAGGAGATTAGACGTTCTTCTCTATTACCCGCACGATGACTATATTTACTTTCTCGAAAACGAGACTCCATTTGAACTCCATGCAGACCTGCCAGTGAGCCATTTATCCGTTCATGACCCCTATGAGCGATTTTCAATCTATCGGTTGAACGTGTAGTCGCGTGCAAGATATCCATCCTCGGTCTTCGCACACGTTAAACGAGGTCAATTCACATATACGAAGAAAGAGTGCGGGAACACCCGCACTCTTTCTCTCGAACTTAACATTTGGATAAGCATCTCGCCTCACACAACGTGCTGCGAGTTGAGCCTGAAACCGTGTTTACGATTGCTCACTCTCAATTGCAACGGCTGTCTTGGGGTGCGTGAAGTACATTCTGTCGTTGCGATTTTTCCAAAAGACCCATATCAGCAGAACGATACCTAGAACGAACGTCACTACGGCTGTATATTGAGCTGCGTCCCAGCCAAGCGCAAAACGCGGTGAGTCTCCGCGCAATATCTCAAGGAAGAACCTTGCGACACTGTATGTAATGACGTAATAAGACGATGCGAAACCTTTTGGCCAGCCTTTCTTTCTCTGGAACAAAATGAGCAGAATGGCGAATAGGATGACATCGACCTGTGCCTCCCAAATGACAGCAGGCCACAAAGGTTGCGTCCCGTACTGGTCGTGTGCCAAGGTCCCTGGCGGAAAGACCACGCCCCAAGGGTGACCTGTCGGTCGGCCGTAAGCACTAGCGTTCATGAAGTCTGCGTCGCGACCAATGCTCATGCCCAAAATCACACCTGGAACTGACTGGTCGGCAAAATGCAAGACACTCTTCTTATGCCGCCAAAGGTAAAACATCGCAGCCAGAATGGCCCCTACTAATCCGCCCTGGATGGATAATCCACCGTTCCAAACAGCAATGATTTGCCCTGGGTTCTTTGCATAGAACGACCAATCAAAGAAAAACACCTGCCAAAAACGTGCCCCGACGATGCCAAAGACCAGACAGATGGGGGCAAGGTTCCACCAGTGATCCGTGTCTCCCTTGTCGCCGTAAACTCGGGAAAAATATAAGGTTACACCAAGTCCGAGCAGGAAAGCTAGCGCAAAAATCGTGCTATACGTACGTACCGGAAATTTCCCAATCCAAAACCAATAGGAGTAGATAGCCTTTCACCTCTCAAGTCATTGTGCAATGACATATAGTCTGATGGATTGAACATGAATGCCAATATGACTGCTTAGAATTGGCAAACGTCACTCTATGTAAGATAACACGTCAGGACGTATTTCGCGACCTCTGCAAAGAGAGTTTTTCCCCTCCCCCTTCGGTCTTTCTCACAGCGGCCCTGCTGACATCAGAATCACTTCCACCACGTATCAAAGGGGGTCACGGGTAACTGGCGTTTGTGTTCGGTCGCATGATAGCGACTAATGATGCGACTTGCAACCTCATCTGGAATGGACTGTCCGGTAAGGAATGCGTCCATCATCTGATACGAGGTGCCGAGCTCGTCTTCATCCAGTTGTCCCGGATTTTCGTCCAACAGGTCGGCGGTCGGCGGTTTCATGTAAATGAGCTCTGGAGCGCCAAGCTGTTTGAGCAAAGCTCTCCCCTGCTCCTTCGTCAATCCCGACAAAGGCGTTACATCCACGCCTCCATCTCCGTACTTTGTGAAAAATCCGGGTAGGGCTTCAGCCGCGTGGTCCGTCCCCACGACTAAGACGCGAAATGCATGGGCAAATCGATAATGGACACTCATACGTTCTTGTGCCTTTTGATTTCCTTTGTTAAAGTCGGACATTTCTATCCCTGTTGCGAACCGAAATGATTCGACAGCGGCGTCAACGGCAGGCTTAATATTAACTGTAAATGTCTTGTCTGGCTGGATGAACTTCAGAGCGCGTTGTGCGTCCTCTTCATCTTTTTGTTCTCCATATGGCAGTCGCAGTGCAATAAAGACGTAGTCATCGCCAGTCTCCTGTCGCAATTCTTCGACCGCAAGCTGGCACAGTCGCCCAGCTAAACTTGAGTCTTGACCCCCGGATATCCCAAGAACAAACCCGTTCATGGTCGTATGGCGCAGATACCCTTTTAAAAAGTCAATTCGGAAACGGAGCTCTTCGTCAGGCACAATCTGCGGTTTCACACTCAAGTCACGAATGATTTGTCGCTGCATTTCACTTGACACCGTTCGTTCATCCTCACTTTGTCTAGACTTTCGTCACCAGGTCCGATGTTCATGATATCGTTTTTAGACAGCCTGATGAAACCCAAGATGCCTCGCACCGACAATTCGGACGAGGCCTTTCTGGCACCTTGAAATATCAAGGAACTCCATCGTGCGAATCACAGCGCCTTTGTCATAAACACACTATTTGGGTCTTCGATATAGTCGGAAAATGGACCACAGTACTCGAATCCGAAACTCTCATACAAACGCCGTGCTGGTTCGAACGCTGCCATCGATCCGGTTTCCAAACTCAACCGCCGGTAGCCGCGACGCTTCGCCTCATCGACGACGTGCAGGAGGACCTTCTTTGCTACACCTTTTCTCTGGTGCCTCGAAGCCGTACGCATCGACTTAATCTCCCCGTGATGGATGTCTAGCTCTTTTAGCGCGCCACATCCAACCAGTTCATTGTCCTCCCAAGCGCTCCAGAACGTGATGCCCGGTTGGCGAAGCGCGTCCACAGGAAGTGCATGGACACTTTCCGGTGGTGAATGCAGTTCCATTTCCTGTAGGTGTTGCAAGATGAGTTCAATCACCTCATGTGAAGTGACGTCATCTGGTTTAATCTCCATGGGTACGCTCCTATCTTAACCGTCGAGGTTCGTGTATCGAGTTCAGTTACGTAGAGAACAGCCTGCCTTCCAGCGCATCGATGTATCGCTGGGCGGATTTTTGTACCGACTCGTACGCATTTTCCCGAACAATCCGGTGAAAAGCGTTATAGAGTCGATTGAACTGCAGCTGCGAAACGAGCCCTGCAATGTCCGCTACTTTCGCGGCCGGGAGCGGTATTAAATTCGGATAACTGTACATGAAACTGACCCAATTTTTGTCCGCGACCACCTGAATGATGTCGCCTGACAAAAGAGTTCCTCGTCCACCATTGCCACTTGTCCAGTGCAGCACTGTACCGCCTTTAAAATGCCCGCCCAAACGATGCAGCGTGAGACCGTCAGTAAGTTCCAATACTTCCCCAGACCAAAATTCAATCTGTGGGCTCATCTCCATGACCCATTGTCTATCGTCCTCATGAATGTAAATGGGAACGTCCAGTTTCTCCGCCCATGTGACCTGCGTTCCATAGTAATGCGGATGCGACAAGGCAATCGCGTTCACACCGCCAAATCCCTGAATCGTTTCAAGTGTCTTGTTATCCAGGTATGTAAGGCAGTCCCACAAGATATGAAACCCCGGAGTCTGAACGAGATACGCGGTCTGACCAATCGCAAAACTTGGCTTGGTTGTGATGCTGTACAGATGATGCTCTTCCTGCAAAATTTCGTTGTCATACCCACCGCTTTGCATCTGTTCAAGGGTGGTCCAAGACTGCCCGTTTGGATTCACGTACTGACGCTCTTCGTTACAGATATGGCACACCTCGGGCGGTTCTGATGATACGGGATATTGCACACCACACGCCGTGCAAATATAGTTTGGCACAATCCCACTCCTCTCCCCTGCATTGATGCGTTCAATCATCTTTCCTATCAGACGAATTGATGGCCGCCTTGGTATCCATGCCTTGACATCAGCTTTGGCATCAGTATCACACGCTTGAGATGGCTTGTAAATGCGCGAAGGCAAGGTGCACTATCGCACCTTGCCAGTCGATTTCCCATCTAAGTGAAATCACAGGAGACTAGGCCTGAACTCCTGGTACGGATGCACTCACCACTTCGAGTGCCCGCCCTTTTGTTTTCGGCCCAAAAAGCGCCGTGACGATGGCAAGAAGAATCCAAGTGGCTGCAATATAGACGAATACGCTCTTATAGCCGTACGTGTTGAAGAAAAAGACGACAATCATAGGACCGACGACGTTTGCCAACCGCCCAACCCCGTACACAAGGCCGGAACCCGAGTTTCGGACTTCCGTAGGGTATAACTCTGGGGTGTAGGCGTAAAGGAGCGGTGCAAATGTCTGAATAAACATGGCGACGAGAAATCCAAACACGACAATCATGGTCGTATTAAAGGTAAGTCCGTAGAGCAAGCCGCTGACTGAAATGACGAGTCCAAAGAAGGCCACCAGCCATTTTCTATCAATTCTATCCGATAACAAGTACGCGATAAATGCCCCGGGGACTGCACCGATAGACATCGCAGAAGACCAAGCCAGCGAGTGAACGAGAGAAAATCCGTGCGCAACAAGAAGCGTCGGCACCCAGGCCATAAACCCATAGAATCCGAGTGTTTGCAAAATCCAGAGAATTAACAACACGATGGTCCTGCCGAGGTAACGACCCGAGAAGAGTTCTCCGTAGCCCCGCCGAGTTGCCAGAGCGGCAAGGTCCCTGTTCGGTTCTGGAAGCTTGCCTTTTTCCTTTGAGACTTCGTCCTCAATCGCACTCATCAAGAGATTTGCCTCTTCCTGACGACCCCGATTCTCGTACCAACGCGGCGACTCCTTCATCCAAATGGCCAAAAGGGCACAGATAAAACCAAGCGCTCCCCAAACGTACACGAGCCTCCAAGCCCACGGTGCCGCCGGAACCAAAAATCGCGCGACGTAAGCTGTGATGGGAATGCCACAAAGTCCAATCGTCATGATCAACCCCTGGTACGTACCGCGCTTTCTCGCTGGAAAGACCTCGCTAATGTACGTAATTCCAACCACCGTCATGGCAGAAAGTCCGAAACCGGTTACAAGCCGCGTAATAAAAAGCATTGACATGTTTGTTGCAAAAGCGTTCAACAGTGAAAAAACAGAATACACAAGAACAGTGAAAATGAGGCTCTTCTTGCGTCCAATGCGGTCGGAAACGTAGCCAATGACGGACGCACCAAGGAACATGCCAAGAAATGTAGCAGACGTGACGGTGCCAATCGAAGACAGTTTTAGATGCCATGCTTTCTGAATTGCAGGAGCCGTGTACGACAGCGTATTGATATCGCCAAGTTCAAAGAAAAACGCAAACGCGAGGACCCAGATTACATATCGATGATAGGATGAAATCGGCAGTCGTTCGAGTCGTGCTCCAATCGAAAACTTGTCGCTCATGCACTTTCCCCCTTAGCCATTTAGCACTGATTTTGCTTGCAAGCGTATACATCCCGTAGAGGCCAGTAGCCTAGGAGACCACCCCCCTAAATACCGGCACTGATGCGTTCCCGGTAATCAACGGTCGGGCGGTCCGAATCAGCGTCACCCGTGAGACTCTGGGGTCAGGGCAATCGGTCACCTCGGCTTGCATTTCGAGGACTCCAGCCGGATGACCAATCCTCAACCGATGTGACTTTCGTGAATTCAGTGACGCTTTTTCAAAGCCTATAGTCCCGCTAAATTTCGCTGACACGGTTAGCGCCATGGCGCCAGTGACCGCATACGTCGGATGCAGCCTGCCCATCGTCAGCACACGGGCCGTAATGTCGCAGTCCTTAGCTGGAATCGTCCGTCCATCCGAGGATTGGTAGTCTCTCGCAGACTGCACAGCAGCGATTTTCGGCAACGCATGGGTCGTCGGAGTGACCACTTCCCCCTGGCGAAAAACACCGAGCATTCTTCCGATCTGCTGGCGAACTTGTTCCATGGTCGGCAGCGCGTGTTTCAACTGCTGTTCAGAGATTTCCGTTCCTTCCAAGGACAACTCGTCACTGTCCATGAGAATCGTCAAGTTCCCAACATCGATGACCGTCACATGAAACGTCCGCCCATCGGGGAGCGTGATGTCATCCGCTCTACGCCCGGTCGGAAACAATTTTCCTGTGACACTCCCGCCTGCATCAAAAAAATCCAAGTAGATGGGAGAACCGGTACCAGGTACACCAGGGATAGTTGTCTCTCCGTCCGGGACAAAATGTCCATGGTTCACGAGGAATCGCGAAACAATCAAGGAGTCGGTATTGGTGTTATATATGCGAACGCTTATCCACCCATCTTCATGTGCCGGCACCATGCCTTGTTCAACCGCAAAGGGTCCAATTGCCGACGAAACATTTCCGCAGTTCGGTCGGTAATCGACAAATGCTGTATCGATACTCACTTGGCCGAATGTGTAATCAATGTCCGCATCTGGCCTCGAAGAAACCTTAACAATCCCTAATTTGCTGGTGGTTGGCGTCGCCCCTCCCAGTCCATTGACTTGTTTGGCATCCGGACTGCCGAACAAGTAGAGAATCATTTGGTCGCGAGTCTTCGGGTCTTTCGGCAGGTCTTGTTGACGAAGGAGTAGGGCTTTGCTTGTACCTCCACGGTAAATCGAACACGGTAAACTCGTCCAGTCCATGTTATACACTCCCGAGAACGCAAGAAAAGCCCAGCACGCCCCAATGGGCTATGCTGGGCTTCACACGATTATTCGTTAGAGGTTATCTAGCGACTCACGCGAAACAGCACATTTCCATATTCGCTTGGATATCACAACCGATGGGCCAATATCGATTGTACATTGCAGGGAGACCGCAATGCCTCGATATCAGCACCGCTGTAATGAATTAATATTTATAATAATATAAATCTTTTCTTTCTTCAACCTCTATTCACAAATTTGTGTTTAAGCGTCTTACCCACTCCAACTGGGTTTGCCGCGGCTTCTCCTGCCTCACGCTCTTCCTGCGCATAGCGAACCAGTGCCAAATAGCGATAGACAGTGTGTACAAACTTTGAATATGGAGCCGTAAAGAACAATGACGCAACCGTGCTCAGGTGTACCGCCAGAATAATGGCCATGGCTCTTGTATCGCGGAGCAGAAGCACCAACATGCCAGTTGCAGCCACCATCAGCAACGAAACTGAAAAGGCTCTTCCCGAGCCCTTGGCCCTTTCATCCACATTGGCACTAGCGGTTCTTGACTTGGTGTACAGGAGCCCGGCGGCCCCAATTAGAATTCCTACGCCGCCAAGGACACCGAGAATCACCACCGGGTTCTGTACCGGGTACGGGGCTTGCACGTGTAGCACGTGAGCGTAGATGGCTGCAAGCGTCGTTGACGCAAAGTCGAGCAAAAAACCATAAAACACCGCATGGTGAAACCATTTTCGACGGAGAGAAAATTCCTCCTCCGTACTTTCCTTACCAAGGAACCGCAACTTTAGGGCGTAGGATGTCGCTCGAAGTACGTCTCTAGGTAACACGCTTGTAGGCGTCGACGCTTTGATGTCGTTCCAATACCTTACCGCTCCAATCAACCATCCCGTGGTGAACCAGAGGCCAAGTGTTCCAAACAAAATTTCAAGAAACATCTCCGGAAGCAACCTGTAGAAAGCGCCGGGCCCTTGATGGGAATTCAACAGTCCCGGTGCCCTGTTCATCAAAAATACACTGACAAGTAACAGGACAAATGACGTAACGCTAACGAGCCAGAAACGACTTTTGGAATTCGCGAGTACCTTGGCAAGTCCAGCTGGCCATGCGTACTTCCGATAAACCTCTTCGCGCAGACCGCTAAACAGCTTTGGTGGATTGACACCAAACTCATGTGGTGCTGTAAACGGACAAGCAAACAAGCACTCCCTGCAGTCGTGACACAGATTTGCAAGGTAGGCCATGTCTTTGTCGCTCAATTCATGCCGCCATTCAATCACTCGCCACACGGCACAATACCCTTCACAGTAACGACAGGCATTACATACCTGCATTTGCCGTTTCCCGTCCACTACGAGTTCATCGAGAGACATTCGCCGCTTCCTCCCCTGCAATTCGTCCCAGCACTGCGCCCAGAGTCAGGCCAAATCCCGCCAAATACCCACGACCCAGAACATTTCCCGCAGTCATTTCGCCCGCTGCAAACAGATTGGAAAACTCTCGTTTATTTTTCATTTGAACCTTGGCAAGCTCGCTGACGCGTAAACCCAGGTACGTGAAGGTAATCCCAGTCCGGAGCGGATACGCATAAAATGGGGCTGTGTCAATCGGAATCGCCCAGTGACTCTTCGGCGGTGTAAGTCCTTCCGTGTTGCAGTCGTCAAGCTCTCCTGGTTTAAAGTGCCCCATGCGCACCGAGCGATTGAAACGTTCCACTGTTTCTTTCACCTGAGCAGGATTTAACCCGAGCTTGTCGGCAAGCTCACCGAGAGTATCCGCGACAATCGGAGGGAACAGCGACGGCATGAACCTGCCCATGGCCTTGCTGTCAATGATTGAATATGCAATCTGCGCGGGTTGCCTCGCAATCAGGCCACCCCAGATGGCATAACGTTTCGGCCAGAAGTCCTCCCCCTCGTCATAGAACCTGAAACCCTCGTTGTTGACGACAATGCCGAAGGGAACGCTATCCAAACGCGTGACGATGCCACCGTCAAAACGCGGGGCGCGCCCGTCGACGGCCACGGCGTGAAATGCATCTGGTTCCCCAACCGGATCCGCACCGTACCGCAACATCGTTTCAATGATGTTGCCTTGATTGTACGGAGTCCCGCGAATGATAAAATTGTCAGCTGCCGGACCCCAATACCTTTTTAACCAGTCGATATTTGCCTCAAATCCTCCCGCGGCCAGAACACCAGCGCGAGCGCGGACCAGAACACGCTCGTCGCCGCACCGGATTTGAACGCCCTCAAAGTCTTCACCATCAATCAACAAGTCCTCGACGAGCGCGTCGTACCAGACCTCGATACCCTTTTCCTTAGCCGTCTGATAATAAGCATTCATCATCGCTCGACCACCGCCAAGCATAAACATGTTTGTTCGAGCGAGATGGAGTGTTCCAGCGAGTGGTGATTGCCAGCGTATCCCCTGGCTAGTCAGCCACTCGGGTAGTTCTGCAGACTTGCACACAATGAACCGTGCGAGACCGTGATTGATTTCTCCATCCGCCACCCGACGCAGGTCCTCGACAAATTCGTTTTCAGAATAGCTGCTCATCATGAAGTCATTTGGGCCTTCATGCATGATACGAAAGTCCCTTGTATGGCGGCTGTTGCCGCCGCGATAAAATTTTGGGGCCCGTTCGACGACAAGCACTCTTGCTCCGACATCTCGGGCTGTCAAGGCGGCAGACAGCGCTGCGTTCCCGCCACCGATGACGATTACGTCGTATTCCTGCTGCACTGTTGTTAGAGCCATCTCTTTCCTCCTTAACATCCAGTCCTTCTAACAGACAAAAAATAAATGCACCAGCAGCCACGACGGCCGACTGGTGCATTTTTGATTCCTTACTCAACGGGAGTTGAGCAACTCAAAATATGACAGTCTTCACGGTGTATTCATCTTTGTGTGTATACTACATCTTTATTTAGGACTTAACAATGACAGAAAACAGAATTCAACTGGCTGACAGGCGCTCATATTCCGTTTCGAGGTCTTTCAAAGCGGCGATAAGTGCACCTTTTGCCGCTCCGTGATAAGACAGTTTGATTTCTTCTATCATTCCGTCCACACCGTCCCTGAGCGAACAACCGCGAAGGAGGTTAGCCACGAAAATGCGACCGACCTCGGTTGCCAAAGTGCATTCCACGGTTAAAATCACGGCGTGTTTCATCTCGATTTCCACCACTAAAGCGAGCGTGTCATACGCGGCTTTTGCCGCAGAACCGGATGGCAGCTTCCCATGACCTGCGATAAAGGCTCTTGGAACCAAACTCATAATTTCTCTCCTAGTAGAACGACTTTGATAGGCGCAGTTCAATAGAGACGCCTATGAAGACCGGGTGCTGTTCCTTTTTATAGCACTTGCTGCTTGCCCAGTATTTTACCACTCGGCGATGGTTCCGTCTGCGTGACGCCAGATGGGATTACGCCACCGATGCCCCAATTTGGCAGCATTCCGAACAACTTCCTCGTTGATTTCAATTCCTAAGCCGGGACCTTTAAGAATCGGTACCTGACCATCGCGATACTGAAACACCGATGCATCCGCAAGATAGTCAAGCAGGTCACTTCCACGGTTGTAGTGAATCCCAAGACTTTGTTCCTGGATGACCGCATTTGGTGTTGCAAAGTCTACTTGCAGACACGCGGCCAGTGCAATGGGGCCAAGTGGACAGTGAGGCGCAACAGCGAGATCGTATGCTTCAGCCATCGCCGCAATTTTCTTCAACTCTGTGATGCCCCCCGCGTGCGATACATCAGGTTGGATGATGTCCACGCAGCCATCCTGAAACACCCGCTTGAAGTCCCATCTTGAGTACATTCTCTCTCCTGTGGCTATAGGAATTGTCGTGTGGTGGGCAATTTCGCAGAGCGCTTCATTGTTTTCAGGTAGGACTGGCTCCTCGATGAACATCAAGTGAAACGGCTCCAGTGCCTTGGCAATGACCTTGGCCATCGGTTTGTGAATGCGACCGTGGAAATCGACGGCAATGCCGAAGTCCGAATCCGTCACTTCTCGAATGGCGGCGACACGCTGGACAATCTGCTCCACTTTCGCGTACGAATCGATATAGTTCATTTCCTCAGAAGCGTTCATTTTTACCGCGCGAAATCCCTGTGCCTGCTTTTCTTTGGCAGCCAGTGCGACTTCTGCGGGTCGGTCGCCGCCAATCCAGGAATACACAGGAACCGAGTCTCTCACGGCTCCGCCGAGAAACTCATAAATCGGCATGCGGTAGTACTTTCCTTTGATGTCCCAGAGCGCCTGATCGATACCTGCCAGCGCACTCATCAAAACCGCGCCACCGCGGTAAAACCCGCCTCGATAAAGCATCTGCCAGATGTCTTCGATTCTCAGCGGGTCCTTACCGATTACGTAATCGGACAGTTCCTCGACGGCAGCTTCAACAGTGGAAGCACGTCCCTCCACGACAGGTTCACCCCATCCAGAAATTCCTTCATCTGTCGTGATTTTTAGGAACAGCCAGCGAGGCCGAACACGAAATTGCTCCAACTGGGTAATCTTCATTGGCATCTCCTCGCAACTTCAGGTGTCAATCTGCGCTTTATCAAGCTTTCAACAAGTGACGGATGACGGCTTCCGTGACTTCATGGGTCGTGGCACTGCCGCCGATGTCAGGTGTAAGTACGCCGCCTACGAGCGTGTCTTCGATAGCTGTGAGTAATTTCGCACCAAGCTCTGCTTCACCGATAAAATCGAGCATCATCTTGGCGGTCCAAATCTGACCAATCGGATTTGCAATCCCCTTTCCGGCGATATCCGGAGCTGACCCGTGTACGGGTTCAAACATCGATGGAAACTTGCGTTCTGGATTTAGATTTGCTGCGGGGGCCATGCCGACACTGCCCATAATCGCAGCGCCAAGGTCAGTCAGAATGTCACCAAACAGATTTGAGCCGACCACAACATCGAACTCATGTGGATACAACACGAAATAGGCAGCGAGCGCGTCCACATGCGTGATTCGGGTCTCGACATCCCCGTAGCGCGGGCTAATTTCTCGCACAACTTGATCCCAAAAGGGCATCGTGTGAATGATGCCATTCGACTTCGTCGCGACGGTAAGGCGCTTGCGCGGTGCGCTATTTGCCAAGTCAAACGCATACCCGAGCACGCGTTCAACGGCCATCCTTGAGAAATAGCTCATCTGGACGGCGGTTTCATACGGGGTGTCCTCGTGAATTCTACCCCCCATATTGGAATACTCACCCTCACTGTTCTCCCGCACAACGACAAAATCGATTTGACTGGCCTGTTCAGAACGAAGTGGCGACGTCACACCGCGAAGGGTCTTAACCGGCCGCAGATTGATGTACTGTTCAAAGCGGCGGCGAATGGGAATCAGCATCCCCCAGAGAGAAATGTGGTCAGGGACACCTGGATAGCCACACGCCCCGAGAAAAATCAGTTCGAAGTCCGACAGAATGTCGATGGCGTTGTCCGGCATCATCTTTCCATGCTCAAGGTAATACGCACAACTCCATGGAAACTCTTCGTACTTAAACTGCAGCCCGCCGTGCAGTCGGGCGGCGGTTTCAAGGACCCGAACTGCAGCAGGAACAACTTCCGTCCCGATACCGTCACCAGGAATGAGCGCAACACGAAACTGTTTCATCAAAAAGCACCTCTTTTAAAGTCACATGCGGATATACTTCCAGAGCCATCAAACGACATTGGAACCGCCGGCCCGAGCACCTCGACATCGGGGTGCTCCTTAGCCTCATCCAGCAAGGCCGTTGAAATGAAGATGTGCTGAAGACGGAGCGTATTTTGAATACGCACCAATCGGATCATGTTCAAGTCCGGCGCGAGCGAAGTTTTGATGCACGCCTGAATGGCCAGCCTGTCTGTGTCCAGCACCATAGGAAGTCTTGCAGACGGCATTGCTGTTGACGTCAGTGCATTCATATACCCCTTGACCCTGTCGATAGACCTCTGTGCACGGGTCGTTGTTGCATCCGCTAAACCGAGGCCGGATGCGTTTCCATCTGACTCTTCCGTGAGGCCGAGCACCGCGATGCGAGAAATCGTCCGTTCGCTCTTGATGAGCTCATTGTTAAAGCGCCCAGTGATGTTCGGGTCCATTCCTGTACCACTAATGTTCTTGCCGATTTCATCAACAACCAGGACATCAAGTGGATGCAGCAATATCTGCGGCATCCATTGCCTGGCTTGATTGAGCAAGCGTGGTTCTTCTTCCTGCAGCCGCTCGGGGAGGATGGCCGCGATTTTCGCGGTTTTGTCATAGGCGTTTTCGACGACCCCGAGGCCAAACAAAAATGGTAGTCTGGCCATGAAAACATGCGAGAGTTCAACGAGTCTACTGGACATATACCCAAAACCAAGCGCGTGTGTGGCATCTGCCCCCTTTTGCTTGCCAAGCCCAATCACCATCATCTTTTGCAGGCCAGACTCGACCACACCTCGAAACGACGTGTGGGGTTTGATGCGGTTTATCAAGATGATGCCGTCCGCATCTGCGGCGAACTTGTCAACGTAGAGAGGTAGACCACTGGCCGACCTGCCTCGTTCCACGACTTCCATTGTGGACAAAATCGGCGCCCCGACATGAGACTCTGTGACGCCGAGGTGTTCGAGCATTGCTTGTTGTCCCTCAGCCGTCGCCCCGCCATGACTCCCCATGGCAGGTACGATGAACGGATGGGCCCCAGCAGCCTTGACGATTTCGACCACAGCTTGGACGAGGAGAGGCAGGTTTGCAATGCCTCGCGAGCCTACGCCAATCGCCACTCGCGTACCAGGAACAATGCGCTCGCGAACCCCACCTTCGTCACAAGCTTGCCCTACGGCTGAAGCCACGTCCTCAATATGCGTGTCGTCAAACCGTTGGCGTACGGGTACCATCAGCGGAAGCGGTACCGGGTCAAGCAGTCGATTCACAACTTCCATCCCCACAGTAGTCCCACTCAAGGCACTCCCCCCTTAATCTGTCGCATTGCGAAGGAAGTCAAAGTCGCATCCCTCATCGGCCTGCAGCACGTGCTGTTGATAGAGTCGTGTGTAACCACGCGGTGCGATGGTCTGCAGCCCGCTCTGTCCATTCGCTGTTTGCCTCGCAGCGAGACTTGCATCCGACAAGTCCACCGAGAGTGTCCCTACGTCAACGTCAAGCTCGATGGTGTCCCCATCTTGCAGCAGTCCCAGCGGGCCGCCGACGGCAGATTCCGGGGTCACGTGGAGGACCACGGTACCAAACGCGGTACCGCTCATACGGCAATCCGAAATTCGCACCATATCCCTGATGCCGGACTCGAGCAATTTTTTCGGAATGGGAATCATGCCGGCCTCGGGCATGCCCGGTGCGCCGACTGGCCCCGCGTTTCGCAAGACCAGTACGCTGTCCGCGCTGACCGGAAGGTCCGGACTGTCAATGCGCGCCTCCATGTCGGCCACAGAATCGAATACGACAGCGGGTCCCCGATGATGTAGCAAATGCTGGGAGGCAGCTTTTGGCTTGATGACCGCTCCACGCGGTGCAAGATTTCCATAGAGAACGGAGATTCCGCCGGTTTTTGCAATGGGTCTTGCCGCGGATGCGATGACGTCTCGATAGCTGTCGTGCTTTGGCCGTCGGTACGTCGCAAGGTTCTGACCGACACTCTTGCCGGTCACCGTTTTTTGCGACAAGTCAAGCAGCGATAATGCCGCAAGCTCCGACATGACCGCCGGGACTCCGCCCGCCTTGAAGAACTCTTCCATTTGATACTTGCCTGCCGGTCGTAAATTCGCAACAAATGGCGTCGTTTGACCTATCTCGTGAAACCGCTGCAACGGCAGTCGAATCCCGAGTCTGCCAGCAATCGCAATCAGGTGAATGACCGCATTGGTCGAACCTCCGACCGCCTGGAGCACCCGAATGGCGTTTGTGAATGCGCCTTCTGTCATGATCTCGGACGGACGCAAGCCATCTCTCACTCTCGCTACGATTTGCCGTCCTGTTTCCTCAGCGAGGCGTAATCTGCGGTTGTCTGGAGCAGGAATGGCTGCGCCGCCGGGCAGCATCATGCCGAGAGCCTCCGTACAGGCGGCCATCGTACTGGCACTGCCCATCACCATACAGTGTCCGGCACTCGGTGCGAGTGCTTGGTTCAGTTCTTCAAGCTCCTTGGCATCGATACGGCCCGCACGATGTTCTTGCCAGAAGAACCGACAATCGGTGCAAGCACCGAGGACTCGCCCTTCATACTCCCCGTTTAGCATCGGACCACCCGTGAGGACAATTGCTGGAACATCGGCACTCGCTGCCCCCATCAGTGCCGCGGGTGTTGTTTTGTCACAGCCAGTCAAGAGCACCACCCCGTCAAGCGGTTGAGCGCGAATCATCTCTTCCGTGTCCATGGCCGCCAAGTTGCGATACAGCATGGAGGTTGGGCTGAGAAATACCTCGCCAAGCGATATCGTCGGAAACTCGAGGGGAATGCCCCCTGCCATGAGGACTCCGCGTTTCACCGCATCCACAAGGACTGGGAAGTGCGTGTGACAGCGGTTCACTTCACTGAATGTGTTGCAAATGCCGATAACCGGCTTGCCGAAATCTGCTTCATCAAAGCCCATGTGCCGCGCAAAGGCTTTTCGCAGAAAATCGCTGAACCCTGGGTCTCCGTAGGACGTCTGGCCTCTGCCAAAACGACTTTCAGTCACATCGCCGCCCCCAATCAACGTGTGTGCTGCTTTGCCGCCTTCATCATGTCATCCCAGAAAGTCAGTACCAGTTTGGGATACGTGGCCGGCCCATCTATCTGCTCCTCGAAACACGACTGTACAGTGTCCGCCATGCGGACATCGAGCCACGTCTCATCCACAGGAACCAGACCTGCCTCCACCGCGTGATTCGCTGCCCGAAAGTCGTCCTCTGTGTAGCAGTACGAACCGACCACCGCGGCCTCCTTGCGCACAATGATATTTCCCGGTACCGTGGTGTCGTTTTGATGAAGCCCAATCCACACCAGTTTGGCCCCACAGGCCGCAATATCCACGCCTTCGCGGCGTGTGACGTCGAGTCCAACCGCGTCAATGACCTTGTTCGGCGCACGCCCAATATGGTCGCCAATTTGCTCTCTGGCGGCACCCTCAAGCGGATTCACCAAATGGCTCGCACCAAATCGCTCGCCGTGTTGCAGCCGCTTCGAGTTGGTATCGACGAGTACGACCGATCTCGCTCCCATCCAGCGTGCCGCCTGTGCACAAAACAGCCCAATCATGCCGGCACCGTAAATCACGACGTCATCATCAAAATGCACATCTGCCTGTCGTGCAGCGCGTACGCCGCAGGCGAGCGGCTCTGTAACAACCGCTGTCAACGCGTCCCCAGTGTTGAAACAGGACACCGCCGGCACGGAGACGTACTCGGCAAACGCACCGTCCACTTGAACCCCGACCAGCTTCCTGTCCGGACAGTACTGCGGGAGCCCGCGCCTGCATACCTCGCACTGACCACAGCCGGTTAGCGGGTTCACGGCCACCACGTCGCCTGTGTGCAGATGGTTGACCCCATGTCCGACTGCGACCACTTCTCCGGTAAACTCATGGCCGAAGACAAGTGGAGCTTTTTGCAGCGCGTGTTCGCCGAGAAAGCCGGACAAATCGGATCCGCAGATGCCGACATAGTACGGCCGTATGATGACATGATTTGCTGTGACCTCAGGGTCAGGGAGCTGCTGTATTTCGATGTTTCTGACACCTGTCCATACCAACGCCTTCATTTCTACCACGCTCGCTTTCGAGTCATTTAGGAGTGCCAGAACCGCGATGTGTCGAGGTCGCCATTGTCTGAGAACGGCCACAAAATCGGCTCGCCGAGAACGGTGACGTCATCTCGACCCGCGAGTTCCGGCAACAGCGAAGTTGATACGTAGATATCGTCAAGGCGCAGCGTATTGCGAATATGCACGACGCGTACATCCTCGTCGCGCAGCAGGTTGGCCGTTTTAATGGCCGCTGCAATCGCGAGCCCATCTGTCTCGAGAACCATCGGTAACTTGACGGGTTCTATCACTGTGGAAGTCAGTGCGTTTGGATAGGTGACGGAAAAATCCACACTGTGCATGACGTGCTTTGTGGTCGTGTCCGCAAGGCCGAGGCCATTGGCATTTCCGTGGCTCTTCTCCGTGAGCCGCAGCACGGCGATGCGGGCAATGCGCGGGCCACCGGATGCAAACGGTGTGGAATAACGTCCGGTGATGTTCGGGTCCATACCGTCACCGCTGATGTCTTTCCCAATTTCGTCGACGACAAGGACGTCAATGTCATTGACGAGAATGCGAGGCATATACTTCTTTGCTTGATTTAGCAACGCTGGTTCACGCGAGAAAATTTCAGTGGCTGGCAAGACCTCGATTTCCGCAACCTCATCGTGCGCGTTTTCAAGCGCAGCAACGCCGCACACAACTTTGTTGGTGGCAAGAATGACCTTTGCCGCTTGCACGATATGGTCCTCCATGTGACCGAAACCAAGTTTGTGGCACGCCTGTGCACCTTTTTGCTTGCCGAGACCGATGGCAATCATCTTGACGATGCCGCTTTCATACGTCCCGTGAAACGCCGTATGCGGTTTCACACGGTTAATGACGACAATCCCTGCCGCCTCGCTGGCGAGTCGGTCCATGTAGACAGGTAACCCATTTCTCAGTTCTCCCACCTGAATGACTTCCATCGAGGAGCGGATGGGTGCACCAATTGTCTCTTCAGTCACACCGAGCGCGGCGAGAACACCTGCCTGCCCGGCCGCTGTTGCCCCTCCATGGCTCCCCATTCCGGGCACAACAAACGGCTTGAGCCCTTGCTCCTTGATGTGATTGCAGACAGCCCTCGTGATTTCTACAATGCGGTTGACGCCGCGACTGCCGACAACGACAGCGATTTCGCCTGACTTTGGCCAAATGACCCTGTCTCCTTCATGCGCAAAAGCAGACTGTACCGCCGGCGGGATAACGTCCACCCTCGGGGTGACAAAGTGCTGCCGAATACGAACCATCTGCGGCATCGGCACCGACGCGAGTAACTCCTCAATGACGCTCATAGAACCTCTCCCTGCCAATCAATCTGGAAAGACTACAAATCCTGTGCAGCGCAAAACTTGCGAACAGAGCTCCCTGTGAACAATCGTCATGCAAGAGTCATGCCATCGTCCTCGCAGAGAGTCATACAGTCCTCATTGGGGGACACTTCTCGCTGCTTTAACTTCCGCCAAAGCGTCGTCCTGCTCACACCCAAAATTTGCGCAGCTCGGGTCATGTCTCCCCCCGTTGCCGCAAGTGTCTGTTCAATCGCCCATTGTTGAATCTCATCCATGGTCTGGCCGACGGGCGACTGATGTAGTGGCGTGTGGCCAAAGAGCGTGTCATCAACTGGCACTCCCGCCTGCACGTGAACAGGCACCATCTCCCCATGTGGTTCGCCTCTCATTGTGGTGGTGGTCATCGCTGTTTCAAGACCTTGACCAGGAAACGCTTTTTGGGCCTGCCAGTCGCGAACAGCTTCGACATCGATGTGCCCACTCACAGCCGTCGCAAGCAGATAGTCAATCATGTTTTGCAACTCACGTACGTTGCCTGGCCAGTTGTAGCGCTTTAACAGTGGGTAAACATCTGCATGAACCCGCGGCCGTACGCCCATTCCATTGCGCTTGTACCACGCGTCGTAGAGCAGGCGTTCCATCAGTTCCGGGATATCCTCGAGTCGGTCCCGCAAAGGCACGGTATTGAGCCTCAGGACGTCAATGCGAAACAACAGGTCCTTGCGAAACTTATTGTCCTCCACGTACTGCCACAAAGGTCGATTCGTCGCCGCAATGACGCGTACATCAATTGGAATCACGCGTTCCCCGCCAATGCGCATTACTTTGCGTTCTTGCAACACCCGCAGCAGACGCTGTTGAACGCCAAGCGCCGTCTCACCAATTTCATCGAGAAAAATGGTCCCCCTATGAGCGAGTTCGAACAAACCCGGTTTTCCACCCCGGCGTGCACCTGTAAAAGCTCCCTCCTCATATCCGAATAGCTCGCTTTCGAGCAGATTGCCAGGTAGTGCAGCGCAGTTCACCGCGACAAACGGACCATCGGATCGGTTGGAAGCGTTATGTATGGATTGCGCCAACAGTTCCTTGCCTGTCCCAGTCTCACCGATGATGAGGACAGATGAGTCGGTTTGCGCATAGTGAATCGCCTGAAAAATCAGGTATCTCATAGCACGGGACTGTCCATACAAATCATCAAACGTGTAGCGCGCAACATGACCCGCCGCCTGCCGTCGCTGCTGTCTGACCTGGCGCTCAATCGATTCAATATCGTCCGCAGGATAGAGCGCTACGAAACAACGGGAATCGTCGAGTAGGTGGTCTTTCTCCACAAACCACAGCTTGCCCCCAATCTGAACAACGTCTGAACTGCGGGCTTCATCACATTTCAAGACGAAATCACAAAGCGTCGCCGGCAAGCAATCCTTCGCACAGAGACCTACGCATGAGTCGCGACCGACGAGCCGCGACACCACACGATTCGTGAACTGCACAATACCGTCTTCCATGACAATCAACCCTTGGTTGACGCGGTCCAGGACCGAGTGCAGTGAAGCATGTTTCTCTCGTTCCGCGAGCCGAGCCGCCACAATCCGCTTTCCTTCTTGAATCGCGTGCCAGATTGATTCTTTTCCGGACTCAATCAACACACAAGGGATGCCGAGTTCTTGCGCGTACTGTTTAATGGTCGTGTCACCAAGCAGGCAATCGACGCCGTTCTCGCGAATCGCTTGTTTCACCGCTCGCTTCGTCGCCTCGTCATCTGCGTTTATCTCAACAGGAACAACCGGCACCTTAAGCAATGGACCCCAGTCAGACAAACCTTCGATGACATTATAAAACCCGGCGATGCCAAACCGTGTGCCCATTGTGCGGGCTTTGCTCAGCGCGCGCAGCACATCGTACGGGGTTACAGCAATCTCGACAACCGGAATCGGCAGTTGCCTGGACAAGAGCACAAAAGTGCCCCCACGGCTGATGAGCACGCCAGCCCCTTCCTGCATGGCACGTTTTCCCGCCTGAACCCCCGTGCTCATCCGGCCAAGCAAAATTTCAATTCGTTCGCCGTACATTCGGCATACTTCTTCTGCGTCACGAGCCATTTCAGGATAGGGAGCTACCATAGCAATCTTCATCCGCAACCCTCCACGGTCAGAATTGCAACGCAATTGTTTCAATTTGTAACAAACGTATCATCACCATCTTCACATGTAAACCTCACTCTATTGTTCAGCGTGCTTCCATGGTCATGTTTTCCGCATGCAGATGGCACGGTTGTTGCTTATATCCTAAGTCAGGTAATTTCGTTCCAGCCGTTCGTGATTGGGGGTCTTCACATGGACATATTCGGCTATGTACGCGCAGATGGCCGCATCGGTGTGCGCAACCACGTCCTGATTCTACCTGTATCCTATGAAGTTAATCAGGTGGCAGACCAAATTGTCCGCAGGGTACCTGAATCTGTCACACTGCGCAACCAGCACGGGACAAACCAGTGGGGCACCGACCTCGAGCAAACTCTACGGGTCTATACGGGATTTGCCACTCATCCTAACATCTACGGAGTTGTCTTGCTCGGCTGGGGCAGCGAACCGTTCTCAGTCGATGCAATCGGGGCTGCCGCAGAGGCGGCCGGGAAACGTGTCGGAGTCATTACACTGCAACAGTCAGGGGGCATGCGCCGGGCTATCGACGAAGGCGCTCGCCTAGCGCGTGTGTTTGTGTCCGAACGAGAAGACGCAGCACGAATCCCCGTTCCACTGTCATCGATTATCCTCGGGACCGAGTGCGGAGGGTCAGACGCCTGTTCAGGAATCTCCGCCAACCCGGCCCTCGGTATCGTGAGCGATCTCGTTGTAAAGGCAGGCGGCACATCCATCCTCTCCGAGACCACTGAGCTGATTGGAGCGGAGCATCTCTTGGC